>CAYSYT010000063.1:0-9454 GCA_964435195.1 uncultured Christensenella sp. | reverse complement strand
GGAAGTAGTCGATAAAATATATTCCGAAAATTAAAAAAACAAAAATAAAAATTAAAATATTAAGGAGATTACGTTATGAATTTTATTTCAACCGTAAAAGGAAGTTTACTCGAAGGTTTCTACCCCGAAGGGTGGGATTTTGAAAAAATCGACGCGTGTTGCTCTCACGCCCCCGAAACAATTACCGAAAGACAGTCTTTTTGGAATAAAGACTTCAACCCCGTTTCTTGCTCTAACTTGCAGGAATTCGACGTTAAAATGGGACACGAAATAGCAAACGAAATTAAAAAAGCAAACGGCAAAAAAATTGCGTTTATTCTTCCCGTAGGACCTATGGGTATGTATAAATGGGCGGTTTACTTTTTGAAAGAATGGAACGTAAGTTGTAAAAACGTTTGGTGCTTCAATATGGACGAATGGGCTGACGCGGAAGGCAATACCATTACCGGCGAAGCGTCCTTCCAAAACGCTATGGAAACGGCGTTTTACAACCCCCTCGGCGAATTGACCGTTCCCGTTTCTCAGAGAAACTTTGCAACGAAAGACAACCTCCCCACCTACCCCGAAAAAATCGCCGCTCTTAAAAAAGAAGGCGCAAAACTCGTCCTCGTTTACGGCATAGGCAGAATGTGTCACATCGCATTCTGGGAACCTCATTTCGGCGGCGAATTCAACTCCGTAGAAGAATGGAAAAAACAACCGTACAGAATCGGAGCAAAATTGCATCCGCTTACGATAGAACAAAACGCTTTGACTTCTTTCAAATCAAGAACCACTCTCGTTCCCTGCCGCGCTAACACGGTAGGCCCCGCGCTTATGTTCAGTGCCGATTACGCTATCGGCGGTGCGGACGGCGTTTTGGGTCGCGGAATGCAATGGCAAGGTATGAGTCTTTGGATGACGCTCCGTTACGGACCCGACAAATGGATTACCTCTTCGTTTATACCCACCATTCCCGGCAAACTCTTTTTCTTAACCGAACTCGCAGGTCCGCTCGTTCCCGAGGCAAACTGATTATGACCGAAAGAGAAAAATCTTTAAGAGGCGAACTATACAGTCCGTCCGACCCCGAACTTCGCAAACTGCATTTAAGGGTCAAAAAACTGTTCGGAAAATACAATAAACTCGACCCGTCCGACGAAAAACGTCAAAATAAACTCATAAAAAAAATTTTGGGGTCTACGGGTGAAAAAGTAAGGGTGCAACCGCCGTTTTATTGCGATTACGGTATAAATATTAACGTTGGCGAAAATTTTTTCGCCAACTACAGTTGCGTTATTTTGGACGTAAACAAGGTAACGATAGGTAAAAACTGTATGCTTGCGCCTTGCGTTAAAATATTTTCGGCAACCCACCCCGTACGCGCCGAGGAGCGTTATAACGGCGTTGAATTAGGCTTGCCAGTAACTATCGGCGATAATTGTTGGATAGGCGGCGGCTCTATAATAAACCCCGGCGTTACGTTGGGCGATAACGTGGTAGTCGGTTCAGGGTCTGTCGTAACCAAAAGTTTCGGTTCTAACGTAGTTATTGCGGGCAATCCCGCAATAATAATTAGGGAATTGTAAACCGTTTAATAAAAAATTAAAGGTGTTAATATGAAAAAATTTATTATGTACGGTGCAGGAAACATCGGACGCGGATTTATAGGTCAAACTTTTTCTAATAGCGGTTATTCGGTAGGTTTTATCGACATTAACGAAAAAGTAATAAATCAACTAAACGAAGACCGCTCTTACCCCGTAAAAGTAGTAAGTAACGACGGTATAGAAATTCAGTCTGTAAACAACGTATACGGAATAGACGGCAAAAATACCGAACTTGTCGCCGACGAAATAAGCAAAGCGGACGTTATGGCTACCGCAATAGGCGTAAACGTTTTGAAGTTTATTGCAAAACCCATTGCCCTCGGCTTAAAAAAGCGTTTTGAAAACAACGCAAAACCGTTTAATATAATCATTTGCGAAAATCTTATCGGCGCAGACGAATTCTTAAAAGAATTAGTTATATCGTATATTCCAGAATACGCCGAAAGAGTTAAAAACGAAATAGGTTTCGTTGAAGCAAGTATAGGCAGAATGGTGCCGGTAGCGGTAAAATCTCCCGACGAAAATCCGCTTACGGTATTCGTAGAACCGTATAATATTTTACCCGTCGATAAAGACGCGTTTAAAGGTAAAATTCCGCAGGTAACGAACCTTTACCCCTACGCTCCGTTTAATCTTTTTATTCAGCGTAAACTGTTTATGCACAATATGAGCCACGCTTTGTGTTCATATCTCGGTTATCAAAGAAATTACAAATACGTTTATCAAGCTGTAAACGATTTCGATATACGTTATGCGGCGTATAAAGCGTTAACTCAATCGGCAGTTGCGTTGACCGAAGAAAACGGCGCGGATATTCAACAGCTAATCGAACACGCCGACAATCTGCTATACCGTTTTTCCAACGTCGCGCTTGCAGACACCGTCGAAAGGGTCGGCAAAGACACAATTCGTAAACTCGGTAACAACGACAGAATAATAGGCGCGATAAATCTTGCCGAAAAACACGGTTTGCCTTGCGAATATATTTGCATAGGCGCGGCGGCGGGTATGCATTTTGCACCCGAATCCGACGAAAACAGCGTTGAACTGTTTAATTACGCAAAAGAAAACGGACCGAAAAAAACACTTGAAAAATATTGCGGTTATACGGGTAAAATGACCGAACTTATATGCACGCTTTACGATATGATAAAAGACGGCAAACAGATAGGCGAACTTATAAATTATTGCGGCGAAATTTCAGGTAAAAAAATAAAGGTATAATTATGGAAAGAAAAGGTATTGCGATGGTCGGCAATATTTTGACCGACAACGTTAAAAAAGTTATATCATACCCCGAAAAAGGTATGCTTGCAACCATAATCGGCGAAACCTTGGGCGTGGGCGGTTCAGTGCCTAATTCGGGCATAGACCTAAAAAAAATCGACCCGTCTTTAAGGGTTTGCGCTTTCGGTAAAATCGGCGCCGACGAAAAAGGTAAATTCGTGTTAAACGAAATGAAAAAATTCGGAATGAAAACGGACGGCGTTATCGTTTCCGAAACCGCACCGACGAGTTATTCGGACGTGATAACCGTCGAAAGTACGGGTGAAAGAACTTTCTTTCATAACCGCGGTGCGAACGCCGAATTCAGCCCGAACGACGTTGACCTCGATAAAATCGACTGCAAAATTCTACACGCCGGCTATCTTCTGCTTTTGGACAAATTCGACGAATACGTTTCAAACACCACGCCTATGGCGGAATTTTTGAAAAAAGCGCAACGAAAAGGCATAAAAACCTCTATCGACGTAGTAAGCGAAAGTAACGGAAATTTTCACCGCGTGGTAACCGCCGCGCTCCCCTATTGCAACTACGTTATTATAAACGAAGTGGAAGCGGGCGAAGTTGCGGGTATATCTCCGAGAAACTCCGACGGAACGCTTAACGACGGTAACGTAAAGGCAGCAATGGAAAAGTTGATGAGTTACGGCGTTAAAGATAAAATCGTGGTTCATTGCCCCGAAAAAGGGTTCTGCCTTGACGCCGACGGAAATTTTACCGAAGTGGCGTCAATCAAACTTCCGAAAGGGTTTATTAAGGGTAGCGTGGGCGCGGGAGACGCGTTTTGCGCAGGTTGTTTGTACGGAATATATAACGATTATTCCGACAAGGAAACGTTGGAATTGGCGAACTTGGTCGCTATAAATTGCCTGTCGGCACCCGATTCGGTGAGCGGCGTTACCGAAATACCGAAACTTAAAGACGTTTTGAAATAAAAACACGGCGAGTTGCCGCCTAAAAATTTTAATTCAATACAAAAATAACGCGCACCGCTTTGGCAAGAACCAAAGCGGTGCGTTGTTTTACGAATAAACTTATACTAAATTTTAACGGTTATTTTCTTGCGCACGCAATATTGTAGCCCAACGCTATTGCAGCGAGTATAGAGCATATACCGCCGATTATAGAACCTGCCCCGAGCGAACCGGCTTTTTTAATATTTTTGCCTGCCAAAGACACAATTCCAGACACGGTAGTATTGGGTATACAGAATTGAAGTTGGAAAAAGAAGAATATTCCGCCGACCAAAAAGCATATTGCCGCAATAAAGGTTGCAAATTTACTGCCCTTGCCTAAAAGCCCCAATACCGTAAATACTACGCCTGCGATAACGAGCAAATAAGTGAGTAAGTTCATAAACGAAAATTCGAATGCGGTTACTCCCGCGTCTTTATAACCGAATACTATTTGTAAACCGGTATAAGTTTTTTCAGTATCTTTAACACCGATTGCGGGGAGAAATATCATAACCAACGCAACGATACCCAACGCCGCTGATATTAAAGAAACTATGCTGCTGATTTTTTTTTTACTTTTTTTCTTTGCCATAATGCCTCTCCTTTTAAGTTATGTCTATATTGTAATATATATTTTAATCACTGTCAATCGGAAAAATAAAAAATCAATCATAAAAAAATTTCTTTTAGCCGAAATTTTTAATTCCGCGCTTTCTATAGGTAATCGGTTTTCGCCAAAAAACAAAATAACGTCTTCGTCGCTAAAAATTCTATTTCTAAACAAAAAACCGTTGCGTGTGCAACGGTTTTTATGTTTTTAATTATTCGCCTTTGAAGGGTAACAAGTCAACTAATCTTGCGCGCTTAATTGCTTTCGCAAGAACCCTTTGGTGTTTTGCGCAAACGCCGGTCATACGTCTGGGAAGAATTTTACCGCCTTCGGTAACGTACTTCTTTAACGTATTAACGTCTTTATAATCTATTTCGTCGATTTTCGCCTGACAGAAAGCGCAAACCTTTCTGCGAGGAATTCTTTTAACGAATTTTTTAGCGCCTTCTTTAACGGGAGCGGCTTGCGCGGGGACTTCCGTGGCAACTACGTTTGTATTTTCTTCCATTACTATATTCTCCTTGAATTTTTATACGGATAACCTTAAATCACACAGGTTATCAGAAAGGAAGTTGATTGTCGTCAATCGCTTCCAACTGCGGACGTTCTCTCCTTGCCGAAACGGTAGGCGTTTCAGAATCGCCCGATGCATTCTTGGGAGTTAAAAACTCCACTTCGCTTGCAATTACGTCGGTAACGTTTCTCTTGATACCGTCTTTGTCTTCGTAAGAACGGTTTTGTAAACTACCGACTACCGCAACTTTGTTACCTTTCTTTAAGTATTTGCCGCAATTTTCCGCTCTGCCGCGCCATACGGTTATATTGAAAAAATCCGTTTCGCGTTCTCCGCCGGCATTTGCATAATCCCTTGTAACGGCGATTGCAAATCTGCAAACGGCTACGCCGTTGGGCGTTTCAGAAAGTTCAGGGTCGCGGGTTAAATTACCTACGAGGATAACTTTGTTCATATACTACTCTCCTACCTTATCTTTTGGTTATAAGTCTTCTGACAATACCGTCCGTAATGCCGGCAATACGCTTTAATTCGACAACTAACGTTTTTTCCGCTTCGAAAGTCATCAATACGTAGTAGCCTTCGGATTTATAGTTGATGGGATATTGCAATTTTCTGTTGCCCCAACGGTCGGTCTTTTCAACGACGCCGCCGTTACCCGTAACCAAATCCTCGAACTTCTTGACGATACTTTCCTTTGCTTCGTCGCTCAAATCAACGTCGAGAATATAAAGCATCTCATACTTCGTCATATTTTTTTACCTCCTGGTCTTATTCGGCTTGCCTTTACTTGACAAGCAAGGTTTGTTTTTGCTTCCGCCGAGCCTCCCGACGAATTAGCCTTATTATAATAACAAAATATAACTCTTTTGTCAATTATTTTTAATCAACAATTTTAATCAGGCAATATGCTATTTAAACCGTCAAGCACCTCTTTTAAGGTTAACTTGTTTATCTTATCGTAACTGCCACTTACGATACCGCAATCCACACATTGCTTTATGGTCGCGCCCATAAATTTATCGCTTACACCCTCAACGGCGGTATCGATTCCCGCCACGGTTAAGTTTTTACTCGTATATGTTTTTGCGTTTCCGTTACCGTCTATATCTATACTTCCGCTTTCCGTCGTTCCGTAATCGTATAACAAGAACAACCAAACGGTTGCGCCAGACGATATTTGATACGTTCCGCTACCGTTAAGGGTATAAGTTTTGTTTACATCGTCGTAAATATAACGCACTTTACCCGAGCCCTCGGTGTAAGGTTCAAAAACTGTAACTTCATATACGTCCGACAAACTTAAATCGTTAAGTTTTTCCCCTAAATTGCCGATTGTTACGGTTTCGTCGCCTACTAACTTTTCAAGTATTTTATTACCGCTTACGGTACTGCCATCCAACACGGTAGCAAGTTTTACATTTGTAATACTAAAAGACGACAAATTAGATATTTTAATATCTTCTTCATTTTTTCCCGTAGCCTCGCATAAAACGTTGTAAAGCATTGCGTTTTCGGGCGTTTTAGTAAGAACGGTTGTTAACGATACGTTATCTATATTAAAACTCGTTAAATCACCGATTTTAATATCGTCTGCCGTTACCGTGCTTTCGGTCGTACTTAACGCCTCGCATAAAATTTTGTAAATGTCATCGTTACCGTTTTTCGGAAGAACACTGGTAAGTTTTATATTAATTATATCAAGACTACTTAAATCGCTGATTTTAATATCGTCTGCGCTTACTATACCCGTAGCGTCGCACAAAATTTTGTAAAGGTCTGCCGTGCCGCTATCGTTCGGCAAAACGGTAACGAGAGAAACTTTATCGATATTGAAATTCGTTAAATCCGTAATTCTGATATCTTTCGCCTCTACCGTGTTTTCGGGCGTACTTAACGCTTCGCACAAAACGTCGTAAAGTTTTTCGTTTCCGGTCGTTTTAGGAAGAACTTTGTTAAGATAAATAGCGTCTATATCAAGATTACTTAAATCGCCGATTTTAATATTCTCTGCACTTTCTATACCCGTAGCGTCGCACAAAATATTATAAAGGTCTGCCGTGCCGCTAGCGTTCGGTATAACGGTTGTTAACGATACGTTATTTATATCTATACTAAGCAAATGACCGAGGTTTATACTGTCTTCGTCGGGTTTAGTCTCTCCCTCGCCGACCTTTACCGCTTCGCACAAAATATCGTAAAGAGTATTACTGTCTTCGGAAGAACCCAAAACGTCTTTAAGCAATATATCGTCGGGTTTAAACGAATTCATATCGCTTAAGGTTTTGCCCGCAAAAATTTTATTTATAATACTGTCTTCTTCAAGTGTTCCCGAAAAACATTCAATCATCGACGTTATTTTAATTCCCGAAAACCTGTCGGAAAAAATATCCACCATATCCACGATAGGAACGGATGCAAGCGCGGGATAATACAAGTCCTCCCCT
Source organism: uncultured Christensenella sp. (assembly GCA_964435195.1). GTDB lineage: Bacteria > Bacillota > Clostridia > Christensenellales > Borkfalkiaceae > UBA1259. Next base: position 2,054 of record CAYSYT010000063.1, on the reverse strand, counting down.
TCCGATTCCGCGACGCGGTTTCCGTCGTCGTCATAAGCCCTTGCGTAGGTATCGCCCGTTTTGTAGTAATAAAGTTTTGCGTTAAAACCTTCCGCCGTTGCGTCAATCTCTTCGGTAACCTTATCGAAATCTTTAATAACGGACAAATTTCCAAAATCGCCGAGCATTTCCGCACCGCCGATAGAATCTATCGTGGCGGTTACGCTTAAACACGCTTGCAGTTCAGAAGCAAAATCGGTTTCGCCGTCTTCATACGAAAATTTAACGTTATTAAGTTTATCGTAATCGACCGTAACGTATTGGTCTAACCCTAAATCGGTTATTAAACTTTTAAGGGTATCGGAAACCACGGGTATGTCGGACAGTTTATACTGACTGAACCCCATAACGGCGTCTATCAAACTCTTATTTGCAATATCTTCGCTGACGTAAGTATTATCTTCGCCGAGAAGGGTTTTTAACGGTACGACTTTAACGCCGACGAATACGCCGCAAACCAAAACGGCAAGCCCCGAAATCAAACCCGTAAGCCACCATATAAGGTTTTTAAGCCAACGAAGGCGCAACGTTCTCTCCGCGCGTCTGGCACGGCGCGCTTTATATTTTTCTTTCCAAGTAAGTTTCTTTTCTTCAACTTCGCTCATAGAACTCTCTCCGTAATTTTTTTATATATTTAGACCGCAATCGCTTAAATGCTATGCGCGGCAATTTTCAAAAGCGTTTCTCTCTCGTTAAATTCGGGATTAAGCACCGCAGTATCGAACAGTTTATGAAAAACGTCGCCGATGGCTTTCCCCTCGAACCCGAGCGTTATCAAATCGTCCGCGGTGATTTTTAAATCTTTAACCGTAAACGGCGTGCCGTCTTTTTTCATTTTTTCGATAATGTTTTCCCATTTAACGACGGACGGTGCTTTGCTTAAATCGTCTTTACAAGCCGTAAAATCCGCCTGTTTCACCTTTAACAACGGACTGATATAAGAATAATTGTCGACGATAAATCTGCGGATTTTAGTTTCCCTCATATCGCAATTCAAATCGAGCATATGATTCTTAACGGTGAAACATACCCGACTGACGGTTCCGTTATCGGCACGAATTCTTCTTAAAATTCTGCGCGCTATAATTTCACCCTCAAAAGGGTGGTCGTAGTATTTCCCGAAAGTTTCCATACAATAGGGTTTACCCACGTCGTGCAAAAGCGCGTCTAAACGAACGCTTTTATCGGCGTATAAGGCACACCTTAAACTGTGTTCCAAAACGTCGTAATCGTGAAAATCCGAGCGTTGCGGCATATTTCTACCGAGAGTCAGTTCGGGCATAATATAGTCAAGCACGCCCGTTTCCGACAAGAGTTTCAGCCCTTTATAATGCCCGCGCTTATCGGAAAATTCGTATTTGCCGTCGGAACGGAGAATTTTTTTCAATTCGTCGTAAATGCGTTCGGCGGAAATATCTTTAATATTGCAAGCGTTTTTCTTCGCCGAAAACAACGTATCGTTCGACGGCGTAAAACCGAGTTCACCGCAAAACCTTGCAAGGCGCATAAGCCTTAACCCGTCGTGCCTGAAAACTTCGTCGGCAGCGGTAACGCAATCGAGAACTTTGTTTTCTATATCCCGAACACCGCCGAGCGGGTCAACGATTTTTTTGTTTTTTATATCGTAATACACGGCGTTGCACTTAAAATCACGCCGCTTAGCGTCGATTACCAAATCGTCGGTAAATTCGGTGCTAATCGGCGTATGACAACCGCCGTCGGCATATTTTTCACTCCTGAAACGCGTATATTCATACTTGTTTTTCCCGTCGGAAATTACAACCGTTCCCGTGCGTTTATATACCGCCACAATCGAAAATCCGATTTTTTCGGCAATTTCCGAAAGTTCGCTTACGGGAATACTCCCTGCCAAATCTATATCGGTAGAAAAACTTTTATTTATTAAAAAATTACGGACGCAACCGCCGACCGCATATAACGATTTATTCAGCAAATTCGCCAAAACTTCGATTTTACGGTCAAATAAAATTTCCATATAAAATATTATATCATAA
>CAYSYT010000062.1:0-9456 GCA_964435195.1 uncultured Christensenella sp. | reverse complement strand
GTTTCATAATAATTCTCCTTAGTCTGTTTCTAAAATGAAAAGACACTTGTTTTTAACAAGTGTCTGAAATAGAGTAGAGTGTTCCCGCTCCACCCCCGAATAGTAGTTTTTGCCGAATTCAGTTGTTATTAAGCCCCTTTTCGGGGCGTGGCGCGGTTTAGAGTTTTACCACCGTTCCCACTTATTCCACCGTTTTTGTGAATGTGCCCCATATGATAGTTTCCGTTATTTCCGTCAAATATATATTACCTTATAGACAAGGGTTGCAAAAACGGTGTTTACTGTTGCTCTTGGGGTTTATCGTTTTTCATTTTTCCGAATTTCTGATTTTAGAACATAGAAAAAACCCTTAAACGCTAAGCACGAAAGTCAGCATTTAAGGGCGATAGTGGTGTACCCGCCGAGACTCGAACTCGGAACAATGCCGTCGGAGGGCATCGTTTTATCCAATTAGACTACGGATACGGAAAATTAAGTTATATATCACACGCAAGGAGCAACCTCGGTTAACGATTTTAACGTGTTTTTTAATTTCTAAAAACAAATCGCGTGCGGCAGAGGACGGGTTGCGGTTATTATATTACAAGACCGTCCTTTGCGTTACGGTTACATAAACGCCGCAATGCGGCGTTCAGATTAGCGTTCTTCCTTTTTAATTACTTCGTTTATCGTTACTTTAATTTGCAAAACGCGTTTAACGGTGGATTTTAAAATTTCGACCGAAAGGTTCAAGTGTTCGAATTTTTTGCCCGAACGGGGGATTTCTCCAAGCGTTTCGATAACCCAACCGCTAACGGTAATTGCGTCGTAGTTGTCTTCTTCTCCGTCCATTTCAAAGAATTCGAACATATCGGCTACGGGAGCGTTACCGTCTATAATATAGGTATTTTCGTTAACCTGTTTGAAGTAATTTATTTCTTCGTCGTGTTCGTCCCAAATTTCGCCGACGAGTTCTTCCAGAACGTCTTCCAACGTCACTAAACCGAGCGTTCCGCCGTATTCGTCCAGAACGACGGCGATATGAACCTTCTTTTTCTGCAACTGTTTAAGCAGTTTGGAAATTTTCATATGTTCGGTGGTATAGAAGGCGTTTTGCATTATGTCGTTTAAGTTTTTTTTGCCGGAAAGATACGCAGTGTAAAAGTCCTTTTCGTGTACCGTACCTATTATGGTGTCGATGGTGTCTTTATATACCAAAATCCTCGAATAACCTTCTTTATCGAATACTTTCCGTATTTCCTCCATCGTGCTCGATACGTCTACCGCAATTATATTGACGCGGGGAACGAGTATATCGCCGACTTCCAAATCGTCGAATTCTATAACCGAGCGAATGAGTTTCGTTTCTTCGGTGCGGAGAGTTCCGTCTTCTTCCGCTTCTTCTACGATAGTCATAATTTCGTCTTCGGTAACGACTTCGCTGTCCTTAAAACGGAAGATTTTAGACAAAACCCATTTCCAGCCTCCAAACAAAAGGTTTAAGGGGTAAAAAACGTAGTAAAAAAACTTTATAATCGGGTAAAAGCCCATTGCAAGTTTTTCGGGAAAGGTTTTTGCAATAAATTTAGGGGTTATTTCACCGAAGATTAAAACGGTGAGCGTCATAACCACGGTAGATACGAGCGCGGAAGTATTGCCGTCTTGTATCAAACCCGTAAACAGTATCGTGGCGAGGGTTGTTGCCGTCAAATTAACGATATTGTTACCTATTAAAACCGTGCTGATAAATTTATCGTATTCGGTTTCGGCAAGGTGAAGAACGCTTTTCGCTCTTTTATTGCCCGACGAAGCCATCGTGCGGAGTTTTATTCTGTTGGAACAGGAATAAGCGGTTTCAGTGGCTGAAAAAAACGCCGATAACAATATCAAGGTGAGTATGGCTACGAATAGCCAAGTGTTAAAATCGGGAGTAAAACTCGAAAGAAATACCGTTCGTAAAGGAACGGCGCCGTCTGATGGCATATAATCCTCCTTAATGCCGTTTTGATAATTTTATGTGAAACGACATATATTTAGTATATCATAAAAGTAAAAATAATCAAGTATTTTTAGCCATTTGTCTTTTTTATTGCTATTTTAAGCCGTTTGTGATATTATATTGCGTATAAGGAGAAATCGATATGGCGAAAACGGTTGTCGTCGGTATGAGCGGCGGCGTTGACAGTTCGGTAGCGGCGCTTATGCTTAAAGAACAAGGGTATAACGTTATAGGGCTTTTTATGAATAATTGGGAAGAAAAGGACGAATGCGGCGCGTGTACGGGCGAAGAAGATTTCGCCGACGTAAGGCGCGTAGCCAACGCCATAGGTATTCCGTATTATTCGGTTAATTTTGCGAAAGAGTACGCAGACAGGGTTTTTTCTTACTTTTTGGAGGAGTACAAAAAAGGCAGAACACCTAACCCCGACGTTTTGTGTAATCGTGAAATAAAGTTTAAGGATTTTAAGGAACAGGCGATAAAACTCGGGGCGGATTATATTGCGACGGGGCATTATTGCGATATTTTACACGACGGCAACGTTCATTATTTGTTGAAGGCGAAAGACCAAGGAAAAGACCAAACTTACTTTTTGAATCAATTATCTCAAAAGCAACTTGACCGTGTTTTGTTCCCTTTGGGCAAACTCGACAAATCGGAGGTCAGAAAAATTGCCGAAGAAAACGGACTTGCCACCGCAAAGAAAAAAGATTCCACGGGCATTTGTTTTATCGGCGAAAGAAATTTTAGAAAGTTTTTATTAAATTATATTCCTGCAAAAGCAGGTAAAATAATGACTTACGACGGAAAAGTTATCGGCGAGCATATTGGACTTATGTATTACACGATAGGTCAGCGCAGAGGACTCGGCATCGGCGGGCAAAAAGACGACGACGGAAGCCGTTGGTTCGTTATCGAAAAAGATTTGGAGAAAAATATTCTTTACGTTGCCCACGGCGACGAAAGTAAATTGTACAGTAAGGGGCTTTTGATGAATTCGGTCAATTGGATTCCTTTTCCGCCGACGGAAAAAGAATTCGTTTGTACGGCTAAATTCCGTTACAGGCAACCCGAACAGAAATGTAAAGTGAAAATTGTCGACGGCGGAGCGGAAGTCGAATTCTTCGAAAGACAAAGGGCAATAACCGAAGGTCAGTTTGCGGTGTTTTACGACGGCGACAAATGTTTAGGCGGCGGCGTGATAGAAAAGGCTGTTTTTTAGCAAGTAACAGTTTTATATATTTAAAGATTGAAAAGACTCGAAATCGTTTCGAGTCTTTTTCCGTGTAAAGTAACGCTGTAAAAACTTATAATGCAAAGGTTATGTCGAGCGGATTGCAATAAAATTTTGCGCCCAAAATTTAGTGTATTCGTATAAATCGTTAAGAGATTTAGTCGAATATCCTCTGCAATATCTTACGTATTCACAGAACAATCCTTCTAAAAAAATTTGAATGTCGATTTCCACGTAGGCGTTGTTTTTTATTCGTTTATCGTTTAGGCAGAGTTCTAAAAGTTTTGCCGATGCAATCGTCGTCAGTTTTTTTGCCGTAAAAAGAAAGTCGTTTGATTTGCATATTGAACGGTAGTTTTCGTCGTTTTGTCGTATATATTCGAAAATGGAATCTATAAACTGCATAATGTTTTGCGAGTTTAACAGACGAACGTTGTCGAAAAACGCATCGATAAGTTCGTTCTCGTATTCTTCCGCTACACCGTAAATGTCGTCGTAATGGGAATAAAACGCTCCGCGGCTTATATCCGCGCGTTTACAAAGTTCGCTTACCGAGATATTACCTAAATCCTTTTTTTCGGAAAGCATCTCCGCAAATACTTTTTTTATGAGTTTTTTTGTTTTTCTGGACGAATTGTTTAAGTTCTTTACCTTCATTTTTCCTAAAATAAACACATTTTTTGACAATATTAAAATATACACAATGGCCATATTATTGTGCTTTCCTTTCCTTTTTTTATCTATTATAATATAACACAGTTAAAATGTCAACAGTGTTTATAAAAGGAGGTAAAAAATGGACGAAAAAATCATTTCTCCCGACGAGATACGCCGTGTGATAGAAATTCAAAATCTGATGAAAGATTACGGATTCGGCAGAGGCGTGTTCGACGTTAGCATGCACGTAAACAGGGGAGAAGTATTCGGTTTTTAGGGCCTAACGGCGCGGGTAAATCTACTACGATTAGGCATTTGATGGGCTTTTCCAAACCCGATTCGGGCAGTACTAAAATTTTCGGTGAAGAAACTTTTGAAAATTACGACAGAGTTCTTGACAAAGTAGGGTATATCCCGGGTGAAATCGCGTTACCCGCAGGGCTTACGGGTTGGGAGTTTATTCGTATGATACAGGATATGAAAAAAATTCATAACGAAGCCCGATTAAGCGAGATGTTAAACTTGTTTGAACTCGAAGACAACGTTTTGTCGGGGGAAACCAAACGAATGAGTCTCGGAGTAAAGCGTAAACTTACCGTCGTAACGGCGTTTATGTCCGACCCCGACGTATTGATTTTGGACGAACCGACGAGCGGACTCGACCCCGTTATGCAGGAAAATTTTATTCGGTTTATACGTCAAGAAAAGCAACGAGGCAAAACCATTTTGCTTTCCAGCCATATATTTTCGGAAATAGATTCCACTTGCGACAGAATTGCTATTATTAAAGACGGAAAAATAGTGTCGGAGTTCGTCGCTGACGATTTAAAGCACGCTTCGTTGAAATATTATTCCGTTTCTTTCGGGAGTGCGACTTCTAAAACCGAATTTCTGGAAAAAGGTAAACGGCTGTCTTCGTTAAAACTTCTCGACGAAAGTGAAAACGAGGTTTATCTTGCGGTGGAAGACGCTGATTTGAACGGTTTAATTTTGTTGCTGTCGGCTCTTGACGTTTCTTCTTTCAGTAACAGAACGGAAACGTTAGAAGATTATTTTATGAAGTTTTATAAGGTAGATAAAGATTTCGGGGGTGCATTGTCGTGAAAGTGATAGAAACTAACGGATTGACCAAAGATTACGGTAACGGATGCGGAATCTTCGACCTCGACCTATCGGTATTAGACGGTGAGATGGTGGGTTACGTAGGAACTAACGGAAGCGGCAAAACGACTACCATACGGCATATTATGGGGTTTTTGAGGCCGTCTTCGGGCAGCGTTTCGGTAGATGGACTTTCGTCTTGGGAGCATTCGAGCAAAATCGTGAAAAAAATAGGCTACGTCCCCGGTGAAATTGCTTTCCCGGACCTTAAAACGGGAATAGATTTTTTAAGGTGTCAAGCGGATTTTTTGGGACTGACCGATATGTCGTACGCAAACGAATTAATAGAGCGATTGCAGTTGGACCCGCGCGCTAATTTGAAAAGAATGAGTAAGGGTATGAAACAGAAAACCGCTCTCGTAGCCGCGCTTATGAACGATTCGCCCATAATTATTCTCGACGAGCCGACTACGGGGTTAGACCCGTTGATGCGCGCTACTTTTTTGGATATTATAAAAGAAGAACATCGTAAGGGCAAGACGATTTTTATGAGCAGTCACAGTTTTGACGAATTAGAAAAAACTTGCGACAGAGTCGCGTTAATTAACGACGGACGGATTGTCGATATTTGCGATATGAACGGTATAAGAAACAGACCCGTAAAAGAGTTTAAAATAGAATTCAGAACGGCAGAAGATTACCAACGGTTTTTGACCGAAAATTATGAAAAAATAAGGTTACAGGAACAGTATAATCAGGTAACCGTTCGCGTTGATTCGGACAAAACTTCAAACTTGCTCGGCGTTTTGAAAAATTACGACGTAAAGTTTATTTTGGAATTGTCGTACACGCTTGAAAAACATTTTAAGAACGTTTTGTTTTCGAAAACAAATAAAAATAAATAAGGGGTAAAAAATTATGTTCAGTAAGGCTTTATTTAAACAATCTTGCAAAGCGAACGGAACTATGTGGTCGATTATTACTTTTGCCGTTTGCTTTATGCTTGCCTGCGTTATGCTTATTTCGGGAAGCGGGAATATAGGCGAAGTTAAAAATTCCATTCAGGACACGATTATTACGAAAGAAGTAAATTCGCAAATGCAAAAACGCGCGCTTTCGTATTATTCGGACGTTTCGGGGGGCTTGGAAAGTTCGATGCGTATTTTGCGGAAAACGTTGCGGATACTCTTTCTTATCTTACTTGGTGTTCTCAAATGCCTAACCGTGCCGACTTCGGAAGCGACCAAGAGTATAGCGCCGCGTTAGGCGTTTGGCAGAGTAATATGCCCGTGACGAGTACCGACGTCGGCGGCGAATACGCCGTATCGGTTTCGGAATGGAAAAGTCAAATGCCGATTAGAAGCGATTTTTCCACGGACGAAGAATATGCCGCCGCGCTATCGACTTGGCAAAACGTTTCGCCTGCCACGCAAGAGAACGCGATAAAAGTTGCCTATGTCGACGCTTGCGAGCGTTTGCAGGTCGATATAAAAGCGCAAGCGCGCGATATGGGGTATTCGGAAGGTTCTGCGGAAGAAAGCGAAATGCTCGGCAGCGTTGTGTACGCGCTTAATCCGAACGGAACGTTCGACGATTTTTACACCGAAAACGAAGAAAACGTTCCCGCCGATTACGATATCGTATCGGTGGCTACTCACGTAGCGTCTGGCGACGTAGAAGCGTTTTTATCGTCGGGTGAGCGTTCCGATTACCGCTCGGAAAGGGCGGAGAAATGTTCTTCGATATTCCTCGCCGGCAATATGACGAAAGAGGAAAACGTTCAACTGTTGATGAACGCGCTTTCTTCGTACGGGGTTACGAAGGAAAAATACGATTCGTTCGGCTATACTTACGATTCTATAAAACATATGGCTAATACCGCGATAGTTACCTATCAAGGCAGAGTCGAATACGAGTTGGGAATTTTGGAGGAAGATTATTTGAACGGAAAGTTTGCCGACGATACAGCGTATACTCTTGCTCTTACGCAAAAGAAACAAGAACTTGCGGCGGATATTTCTTCGAGTTTTCTTTCCACGTTGCCCTCGACGGTATCGGAAGCGTTGGAAGAAATAGGTCAGGCGGATTTATATACTCTCGTGGTCGGTTCGATTTTTTATAAATTGGCGGGATTGCTCCTTCCTATGATTTATATGATTATGGCGTCTAACAATTTAATTTCGGGACAGGTTGACAGCGGTTCTATGGCGTACGTTCTTTCGACTTCGACTAAAAGAATTACGGTAGTGTTTACTCAGGCGGTATATTTGTTGGGTTCGCTTTTCGTAATGTTTGCTTTGACTACGGCTACGGGCTGCGTTTGTTTGGCAATCGTTACCGAAGACGTCGCTTTGACTTACGGCAACTTAATACTTTTGAATCTCGGTGCGTTCCTCGTACTGTTTGCATTGTCGGGACTTTGCTTTTTCACGTCTTGTCTGTTCGACAGGAGCAAACGTTCTATGGCGATAGGCGGCGGATTGAGTATATTCGTGCTTGTCGCGGCGATGCTCGGTTTGTTCGGAAGTCCCGTGATTCCTTCCGTGGTAAGATTGACCGCACTAAACAATTTTAATTACGTAACATTGATTTCGCTGTTCGACGTTATTTCGATTACGGACGGAACGGGTGTGTTTATTTGGAAGTTTGTTATTTTAGCAGTATTCGGCGTAATAGGGTACATCGCGGGTTCCGTAATATTTACTAAAAAAGATTTGCCGTTATAAAAGAAGGAGAAAAAATGTTTGAATTTAAAAAAATGTGTGATGAATACGAAAAATTAAGTTGCATAGAAAGGGGCATACTGATGTCCGAAAAATCGGTAAAAATTTTCGCAAAGTTAAAACTTCTCGATTTACCCGATATAGACCCCGTTACCGCGCTTGCGGGGTTTTTTATAGGTTCGGTCGTTGCCGACGGAAAAGTTAACGAGCAAGAATATCTTTTAATTTACCCCGCACTTATAAAAACTTTCGGTTACGATTTTGATTTTCATTCGATAAAACAATCGTTTTCGGGACTAATCGGCGCAAGAAGACTTATAAACGAATATACTGCTCAAATGATGTGTATTCTCGATTGTTTAGACGACGAATTGAAATGCGATATAATTACCCTTTGTTTATGTATAACTTCGATGGACGGGAAAGTGTCGTTGAAAGAAAAAAGGTATATTAAACGGCTTTGCAAGGCGTAACGCCGTGTGTCTGAATATTTGCGTGTTTTAATTGAAATCCGACGAATCGAAAGTGATTATCGCTTTGTAATTTTCCGTCGGGTTTTGATTTAACACGCAGTCTATCAGGTCTTCTATTTCTTTCTTTTTGGGTTGTAGTTGTTCGGGAAGAGGCAGGTCGAAAAAAACCTTTTTAAAACCGTCGCACGGGATTATTCTGAAATCGTGTACGGTTAATCTCGCGTCGAATTTTACCAACGCCGAAACTATCGCGTGTTTTAAGTCGTTCAGTTCTTTGCTGTCGGTTACCACGGGGTCGTAATGCACGGTAAGGTTTACGCCCGTTGCGGCGAATTCACGCTCGAATTTGTCTATGATTTCGTGAACGTATAGAGGGTCGTGGTTTTTATCTATTTCAAAGTGTATAGAACAAAAAGATATTCCCGGGCCGTAGTCGTGAATCATTAAGTCGTGATAATTGATTATTATAGGGTATTCTTTTATTTTGTCGAGAATTTTTTGCTTTAACTCCGAATTGTTTTTTTTGCCCAATATGGGTGAAACCGTTTCTTTGGTAAATTTTATTCCGCTGTAAACTATAAAAACGGAAACCAGCAAACTCATATACGCGTCTACGCTTATTTGAAGGTAATGTTCGATAAGCATCGAAACGAGCACTATCGAAGTAATTATAACGTCGTTGCGGCAATCCACCGACATTGCTTTTATAGTTTCGGAATCTATTTTTTTGCCTATCGTCCCGTTATAAACGGCAAGAAAAGTTTTTACAAGTATCGCAATAATTAAAACTATTGCCGTAATTAACGAAAATTGTATCGGTTCGGGGGTGATTAGCTTTTCTATGGAGTTTTTTGCAAGTTCTACACCGACGATTATTACGAGAATAGACACGATTAGCCCCGAAACGTATTCGAATCTTGCGTGTCCGAACGGGTGGTCTGAGTCTGCGGGTTTTTGCGCAAGCTTAAAACCTATCATTGCGACTACCGAACTTATTCCGTCCGAAAAATTATTGACGGCATCTGCAATTATGGAAATCGAGGCGGATAATATTCCGACTACGAGTTTACCGGTTGCGAGAGTAAGGTTTGCTATTATACCGACGAGCCCGGCCCGTTTGCCGAGATTGTTTCTTTTTTGAGTATTCATATTCTTTCGTTCTCCGTATAACGCATATTGTATCACTGCAAATAAAAAAAGTCAATAAAGGTGTTAAACGATTATTCAAGTGTGAAAAGTTTTGTTTTTAAAAACGCAAAGCGAACAAGTATATATGTATATATTATATAA
>CAYSYT010000061.1:0-9493 GCA_964435195.1 uncultured Christensenella sp. | reverse complement strand
AAGAAAAAATAGCCGCAATAATAAAAAAGTGTTGACAAAAAGCGTCGGGGGGGGGGTAGAATAAAAATATAACGTAACTTAATATTCTTAAAATAAAGTATATTCTCGGATAGAAGTGTGGTAATTTTACAATACGTATCTTTATTTTTAACGAATAGAAAGAGTTGTGTTGCGGTAAAGTTTACTTTGCGAAAGGTATTTTTTATTTGCCGAAAAAATTCAGGAGGCAGTTTATGAAAAAAACAATAAGATTAGCAGTGTTGTTATTAACGCTTGCTACGTGCGTTGTGGGGTTTACCGTTTGCTCGAACAAATCAAACGATAGATTCGGCATAATTGAAGATGAGTCAAGCGGCTTGACTTTCATGTTGGATGAAGAAACGGAAAGTTATAGTGTAGTTAATTGCGACGAGTGGCGAACGGAAATTGTTATTCCGAGCGAATTTAATAGGCGTTCGGTAACGGCTATAGGGAACAGAGCGTTTAAGGAGTGTTCGTTGTTAATAAGCGTAACTATACCCGATACTATAACGGATATAGGAGAAGAAGCGTTCTATGGTTGTAGAAGTTTAACAAGTATAGAGATACCGAACAACGTAACGAGTATAGGAAATGGTGCGTTCTGGAATTGCGATAATTTACAATATAACGAATATGATAATGCATTATATTTAGGTAATGCAACGAATAAATATTTATACTTGGCAAAAGCAAAGTCAAAAGATATAACGGGTTGTATTATAAATGAAAATTGTAAATTTATAGGAAGTTCGGCGTTCTCTGGTTGCAATAGTTTAACAAATATAGTTATACCTGACAGTGTAACAAGTATAGGAGAAGATGCGTTCTATAAATGTTCGTCGTTAACGAGCGTAACATTTGAGCAACCTGACGGATGGTTCGTGGCGTGGGATTCAACTGCGACAAGCGGTATTGATTTAGATTTGTCTGACGCCGAGCAAAACGCGACTTATTTGAAATCAACTTATATTTATTATGATTATTGGTATAAAAAGTAGTTGCAAGTTAAATGCAAAAGTGCAAAAAATTGCAGTTTGCTAAAAAAAGATAAAATAATAGTAACTAAATAAAGAGAAAAAAAAGAGAAACGCCGCGCGAATTCGCGCGGCATTTTTGTATAGTGAAAACCTTGTGTTAGTGATATGCGCCTTTTAAAAAATCTAACGTTAAAGACGTATTAAGCGAGAGGGATATTTATCGATGTTTAAAAACAGACTCGTCGTTTGAACATAGCCATGCACCTATAAGCATAACGGCAAGAGCGATAAAGTACGTATAATGCGGTAAATCTCGGAAAATTACGAGAGATAAAAACGCGCCTATAAAAGGGGCTATTGCGTAATACGCACTCGTTCTCGCCGCGCCGATAAGCCTTTGCGCGTAAACGTAAAAAAAGATACTTAACCCGTACGCGATAAAACCGACGCCCAAAACGGCGAACACGCTCCAAACGGCGGTTATTCTTTCACCTAAAAATAAACCGATAATTATAGAGCCGCTTCCCGAAAAAAAGCCTTTTAGCAATACTATTTGCATAGGGTCTTTCGATGATATTTTTCTTGTACAATTATTTTCAAACCCCCAACAAATACACGCAAGAATGATAAACAGCGCGCCGTAAGAAAATTGAAGGCTCGAAAGGTCTTCGAACGACAGTAACGCGCAAGATAACGTAACGCACAGTATTCCGAACCAAAGGCGGGGGCTGATTTTTTCTTTAAACACTATAAGCGCGATAACGGACGTCGCGACTATTTCAAAATTGTTTAATAAGGAGGCGTTTGCCGCCGTAGTATATTTTAAGCCGAGCAAAAGGAAAATAGGCGCGGCAACATCGAGCAATATCATGGCGACTGAAAACGGTAATTCGGCTTTCGTCAATTTTTCTTCGGCGATATCGGGTTTTTTATTTTACGAAAAATCGCAATTACCCCCATACCTAAACCTGCGCCTACGTACAAAAAACCCGCCATTAAAGTAGACGGCATATAATTTAATAAAATTTTCGACAAAGGCATATTAGTGGCGTATAAAGCCGCGGCTAAAATCGCGAGAAATATACCCGTTTTCACCGTTTTATTCATAACATTTTATCTATTGCTTCTTGAAGACTTTTAATCGTTTCTTCATCGTCGTTTTTTACGGCATTTACGATGCAACGGTCGATATGGTCTTTGAGAATTATTTTGCTTAAGTTTGTGATTTCGGCTCTGACCGCCGATAATTGAATTAAAACGTCGCTACAATCTCTGCCGTTTTCAATCATCTTTTTTACGGCGTTCAAATGTCCGCATGCGCGAGATAATCTATTCAATACTGCTTTCGTTTCTTTGTGACTAGCTTGTTCCATTTATATTTACCTCTCAAACAACCCCTTGCGGGGGATTATTAAAAGTATAACTTCGGCGAGAATAAAAGTCAAGTGTTTAAACCTAAAAAATAAAATTCGTATTTGGTTAAAACGATAAAGCAAATTAAAGTATAAAGATTAAAGTATGTGTCAATAACTTACGTATCGTTAAATAAAACGGAGAGTTAAAATGAAAAACGTTTGCATAAGTTTTTTGATAATAGCCATAATAGTTTTGTCGGCGATAGGTTTAACGCTACCGCAGAATACGGTAGAAAAAGAATATTTGCGAATACATATCCGCGCAAATTCCAATTTACAGGCAGACCAAACGGTAAAGTACGCCGTTAGAGACGCCGTTATCGAATATTTGACGCCGAAAGTCAGCGAATGTAATACCAAATTAAAAGCGGAAAAAATGTTGACGGAAAATCTTGAAAATATAGAAAAAACAGCCGACGCGGTTTTGAAAACTTACGGATTTTCTTATACGAGCAGGGCTGCGGTAAGGGAGGAAGAATTCCCGACGAGAATTTATGAAGATTTGACGCTTGACGGCGGATTTTACGACGCTTTGATAATCGAATTAGGCGACGGCACAGGCGACAACTGGTGGTGTGTGGTTTATCCTCCGTTATGTTTTACGGGAGAGGGAAGCGGCTACGTGTATAGGAGTAAAATAGCGGATATCCTTGACGATTTTTTCAAAAAAAAATAATAGGAGGAAAGGTTTGATGAAAAAATTTTTCAAAATTGCGACGCTCGTCCTTTTGGTTTTTACTATGGGATTTTGCGTTTCTGCGACCGCGGTTCAGCCACGGTCGGATACGACTTACGCAGCCGTGATTCAACAGGGAAATAGCGGCAATACCGTTAAAACGATACAAAGAAAACTAAAAAACTGGGGTTATTATAAAGGTTCGGTAGACGGTATATTCGGTTCGCAAACGAGAGATGCGGTAAAATATTTTCAAAGGAAAAACGGACTTACCGCAGACGGTATCGTTGGGAATAAAACGCTTGCTGCGTTGGGAATGAGTTCTTACGGCAGTTCTTCGGATACGAGTTCGTCTTACAGCGATGCGGACGTTCAACTTCTCGCAAGGTTGATTTACGGCGAGGCAAGGGGAGAAAGTTACGTAGGACAGGTTGCCGTCGGAGCGGTCGTTATGAACAGAATAAAAAGTTCTTCGTTCCCGAATACGATGTCGGGGGTAATTTATCAAAGGTATGCTTTTACCGCGGTGGACGACGGGCAAATAAATTTAACGCCTTCCGCTACGGCGAAAAAAGCGGCGCTCGACGCAATGAACGGTTGGGACCCGACTTACGGAGCCGTTTATTATTACAACCCCGTAACGGCTACGAGTAGTTGGATTTTTTCCAGAAAAACGACCGTTACGATAGGTAATCACGTCTTTGCCAAATAAGGAGGATAATAATGGAAAAGAAAAAAAATAACGCTGTCGAAAAGGTAGATAACGCCGTAGAAAACAAAAATACCGAGAAAAAGGTCAAAAATAAAAAGCCCGCGGTAAAAAAATCTAAACAGGCAAAGTTGAAAGAAAGGGCGATGAAAGAAAAAATCCGCGCGGAAAAGAGGATAGAACTTGCCAGAATCAAGGCTCACAAAAAAGCCGAAAAGGAAAAAGCGCGTGCAGCGGTTCTTCGCGAAAAGAACAGAAAGAAGATGGAACTGAAAGCTCGTAAAGAACAGTTGAAGGCGCAAAAACAAGAGCGCAAGCAAATGCTGAAAAACGAAACGAAAAAGGAAAGAGAGTTAAGGCTGAAAGAAGAGCGCGCTGAGAAATTACGCATTAAGGAAAATATTCGCAAAGAAAAAGCCGAACGGAAAAAAGCCCGCAGAGAAAGACGGCAAAAGAACAGAGAACAGGGTAGAAGTTACGGTGGCTGGCTGGCGGCGGTTATATCGCTCGGTGTAGCGACGCTTGTGTTGGCTTCGGTTTTAACGTTTACGTTTATGATGCCCGAGGCGAGCGATATCGCAACGGAGTCCAATTACCGTAAGTCTTTTTACGATACGGTAGAGCAGGTTGACAATATTGATACTAATCTTTCAAAGGCGATAGCGACCAAAGATAAGGGTGCAATGCAGCTTTATTTGGTGGACGTCGCTATAAATTCCGAACTTGCCGAAAACGATTTGCAACAGTTACCGCTTAAAGACGAAAATAAATATTACACGACCAAACTCGTAAATCAAATAGGCGATTACGCAAAATATCTAAATAAAAAAATCGTTGCGGGCGAAAATCTTTCGCAAGAAGACATAGACGGGCTTATAAGACTTTATAACGCAAATCTTACTTTTAAGAACGCGCTCGCCAAAATGGTTGACGGAATGAGTCCCGATTATTCGTTCGGTTCTATGGCAGACGGCGGGAACGGAAACCTTATTATAGAAAATTTTAACGAATTACAAAATCTTTCAGTCGAATACCCCGAACTTATTTACGACGGACCTTTTTCCGACGGGCTTGACAGAAAAGAAATAAAAGGGCTTTCGGGAGAGGAAATAGACGAAATAACCGCAAAAGAAATTTTCGTATCGGTTTTTTCCGATTACGCTTTGGAAAACGTTGAAAACGTCGGTGCATCGAGCGGTAACGTAGAGAGTTTTAACGTTCAAGCCGTAGTTAACGGAGAAGTGTTGTTCGCGCAAGTGTCTAAAATCGGCGGAAAAGTTTTAATGTTTTCTTATGCGGGCAGTTGCAACGCGGAAAATATAGGCGAAGAACAGGCGATAAAGAAGGCGGAAGATTTTTTAGCGAAAAACGGATTTGAAAATATGAAACCGGTATGGGTAAATTTCGCGAATAATCTTTATACTTTGAACTTTGCTTACGAAGATAACGGAATAATAGTTTATTCGGACTTGGTAAAGGTTAGAGTGTGCGCGGAAACTTCGACGGTAATCGGAATGGAAGCGATAAATTATTATACGAACCATACCGAACGCAATATAGCGACGCCGAAATTGTCGGAGGAAGCCGCTGCTAAAAAAGTTTCCGACAATATAAAAATTCAAACGGGTAGACTTGCGGTAGTTCCGATAGGCAATAACACCGAAAAATTATGTTATGAATTTTCAGGGAACTACGACGGTACGACTTATTACGTCTATATCGACGCGATAACGGGAAGACAGGTTGAAATGTTCAAAACGGTAAAATCTACCGAAGGCGAATTACTGATGTAGTCGAGAAATTTACGGTAAAATATTAAGCCCGCCATAGTTTGGCGGGCTTAATATTTGTTTATAAGCAAATTGTTTTGCGCGTAAACGTAAAATTAACTGTCGTCAATATGCCGTAGGTTATAAATTTTCGTGGTCTAACCCTAAAAGATAATCTGCGGAAACGTCTAACGCCACACATATTAAAGCAAGAGTTTGAATGCTCGGAAAAGAACGGCCGTTCTTAAAATCCGATATGCTCTGTTTAGATACTCCTACCTTTTTTGCAAGCTCGGATTGCGTTATTTGAGAATATTTCAATGCTTCTCTGAAATTTGCGGTGAATCTTTCTTCCATACAATAAATTTTACACAATCGAGTAAGTTATTACTTGACTGTACGGTATTAACGTACTAAAATAATATGAAAAAAGGTGTTTTAATATGGATTTCGATATAAACGAACATTTAGAGGAAAAAGAAATTGCGTCGGAAAACAATCCGAGCAAATCGATTTTTGAAAATATCGAAAAGAAGAAAAAGACAATCAGGCGTAAACTGTGGAAGATTATTCCGAACGATTATGCCGAGTTGATAGACGAATATTGCGATTTGTGTAACGAGCAATTGAGGGTGGCTTGCATAATTTCGTATTGCAAGGGCGCGAACGACGGTTTAAATAAAACCGTCGACGATTTTTTGAAAAACGAACTTGATTAACCGCTTTCCGTTTTTACGCATTCACCCGTAACCGCGTCTTGAAACATCATCCAATAACCGTCGCCCGTAAGGTCGAATACGGATGCGGGAACGAAAGAGCAAAACCCTTTAAGTGTTTCGGGCGGGGTCGGGGAATATTTCGACGGTACGCCGTAGCAAACGTATTTTTCGTTGCCGTTTTCTTTTACCAGCCCTACTACGTAATACTTGTTTTCGGAATAATAAATTTTAACCCATTGACTGTCGGGGACGTTTCTGATTAAGCAAGGTTCTTCCGGAAACTTTAAAAAAATTCCGTCGAGCTCGCTCTTTACCGTCAAGTAATACGGTTTGTCTTTTGAATATTTTTTGCAAGGGTCAGGGTCTGTTTCATTCGGAGAGCGGTTAAAGTTCTCGTCGTTTTCCTTTTTTTCTTTTTCGCCGTCGCTATCAGACATTCCATTTTTATTCGGTATTGTATCATTGTCTAAACTCTCTATAAATTTAAGTTTTTCGGTAAAATCTGCGTCTAAGTCGTAATAGTTTTCGGTAGCGACTACGTCGTCGTCATACACGGGGCTGTCGGCTACGTTTCTATCGGAGGCGGATGAAATTTTTTTCGGCGCGGAATTTTGTTTTACACTTAGAATACATTTATCTATAACCGTTTTTTTCACGTCCGACGGAGAAAACGGGAAGTCTTCCGTTTGCGAATACGCTACCATAACGGGCAAATCGTTCCTTATAAAGAATAAAGAAGTCGATATGCCCAAACCGAAATCCAAGTCGTCGGTTATCGTCGTTCTGAAAGTGACAGGGCGTTTACCGAGGTCGAAAAAATACGATTTGTTTTTCCCACACTTCAAAAAAGCGTAATAACTTCCTCCGTCGGTAACCGCTACGTTTATAAAAGAAAGATGAACGGTCAACACGCCGCTTTCCCATTCGATTCTTGCGATGCCGCTTACGGGTTTGCCGGAAACCGAATAGCCTTCCGCAACTTCTTTTAATACCAATACTTTTTTATAGTAATTCATAATATTCCTTTATAAAGGGTAAAAAAATATCCTTTAATAAGAATATTATGTTGTGTCGGTCGAAAAAAGATACGTTTTGTAAAAAAACGACTTATAAAGTCGATGGGCGCGCTAAGTAAAATTGAAAAGATTTTATTAAATCGTGCGTTTTTGTCTTTACATTTGAAAAATTAAGTGGTAAAATGTAAAATGCAGAACGATAGGAATTTTCTTAAATTCATCTATCGTCAAGTATCGTTTTTATTAAAGAAACGTAAAAAAATAAAAAATCGGTTTTACCGAAAATTTACTTAACAAGGAGATATATTATGACGACCAACAAAAAAGTTCTTGCGTTTATTGAAGAAACGAAAGCACTCTGTCAGCCTGACAATATCGTTTGGATTGACGGCAGTGAAGAACAACTCGAAGCATTGCGTAAGCAGGCGGTAGACGAAAAGATTTTAATCAAACTCAATCAAGAGAAGTTGCCCGGATGCTATCTTCACAGAACTACTGTGAACGACGTTGCAAGGGTAGAGGGCAGAACTTTTATCTGTTCCAAGAATAAAGAAGATTCCGCTCCTATCAACAACTGGATGGAAACTTCCGAAGCGTTGAATCTTATGAACGGCCTTTTCAAGGGTTGTATGAAGGGTAGAACTATGTACGTTATACCCTATTCGATGGGTGCGGTCGGCAGTAAATTTTCTAAAATAGGTATCGAACTTACCGACTCCGTTTACGTAGTACTCAATATGCAAATTATGACCCGTGTCGGCAAAAAAGTTATCGACGCGCTCGGCGACGGAGATTTTATCAAGGGATTACATTCTTATGCGGAACTTTCCGAAGAAAAGAGATATATTATGCATTTCCCCGAAGAAAATCTTATTATGTCAATTAACTCTAACTACGGCGGAAACGTTCTTCTCGGAAAGAAATGTTTCGCGCTCCGTATCGCGTCTTTCCTCGGCAAAAACGAGGGCTGGATGGCAGAACATATGCTTATTCTCGGAATTACCAACCCGAAGGGCGAAAAGAAATATATCGCTGCCGCATTCCCTAGTGCTTGCGGTAAAACCAACCTCGCAATGCTTATTCCGCCGGAACTTTACCGTAAGAAAGGTTACAAGGTTGAATGCGTAGGCGACGACATCGCGTGGATAAGAGTAGGTGAAGACGGCAGACTTTGGGCGGTTAACCCCGAAAACGGTTTCTTCGGCGTTGCTCCCGGAACGAATATGAAGTCTAACCCCAACGCGCTTATGTCCACTATGAAAAACACCATTTTCACCAACGTCGTTCAAAATCTCGACGACAACACCGTTTGGTGGGAAGGTCTTGATAAAAATCCGCCCAAGAACGCTATCGACTGGAAGGGTAATCCTTGGAACGGCGATATGAAAGACGCTGACGGTAAACCTATAAAAGGCGCGCATCCGAATAGCCGTTTCACTGCGCCTACCGTAAACTGTCCTTGTCTTTCCGACCAATTCGAAGCGCCGAACGGAGTTCCGCTTTCGGCTATCGTGTTCGGCGGCAGACGTGCTAAAACCGCTCCGCTCGTATATCAAAGCAAAGATTGGAACAACGGCGTATTCGTCGGTTCTATTATGGCTTCCGAAACGACCGCAGCCGCAACGGGCGCAGTCGGTGTGGTAAGAAGAGACCCGATGGCTATGAGACCTTTCGTAGGCTATAACATGGGTGACTATTTCAAACATTGGATTGAAATGGGCGACAAGATTGCAAATAAACCGAAAATCTTTAACGTAAACTGGTTCAGAACCGACGACGAAGGCAAGTTCATTTGGCCGGGATTCGGTGACAATATGCGTGTTCTCGAATGGATTATCGACCGTTGCGAAGACAAGGTAGACGCCGTCGAAACGCCTATCGGTTACGTTCCTAATGCGGAAGATATCAATATCGAAGGTTTGGAAGGTATTACCGTAGATACTATTAAAGGGCTTCTCGACGTCGACGTTGAAAATTGGAAGAAGGAAGCGGAAGGTATCGAACAATTCTACGGAGAACTCACCAGAGTTCCGCAAGAACTTAAAGACCAACTTGCAAATCTTAAAGCAAATCTCGACAAATAAAACGTTTGGTTGCAAAAATAAACAAACACCGTTCCGCGTTTCGCAGAACGGTGTTTCTATTGGAGCTTTAAGCGTAAATTAACCCCCAGTTCTACTGGGGGGATAAA
>CAYSYT010000060.1:0-9693 GCA_964435195.1 uncultured Christensenella sp. | reverse complement strand
GCTTATTATCGTAGTTTTTGTTTTTATTTCACTAAACGGTGATAAATCCGATTCTTCTACGACCGACGAAGTTAATCTATACGTGACGGGATTAGAGGATAGATTAATCGAAACGTTATCGAGAGTTCGAGGGGTCGGTAACGTTTCGGTAGTGATTACGGTAGAATCGGGCATGGAAACTGTTTTGGCAATGAAGACAACGACTAATGAAACTTCTAACGGAAAAGAAATTATTGAAACACCGATAATCGTTAACGGAAAAACGGTTGTTTTGAAAGAAAATTATCCAAAAATAGTAGGAGTGCTTATCGTTGCGAAAGGCGCAGACAGTATAAGTGTGTTAAATAAAATTCAACAAGCGACGGTTTCGCTTTTGAATATAAACGTAAACCAAATAGAAATTTTAACGATGAAGTAAAAAGGAGATAAGAAAATGTCAAAGAAAAAGAAAGTAGTTATTTTGTCTTGTATGATTGCGCTTTTAGCGATTACCGCGGTTTTTAATTTCGTTTTAACGACGCCCGTATCGAATACGGACGATTCCGCACTTGTTTCCGCTAATTATTTTACGCAATACAGAACCGAAAGAATGTCTACCCGAAACGAAGAATTGCTTCAATTAGACGAAATAATTTCAACTGCCGCGCCCGAAAGTAGCGAATACGCCGAAGCATTGACTATGAAAATGGAAATAACGGGAATTACCGAAAAGGAATTACTTCTTGAAAGTTTAATTAAAGCCTACGGCTTTGAAGACGTGGTGGTGGTAATAGGACTTGACTCCGAAAACGTTAACGTTATAGCAAAATCGGAAGAACTCGGCGCTGACGACGCGATAATAATTTACACAATAATTGCCGAGGAAAATATTGCCAATCCCGAAAACGTAAAAATTATACCTATTTCGTAAAAAATACTATGCAAATCGTTTTATTTGTGGTAAAATATAAACATAAATAAAATAAATTTAAAACGAAGAGGAAATATGGCACGTTTTAAGAAAATACCCCAACAAAATCACGAAGGTAAAATCGTTTTGGGGAACGGCATAGTTGACAGTATAGTTATGCTTGCCGTTTCCGAACTCGAATTCGTTGAATTGGATTCTAATGTACCGCGTTCAAAAATGAAAAGCAACGCCGTAAAAGTATCTTTCGACAAGGAAGGCGTTAACGTAGAAGTTGCCGTTAAAATTTATTATTCGCAAAGCGTTTCCGATATGGCATTTAAAATTCAAGAAGCAATACGCCATAACGTAGAAGCAATGACGGAATATCATATTGCAAGCGTAAACGTTATCGTACAAGACGTTACTTTCGGTGAAAAAGAAGTTGCCGTCAGCAGTGAAAATTAACGGGGGTGTAATCACATATGAGAAGCTTGGCAAGGGAAACCGTATTTAAATACATATTTTCGCAGCTCTTCAATCCTAATGATGAGG
The DNA here is from genome assembly GCA_964435195.1 of uncultured Christensenella sp. Taxonomy (GTDB): domain Bacteria; phylum Bacillota; class Clostridia; order Christensenellales; family Borkfalkiaceae; genus UBA1259. The sequence goes on along the minus strand of CAYSYT010000060.1, from coordinate 8,252 downwards.
AGCTTTTTACTGTTTTATCTAACAACGAACGCCTTACTGATAGTGATAAAATCTTTGCGAGTGAGTTGTTAAACGCCGTCGAAACGAATAAGGAAAAATACTTTTCCGAAATAGAAGATATATCGTCGGGATATAAATTAGACAGAGTTTTTGCCGCCGATAAGTGTGCAATATTAATAGGTATGGCGGAATTGGATTCTTTTAAAACCGATGTTCCTATTATTATCGACGAAGCCGTTAAACTTGCCGTCAAATTTTCAACTGAAAAAAGTTCTGACTTTGTGAACGGTATTTTGGCAGAATATTCAAGGAGAATTAACAAGTAATTATGGCAAACATTATTGACGGAAAAGTTCTTTCTACAAAAATTAAAGAGGAACTTAAAATTAAAGTTGAAAATTTTAAGAGTAAATTTGGTAGAGATATAACCTTAGCCGTCGTTCTCGTCGGCGATAATCCCGCATCGCAGGTTTACGTGAGAAATAAAATTAAAGCATCCGAATACGTCGGAATGAAATCGCTTTCGTTTTGTTTACCCGATAGTGCTACGGAAACCGAAATTGAAAGAACAATAAAAACTCTTGCCGAAAGCGATTCCGTTGACGGAATTTTAGTTCAGTTGCCTTTGCCAAAGGGTATTGACGAAAATAAAATTTTAAGTTTAATACCTCCCGCAAAAGACGTTGACGGTTTTTTGCCTATTAACGTCGGCAAACTTACTTTGGGACAAGAGACTACGGTTGCATGTACGCCTTTCGGTGTTCTTAAAATGTTGAAAGATTACAAAATCGAGTTGTGCGGTAAAAATGCCGTTGTATTGGGTAGAAGCAATATCGTGGGCAAACCTATGGCAATGCTTTTGTTACAAGAAAATTGTACCGTTACGATATGTCATAGTAAAACTCAAAATTTAAAAGAAATTTGTTGTAAAGCCGATATAATTGTTGCGGCAATCGGTAAGCCGAAATTCGTAACTGCCGATATGGTAAAAAAAGGCGCGATAGTTATAGACGTCGGCATAAATAGAACCGAAGCCGGGCTTGTGGGGGACGTAGATTTTGAAGCGGTAAAAGACAAAGCTTCATATATAACCCCCGTTCCCGGTGGTGTAGGTCCTATGACTATAGCAATGCTTTTGGAAAACACTTATTTGTGCGCCGAAAGGAGAGAACGCGTTATAAATGATTAACGGTTACAATAAATATCTCGATATATTTGAAAATTATCTTAATAAAACGTTGCCTTCGCTGACGAATGATACGCCTCAAATATTGTCCGACGGCATAAAATACGCCGTGGCCGACGGCGGTAAAAGGGTAAGACCTGTTTTATGTTTAGCGGCTGCCGAATGTTTGGGAGTTGACGTAAAATCGGTTTTAAACTATGCGTTGGCAATCGAATTGATTCATTCGTATTCTCTCGTTCACGACGATTTACCTGCAATGGATAACGACGATTACCGCAGAGGAAAATTATCCACACATAAAAAATTCGGCGAAGCAAACGGAATACTTATCGGCGACGCGCTGTTGAATTTGGCGTTTGAAACTTGTTTCTTGAAGGACGAACTAACGGTTAACGATTGTAAAGCAGTTAAACTTATCGGAGAATATTCCGGTGCAAAAGGAATGATTGCCGGACAGGTTTTAGATTTACTTAACGAAAAATCAAACGATTTACGCGAAGAGACTTTATATTCGATTTACGTAAACAAAACAGCGAAACTTATTACCTTACCGTTGTTGGTTGCAAGTGCTTTAAGCGGAAATAAGTATTTTGACGAATTTGAAAATTTCGGCTATAATTTAGGCGTTATGTTTCAAATTACCGATGATATTATGGACGTTGAAGGCAGTTTTGATTTGATAGGTAAAACGCCGAATAAAGATATTCAATCGGGTAAATTTACGTCAATTAAAGTTTTCGGTTTGGACGGTGCCAAAAAGATGGCAAAAAAACATTATGAAAATTGCAAAAATATTTTAACAAAAATACCGAATGCGGATTTTTTAAATGATTTTACAGACTATATGTTTTTAAGAAAAAAATAAAAGCGCGGCAACCGTGCTTTTTTGTTGGTATGAGATTAGATAGTTATTTGACGGAAAAAAAATATTTTGATACGCGTACGAAAGCAAAACAGGCAATTTTACGCGGTGAAATTTATATTAACGGTGAAAAAATATTAAAACCCGCTTTTGAAATCGCGCCTGAACTCGACGTTACGGTTAAGCGTGTTTGTAAAACGGAATACGTTTCTAACGGCGGTTTTAAATTAGAAAAGGCTTTACACGATTTTAATTTTTCCGTAAAAGATTTTATTTGCGCCGATATTGGTGCAAGTACGGGCGGTTTTACCGATTGTTTATTGCAAAACGGTGTAAAACGTGTATATTCTGTAGACCTAAACGATGAATTGCTGCATAAAAAATTAAAAGTAAATCCGTCGGTGATACAAATAACCGCTAACGCAAAAAACTTAAGCAAGAAGTCGTTTATCGAAAAAATTCAACTCATCGTTGCGGATTTAAGTTTTATTTCCGCAACCAATGTTCTTCCTGTTTTTGAAAATATATTAGACGACGGTTGTTTTTTAATTTTGCTTATTAAACCTCAATTTGAAATAGGTGAAAAGCGTAAATTTAAAAACGGTATAATTAACGACGTGAAAGCGCGCAAAACTGCTTGTTTGAAAGTAATCGAAGCGGCTATCAGGCATAATTTATTTCCTTCAGGTATAACTACCGCTCCCGTTAACGACGGAAAAAATATCGAATATTTAATCTTGTGTCAAAAAAACGTTAAAAGCGATTTTAATATTTTTGACAGTGATTTACCATAATAATATTTTATTCAAAAAATTATTCATTTTTGTTGATAATTTTATCGTTTTGTGTTATTCTTTTTTCGGAGAAAATTATGAGGATTTTAATTTACGGAAACACGGGTAAACCGTGTCGCGACGAGTGGCTTTTCAATCTTAAAACGTTGCTTGAAAAGGAAAAAACCGAATATCGCGTAATTGAAAGAAAAGACCTCGGTGAACGCATGTCAGCCGATGCTCTTTTCGTTTTCGGCGGCGACGGAACTATTCTCCGTTTGGCTGAATTTTCTTCTAAAAACAATATTCCCGTAATAGGTATAAATGCGGGTAAACTCGGTTTTTTAAGCGAATTTGAAATCTGTGAGACGGAAAAAGCTTATTATTCGTTGAAAAACGGTCAATTAAAAAAAGACCAACGTTTAACCTTGTCCGTTATATTCGGTAATAAAGAATATATAGCCTTAAACGATGCCGTTATTCAACGTGTTTATTCTGAAGAGTATGACGGGAGTATATCGAATATCGAAATTTTTATCGATTCTAAAACCGTCGATAAAGTCAGAGGCGACGGTGTTATCGTTTCTACTCCGACGGGTTCTACCGCGTATTCGTTATCGGCGGGAGGAGCGATACTCGCGCCCGGTATTAACGCTCATTGCATAACGCCGATAAGCGCACATTCGCTTCATCATAGACCGATTATTTATTCGGCGGATTCCGATTGTCGACTTTTGCTTAAAGAAGGGTGTTCGGCAGGATTGTTCGTCGACGGAAAACTTGTTGAAAATCTTCATTGCAAAGACAGTGTTCTGATAAAAAAATCTAAATATTCAATGACGTTTTATAGAAAAGAAAGTTCTGATTTTTACGATAGATTATTGTCAAAATTAAACGTTAATTTTAATAGGGGTTGATATGTCTAAAAAGGAAAGATTGAATAAAATCGTGGAAATTATAAACGATTTTGAAATAGATACGCAAGAAGAATTAACGGCAAAGTTAAACGAATACGGTTTTAACGTTTCGCAAGCCACGGTATCGAGAGATATAAATGAACTTGATTTAACGAAGGGTGCGGGCAGGGAAAAAAAATTTAAATATGTTAAATCGAATATTTACAACGTTAACATACCTAAAAAAATTATTGATTTATATAAACACGTTACCGTATCAATCAGTTTTGCAAATAATTTAATCGTTATAAAAACGTTAAGCGGCAATGCGGGGAGCGCGGGTATGGCGATAGACGAAATGCATTTTCCGCAAGTTCTCGGAACGATTGCCGGTGACGACGTTTTGTTGATTATCGCAAAATCTAATTCCGATGCGGAAATAATCGTAAAAACTTTAAGGAAACTTTGATGTTACAAAAACTGTGCATAAAAAATATTGCGCTTATCGAAAACGCTGAAATATCTTTTACCGACGGATTAAACGTTTTGTCGGGTGAAACGGGTTCCGGTAAATCCGTTATTTTAGAGTCTATAAATTTTGTTTTAGGTGCAAAAGCGGATAAATCGTTAATAAGGAACGGCGAAAAGGAATGTTCGGTTACAGCCGAATTCGACGTTTCTAACAACGCAAAAATTAAGCTCGTTTGCGACGATTTTGATTTCGAATACGAAGACCTTTTAGTTATTTCGCGTAAATTCAATACCGACGGAAAAAGTAATATTAGAATAAACGGCAATCCCGTCACGGTAGGAATGTTGAAAAAATTTACTTCAAATTTAGTTGACGTTCACGGACAAAGCGAACATTTTTATTTGCTTAACGAATCAAATCAATTAGATTTAATTGATAAACTAGGCGGAAACGATAATTTTGTTGTAAAAACAAAGTTGAAAGTTGCGTTCGACGAGTATAAAAAAATCTTGTCGATGATTGACGAACTTGGTGGCGACGACAATCAACGTTTAATAAAAATAGATATTCTTAACTATCAAATAAACGAAATAAAAAACGCCGACGTTAAAGAGGGTGAGGAAGAAGAACTTTTAGACCTTAGACAAAAACTTCAACATCAAGAAAAAATAATTTCGGCGTTAGAATCTATAAAATCCGCTATTAACGGAGACGGCGGAGTTGGCGATATTCTTTCCAATGCAAGCAGAATATCTTTGGGGATTGCTTCGTTTGGCGATGAATTTGCTGCTTTAACGGATAAATTAAGTGCTGTATCTTCTGAAATTGACGACATTTGCGATAATATAAATAATCTTTTAGACGGTTTTGATTGTGTTGAATTCGATGCCGATTACGTTGAAGACAGACTTGATTTAATAAAAACAATCAAACGAAAATACGGCAAAGATTATTCTGGAATTATCGGATTTTTACATAACGCTCTTGTCGAAAAAGAAAAACTTGAAAATTTTAACGAAGAATCGGAAAAACTCGTTATTGAAAAAAGCAAAAAAGAGCGAGTAATATATAATTTATACGAAGAGTTAGATTTATTAAGAAAAAAAACTGCCGCGGATTTTTCTGCAAAAGTCGAGCGAGAGTTTAAGGAATTGGGAATGGCAAACGGTCAACTTTTCGTTGAGTTTTCGGAGTTCCCAAAACTCGAAGATTGTAAATTTACATCTTCGAACGGCATAGATAACGTTTCTTTTATGTTTTCTGCAAATTTAGGGGAACAGGCGAAACCTTTGTCTCATATTATAAGCGGCGGCGAAATGAGTCGATTTATGCTCGCTATAAAAGTTCAAACGTCGAAATGTAACGATATTTCAACTTTTATTTTCGATGAAATCGATGCGGGAATAAGCGGTGCTATTGCAAAAATAGTTGCGGAAAAATTTGCGAAAATAGCGTTAAACACTCAAATTATTGCAGTTTCTCATCTACCGCAGATTTCGGCTATGGCCGACACTAATTTATTGATTTCAAAATCTGAATCGTCGGGGAGGACGGTAACGAAAGTCAAAATGCTTACTTATCAGGAAAAAATAAATGAAATTATTAGACTGGTCGGTGGCGATTCGGACAGTCTGTCGGCAAAAGAGCATGCTATTGAACTTATAGAAAAAGCAACAAAATATAAAAAAGATTTAAAATAAATGATTTAAAATAAATGCAAATTAACCGAACCGTTTTCAATATTCGAAAGCGGTTCTTTTTTATGACCTTTTTTCGGTATAATTTTTATTCGATAACCCACAATAAATAAGACGGGGTTAATAATGAAATATAGAAAAGGATTTTTTTCGGTTGTTGTAATTATTTTGGCTATTTGCTCTTTCGGTGTACGAAACACGTATGCTTTTAGTGAAAAAGTCTATCTTGGCGGTATGACGGCAGGATTTTCTCTTTATACAAAAGGTGCTACCGTAATAGGTTTATGCGACGTAATTACAGACGATGGTATAAGTTCTCCGTCCAAAGTTGCGGGAATCGAAGTAGGCGACGTAATACTTTCGATTGACGGACAAAAAGTGAATTCTGCGCAAGATATCGAAATGGTTCTTAAAGACAAAAAGGAAATAGAAATTAAGGTGGAACACAACGGTGAAATTACCGAGAAAATGCTCGTTCCTGCAAAAGACGTAAACGGGAAACTTAAATTAGGTGTTTTTATCAGAGATTGTATAAACGGAATAGGCACGGTAACTTATGTTAAAGACGGAAAATTTGCTTCTTTGGGGCATCCGGTAATTAACGACAACGGTGAAATTTTGCAAATCGTTAAAGGTAGTATGTTTTCTTGTTGTATAACAAACGTTATTAAAGGTGAAAGAGGAAAAGCGGGAGAATTAAGAGGTGTTTTTGATAGAACGTGTGAAATGGCTAAAATCGAAAAAAATTGTATAAGCGGTGTTTATGGTTCGATAGTTAAAAACGGTTTTGATACTTCAAAACTAAAAGAAGTATCCGTTGGTGAAGCCAAACCGGGTGAGGCAAGCATATTTTCAACCATTAACGGAAACGAAATATGTGAATATAGTATTTTAATAGTAAAAGTAGATTACGAAAATAACGAAAATAAAAACTTCGTTATAAAAGTTGCCGATAAAAAATTGATAGAACGTACGGGAGGAATTGTTCAAGGTATGAGCGGTAGTCCTATCGTTCAAAACGGCAAACTTGTCGGAGCGGTTACGCACGTTTTTATAAACGACCCGACACGAGGTTTCGGATTGTCAATAAATAAAATGATAAATGAATAGTATTTTTATGTAAAAGTTGCCGCTGATTTTGTCAGACATAATGTATATTAATTTACAAATTACAGAAAATATTTTTGTAAAACGGAGGGTTTTATGAAAAAGAAGATTTCTGTAATTTTTATTTTATTGGCATTTATTATGACCGTAGGTTGTTTTAGCGGATTCAAAAAGTATGCTTATGCAGATATTTTTGATTTCGAATCAAAATCTGCGTATCTTATTGATGCTTATAGCGGCACTGTCGTTTACGGCAAAAACGAAACTGAACGATTACCTATTGCAAGTATGTGCAAAATTATGACTCTTTTACTGACATTTGAAGAAATTGACAATAACGATTTATTACTTTCGGATTATATCACCGTAAGCGAAAACGCATCCGATATGGGCGGTTCGCAAGTATTTTTAGAAGCAAATTACGAATATAAAGTCGAAGACTTGGTAAAAAGTATCGTGATTGCATCGGCAAACGACGCAAGCGTAGCAATAGCGGAAAGAATTTCGGGGTCGGAAAAACTTTTCGTTGAAAAAATGAACGAACGCGCCGGCCAACTTAATATGGAAAATACTTGTTTCGTTAATTGTACGGGTTTACCCAAACCGGGGCAATATTCGTGTGCAAAAGATGTAGCAATAATGTTTAGAGAATTATTAAAACATAAAGAATATTATAGATTTTCTTCCGTTTGGATGGACGTTATCGAACATTCTGAAGGTCGTATAACCGAAATTTCAAATACGAATAAGTTGATTAAATATTACGACGGTTGTGATAGCGGAAAAACAGGTTACACGAGCGAAGCCGGACATTGTCTTGCAGCATCCGCCACGAGAAACGGAATGAGATTTATTTCGGTTATAATTTCCGCACCGAACAGTAAAACCCGTTTTAAGGAAACGTCGGAAATGTTTAACTACGGATTTGCCAACTTTGAAAGCAAAAAAATAGTAGACGATAAAAATGTTTTAGACATAAAAGTTTTAGTAGAAAACGGCAAAAAAGATTCGGTTGAAGCGATAGCCGAACGTCCCATATTTATTTTTACAAAAAAAGGCGTGCAAAACGCTTTGGAAATAAATTTTATTCCGAATGAAAATATTAAAGCACCCGTACACAAGGGCGATGTAATAGGTAAAATAGCAGTTTACGAAAACAATGTTGAAATAGCATCGGTTAACGTTATTTCCTGTGAAGACGTATTAGAGGCAACTTACTTTGACGTGATTAAAAACATAATAAACGATTGGTCTTTAAT
>CAYSYT010000059.1:0-9876 GCA_964435195.1 uncultured Christensenella sp. | reverse complement strand
CGCTTGAAACTATCATAATACAATACATAATCAACAAAAAGTAACCGAAAAAGTTTACCGAAACGTTTTCGGCTATTTGACCGAATATAAACGGCATAACAGTAACCCCGATATAAGAGGCTGCCATTTGCAGTCCCATAACGGTTTGAGAATTTTCCACGCCGAAATTACGCGGAGTTAAATGCGCTATATTCGGAAACACGGGTCCGTTACCGAAACCTATCAAAAACAATCCGACAATCGAAAATTCAATCGGCAACGGTAATATAATTAAAATTAAAGCAACGAACGTAACGGCGTGCCCTATTCGTATAATTTTCCAAGAAGTAAGTTTATTTGCCAAAATTCCCGAACAAAATCTGCCCAATGCAATACCGAGATAGTAAAAAGTTAAGATAAACGACGAAAAATCGGGTTTTAATCCGCGCCCCTCAACCAAGTAAGTAGTACACCAATTTCCGCAACAAAATTCTAACCCGACAGACCCGACGAGTATCAACATCGCCACGTAAACCGAAGTCATTTTCAAAACGTTAGCAAGATTTCCGTTTTTATCTTTTTCAATATTTAATCCTTCGTTTAAGTTCTTTTCACCCCGATGCCAAAAAGGTAAAGCAATAAAGCACAAAACACATATAACGAATTGAATTATTACCGCAAAAATATAACCGTCGCGCCAATTTTCGTTAACGGAAAGCGCAAAAGACATCAAGAAAGGACTTGCAGACACCCCGATACCGTAAAAACAATGCAAAAAATTCATATGCGACGCTTTATAATGAATCGCAACGTAATTATTCAATGCCGAATCAATCGCTCCCGCGCCTATACCGAGAGGTATCGCCATAACGAAAAACCATACGATACTTTTTGCAAAACTAAACCCCAAAAGAGCAACTGCCGTAAGCAACGTGCTAACAGCAGTAACGATGCCCGTTCCGAATTTATTTATTATTTTTGCACTGAATATACTTGTAACAACGGTTCCTACCGATATAACGACGTTAACGTAACTTGCATAAGAAACGGGAATATTCAATTCCGTATAAATTGCGGGCCACGCACTGCCGAAAATAGAATCGGGAATTCCGAGACCGATAAACGCAACGTAAATAACGACCAACAAAAACGTAACCATAAGTTACCCTAACAACCCATAAAAAAGCATTCCGAGTAGCGCGGAAAATATTATCAATAAAATAGGCGAAACGCTTTTTTTCGCGAACTTTTTATATATTACCGAAGAACTTGCTATTACTACAAAAATAACAAGCGCTCTCCAATCAAAAACAATAGCAGAGTCAAGACTTTTAAGCGAAAGCACGACCGATAAAAATATCGTTACGGCGGTTGCCGTTATCAAACCGACAACGACGGGTCTGACGCCGTCCAAGAATGCCTTTACCCCTGCAAAGCGCAATAATCCTTGCATAATCGAAGCTATCAATAAAATAATAACGAACGCAGGTAAAACCACACCGCAAGTCGCTAAAAGCGCGCCTATAAAACCGCCTTGAGAATAACCGACAAAAGTGGCCATATTTATTGCAATAGGTCCGGGTGTACTTTCCGATACGGCAATAAAATTTAACAATTCTTCACTTGAAAGCCAACCTCGCGTAACAACTTCGTCTGTAAGCAAAGGTATCATACCGTAACCACCGCCGAACGATACCGTACCGATTTTAAGAAAAGTCAAAAATAATTCTAAAAACATTATTTTTCCTCCTTTTCGTCAAAATCCACTTTTTCAACTTTCTCTTGGAAAACTCCGTCGGCTTGCGCCGTCTTGTTTTTCTTCTTTTTGCAAAAATAAGTTACGCTATACACGAATAACGATATTCCACCGCCGATTAAGATATAAAAAATCGACGAAAAACTTACGGACAACAAGGTGAATACAATCATACATATAAAAGTTACCGAACAAAAAAACACGTTAAGGAAATTTATTTTTAATTTAGTAAGCATTTTAATCCCTGCGTTCAATATCAAAAACGCAACGCAAGCTTGAATGCCGCGGAAAGCGTAATTCACGTATTCCAACGACAAAAACTTATCGAAAAATAAAGAAATTATCAATATAACCACAAAAGACGGGATTACCACGCCCAACGTTGAAAAAACAGAGCCGAGACCCCCTGCCTGTTTGTAACCTATATAAGTCGAACTGTTAATCGCGATAGGTCCCGGCGTAGACTCCGCTATACCGATAATATCCAAAAACTCGTCGTTTGTAAGCCACTTTTTTTTCTCAACGAATTCTCTTTCCAAAATAGCAATCATCGCATAGCCGCCACCGAAAGTAAACAGCCCGATTTTAAGCATCGTAACAAAAAGAGAAAGAATTTTCTTAAACTTATCCATAAAAACCTTAAATAAATCCTATATAAAAATAACTGATTATAATTCCAACACAAGCGCGATAAAACACAATTTTTCATTGCCGATATTAGTTAAATCGTGCCCTGCACCCGACGGAGTAAAAGTTATAGTGCCGTCTTCGACGTCTAAAATTTTTCCGTTATCGTTATACCTTCCTTTACCGGAAATTATATAATAATTTTCGTGATTTCCTTCGTGAACGTGATAACCTACGGATTGTCCGACTTCGAGTTCCACGTAGGAAAATTGTTTGATTTTATTACTTATGCCGTCAAAATCAGACAAATCAAACAATGTAAAAGCTTTTTCGCCGTTAAATAAACACTCTTCGGTTTTTAACTCTTTTCTCGTTTTAATCATAAAATCTCCTTAAAAAACCCAAATTAAACTTTTTGGTCTAATTTGGGTTTATGGCGGAGGCTGAGGGATTCGAACCCCCGTGGGCTTTCACCCAAACGGTTTTCAAGACCGCCTCGTTATGACCGCTTCGATAAGCCTCCGAACAATATTTTACTCGTTGAATAAATCAACACGTAAAATACTACATTATTTATTAAAAATTTGCAAGTGTTTTTCGGTCATTTTTTTAATTCGTCGAATTTTATAATTTTTACATCGGATTCTGCAAAAAGTTTCAAAGCAAATTCATCCGGATAACCGTTTTTGTAAATAACCTTTTTAATACCCGAATTTATAATCATTCTCGTACAAATAACACAAGGTTGATGAGTAACGTACATTACCGCGCCTTCAAGACTAACACCTAATTTTGCCGCTTGTATTATAGCGTTTTGTTCTGCGTGAACGGCGTAACAAACCTCTTGCATAGTTCCGCTTGCAATATTTTTTTCACGTCGTAAGCATACACCACGTTCGGCACAACTCTCAATTCCTCCGGGAGCGCCGTTATACCCCGTTGTTAATATTCTCTTATCTTTTACGACGACTGCGCCGACGTGTCTGTTTTCTTGAAAACAACTCGACCAACCCGCAACGGTTTCCGCAAGTTGCATAAATCTTTCATCCCACTTATCCATAAAAACTCCTACGCAAAATTATTTTTTATTTTTAACCATATTTTCAAGTTCAGCCATAAACGAAGATATATCCGTAAAAGAACGATATACGGAAGCAAAACGAACGTAAGCAACTTCATCGATTTCTTTAAGAGCAGACATAACCATTTCACCGATTTCTTTACTGGAAATTTCTTGTGCCAAAGAATTATAAATGCTTTTTTGAATATCTTCGACGAGTTTTTCGATAGTACTTATAGGAACGGGACGTTTTTCACAAGCCTTAATAATACCGTTTTTAATTTTATTCGCATCGAAAGCCTGTCTTGCGCCGCTTGATTTTATAACTAAAATCGGCGTATTTTCAACAGTTTCGTACGTGGTAAAACGTTTTCCGCAGCTCAAACATTCTCTTCTTCGACGAATAATAGTTCCGTCCTCGGCAGAACGTGAATCTATTACTTTACTTTCCAAGCAACCGCAATACATACATTTCATAAAAAACTCCTTATCAACGCATTTACATCCTCGTTATGCGTAACATAATTTCATTAAAAACAACAGGTATTATAAAACGATTGTTCCAACGGAACGAACTTTAAGCGGTATTATATTTTTCCCGTCGTAATACCTTGACATCTCTTTTATAAAATATTGTAAATCTTCATCCTTAACAACGTTCAAAATCGTACCTGCGAAACCACCGCCATGCACCCTATTCGCTCCGTCGCACAAGAATTTTTTTGCAACGTACAAGGCTTTCGGAATAGGTTGTTCGCCGCTGCCGGCAACGTAACAATTCTGCAATTTACACAAAGAACTTATACCCGAATCATTTATAATTTTTATAAACGCTTGATAATCTTTGCGTTCAAGCGCGTCTTTAAGCATATCGACGCGTTTATTTTCTTCGTAAAAATGAATTGCACGATTTATTGCCCTATCAGGCAAAACGTCATACAACTTTACTAAACCGTCATAAAATTCATCTTCCGAAATTTCAATCAATTTCTCTTTTCCGAACGCTTTTGCAACAGACTTCATTTCACTCGGAATTGCAGCATATTCGTCCGTAAGATTTGCGTGACTGCCACCGGTATTTATTAGAACAAGAGTATACTCGTTCAAATTGTTATTTATATCGGTAACGCCGATTTTACCGTCTACGGAAAAATCAAGCGCTTTAAGTCCGCCGAAAGCAATCGCCGTTTGGTCAAGCAAACCGCAAGGTTTACCAAAATACTCGTTTTCGGCAAATTGTGAAATTATTGCTTTAATTTCAGGAGATATTTTGCCATCGTTATATAAAAAATTGATAATTTCCGCAACTAAAACTTCAAACGAAGCAGAACTCGAAATACCTGCACCGCCGAGAACGTTACTCGTAAAGCAAGCATTAAAACCGCCGACATTGTATCCTCTGTTTTTCAAACCGACAACGACGCCTCTAACGATAGCAGGCGAAGTCCCCTTCTTTTCACACTCTTTACCGTCGATATTCACTATAATGTCGTCATAGCCTTCGCTTTTAATGCGAATAATATTATCGTCGGTAGGCAAAAACATTGCGAGAGTATCAAGACTAATACCGCAAGCAACTACTCTGCCGCCGTTATGGTCGGTATGATTACCGCAAACTTCAACTCTACCGCTCGAAGAAGCGATATACGCGGCGTCTACACCAAACTCTTTTTTAAACCTGTCGAATTCATTTTGATAACGGTTTTTTTGTTTGTCGGAAACTTCGCCGTATAAAGCCGTAAAATATTTTTCAATCCCGTTTAAATTTTCGTAAGGTTGCTTTAATCCCAACATAAACATCTCCGTATATTCGATTTTTATAGTTTTAGTATAACATTTTTTTATCGTTTTGTAAATAAAAATGCGTTTATTTATAAACTTTAACGCCTTAAATCTGCCCTATATTTCTTGACTATTTATTACGTTTGGTTTATAATAAATATAATTTCGTCTTTACGGAGGCTAAAAGCAATTTTATGGATATGAAAAAAATCGAGCAAAAGTGGCAATCAATTTGGGAAAAGAATTCAATTAACCGTTTCAACCCCAAAAATACCGATAAAAAATATTACTGTCTTGAAATGTTTTCATACCCCTCGGCAGCAAAACTGCATTTAGGTCATTGGTACAACTACGGACCTACAGACAGTTTCGTCCGCTATAAAAAAATGAAGGGATTTGAAGTTTTCCAACCTATGGGATTTGACGCTTTCGGGTTACCTGCCGAAAACTATGCAATCAAAACAGGCATTCACCCCAAAGATTCCACAGAAAAAAATATAGCGAATATGGAAGAAACATTGCGTGAAATGGGTGCAATGTTCGATTGGGATGCCGAAATAAAAACTTGCAACGAAGATTATTATAAGTGGACGCAATGGTTGTTCCTTAAACTTTACGAAAAAGGTCTTGCGTATAGAAAAGAAGCGCCCGTAAATTGGTGTCCAAGTTGCAAAACGGTTTTGGCAAACGAACAAGTCGTCAACGGTGAATGCGAAAGATGTCATTCCACCGTCGTAAAAAAAGACCTCACGCAATGGTTCTTTAAAATAACCGATTACGCCGAAGAACTTTTACAAGGTTTGGAAGCCGTCGACTGGCCGGAAAAAACGAAACTTATGCAAAAAAATTGGATTGGCAAATCCACAGGCGGAGAAATCGAATTCACAGCAGAAAGCGGAGATACTTTTAAAGTATTCACTACGAGAGCGGATACGCTTTTCGGCGTATCTTACGTTGTACTCGCACCCGAACACCCGTTAGTTAAAAAATTAACTTCCAAAAAACAAAAGAAAGCCGTCGAAGATTATATTTTCGAAACTTCGAAAACTAACGAAATAGACAGACTTTCAACCACCCGCGAAAAAACGGGCGTATATATCGGTCATAACGCAATCAACCCCATAAACGGCAAAACCGTTCCCATTTACGTTGCGGATTACGTATTATACTCTTACGGAACGGGCGCTGTTATGGGCGTTCCGTCACACGACGACAGGGATTTTGCTTTCGCGACTAAATACGGTCTTCCTATAACGAGAGTTATCAAAGGCGTTAACTGTAACGACGAACTCCCCTTTACCGACGACGGCATAGTTATAAACAGCATCGGTTTTGACGGAATGACAAGCGAGGAAGCGAGAAAGGCTATTATAAACAAACTCGTTAAAGAAGGAAAAGCCGAACATAAAACTAATTATAGGTTGAGAGACTGGCTCGTTTCAAGACAAAGATATTGGGGCGCGCCGATACCCGTTATTTATTGTGAGCATTGCGGAATAGTTCCCGTACCATATAAAGATTTACCCGTACGCCTTCCGTACGACGTAGAATTCAAACCCGACGGAGAATCCCCCCTTGCAAAGCATGAAGGGTTTATGAACGTTAAATGTCCCGTGTGCGGTGCAGACGCCAGACGAGACCCGGATACTCTCGACACGTTCGTTTGTTCGAGTTGGTATTATTTAAGATACCCCGACGCGAAAAACGCAGACGAGCCCTTTAACCCTGAAATCATAAACAAAATGTTACCCGTTGACAAATACGTCGGTGGTGCCGAACACGCATGTATGCACCTTTTATATTCACGCTTTATAACAAAGGCTCTTCGCGACATGGGTTACCTTAATTTTGACGAACCGTTCAAATCGTTAGTACATCAAGGCGTTATTTTGGGTCCCGACGGATTCAGAATGAGTAAATCGAAAGGCAACGTTATTGCCCCTGACCCCTACGTAGAACAATACGGTTCCGACGTTTTAAGATTATATTTAATGTTCGGTTTTTCATATACCGAAGGCGGACCCTGGAATGACGACGGATTCAAGGCTATCGTTAAATTTTTAGACAGAATCGAAAGACTTGCGCTTAAAATTAACGCTTTGCCGAACAACAAAAATAACAACGTAGGCAAACCGGAAAAAGAATTACTTTACGCAACGAATTACGCTATAAAATCCGTTGACCGCGATATGGAAGCATTTTCGTTTAACACCGCAGTGGCAAGACTTATGGAACTCTTAAACGCAATATCGAAGTACGATTCCTTGGACGGCGAAAAAAATATCAAGATTCTTAAAGATTGTTTTAGAAGTTTCTTATTGCTGCTCGCCCCCTGCGCGCCTCATTTCTCGGAAGAACTTTGGGAAATTTTCGGCAATAAAACTTCGATTTTCCTTACAAAATATCCTGAATGCGATGAAAAAGCTTTGGTAAAAGACGAAGTAGAAGTAGCCGTACAAATCAACAGTAAAATGCGCGCAAAAATTATTTTACCCAACGGCATTTCACAAGAGGAAATAAAAGAAATATTGTTGCACGACGAAAAAATATCACTCGAACTTTTCGGAAAAGAAATTAAAAAAATTATCGTCGTCCCGAATAGACTTGTAAACGTAATCGTTTAATATCGCAAGGTGAAAAATGAAAAACAATATAAAAAATTTAATAATAGAACGTTATAACCCCGCACTCGATACGGGGTTAAATGATTTACAGGTGAACGAAAGAATAAATAACGGTTTATTAAACGAAACGAATAAAAAATACTCAAAATCCTACTTAAATATAGTAATAAACAATATTTGTACGGTTTTTAATCTATTAGGTCTTATAGTATTCGTCGCCATGCTTACAACGGGCAGCGCAGCAAAACTTTCCGATTATTTTTTCGTTTTCTTTTACATAGCGAATATTTCCATCGGAATAATTCAAGAAATACGCGCAAAAAAATGTATTGACAAATTATCTTTAATTGGAAATAAAAAAATAAAAGTTATTAGAAACTCCGAAATCGTAGAAATTTCTTCAAACAATATCGTGTTGGACGATATTATACTTTTAGGCATGGGTAATCAAGTTCCCACGGATTGCAAAATTGTAGAAGGTGAAGTCGAAGTCAACGAATCGTTACTTACCGGAGAGTCGGTTCCCGTAAAAAAGAAAATCGGTGACGAATTGCTTGCAGGCAGTTTTATCGTTTCGGGAACGTGTAAAATTCAAGCCGTCAAAATCGGAAAATACAATTACGTAGAAACTCTTTCCGCAAAGGCTAAAAAATACAAAAAGCCTCAATCGGAAATTATGAATTCCTTAAAACTTATAATTAAGATAATAAGTTTTATAATCGTACCGATAGCCGTTGCATGGATGTTAAAATCAATGATTTTTTTAAAGGCGGAATACAGCAACGCCGTTTTAGGAATGGCAACGGTCGTTATCGGTATGATTCCCGCAGGTATGTTTTTGCTTACAAGCGTTGCCCTTGCCGTCGGAATTATCAAATTAGCAAAACACAACACGCTCGTGCAGGATTTATATTCGTTGGAAATGCTCGCTCGTGTCGACACTATTTGTTTTGACAAAACAGGAACGATTACCGACGGTCATATGAGCGTTAAAGAAATAGTATGCTTAAACGACTGCGCAAAACACGACGTAAACAAAGTAATGTCTTCAATGCTTTTTGCATTGAAAGACAACAATCAAACGGCAATAGCTCTTGCCGAATATTTCGGACAAAACGAAGTTTTTAACGCAAAAACTATACTTCCCTTTAATTCGTCAAGAAAATTATCTGCAGTAACTTTTTCGGATATAGGCACGTACGCATTCGGCGCGCCGGAATTCGTTCTTAGTCAACTAAATTACCGGAAAATTAAACGTTTAATTGACGAATACGCAAAACTCGGATTAAGAGTACTCGTGTTAGCCCGTTCAGAAAATGAAATAATTGACGATAATTTACCTAACGATTTTTCACAAGAACACTTATTTATTATAGAAGATAACATAAGAAAAGACGCAACGGCAACAATAGAATGGTTCAAACAGAACGGCGTTGCAATTAAAGTTATTTCGGGCGATAATCCCGTTACCGTTTCAGAAGTATCTAAACGCGTCGGCATCGATAACGCCGACAAATTTATCAGCCTTGAAGGTTTAACCGACGACGAAGTGTATAAAATAGCAAACGAATACACCGTATTCGGCAGAGTCACACCCGAACAAAAAGCAATTTTAATTAAGGCATTAAAAGACGCGGGACACGTAACCGCAATGACCGGCGACGGCGTCAACGATATTTTAGCAATGAAGGAAGCCGATTGCGCAGTTTCGGTAGCGGCAGGCAGCGAAGCAGCAAGAAACGTATCACACCTCGTTTTACTCGACAATAACTTTAATTCGATGCCGCAAATCGTTTTTGAAGGAAGGCGCGTAATCAATAACGTACAAAGTTCAGCCTCGCTTTTCTTAATGAAAACGTTTTTCACTATGTTAATGGGAATTTTAACCTTGTTTTTACCATATATGGAAACATATCCGTATAGACTTAATAATATGATTATGTTCGAGGTTTTTATAATAGGCATTCCGTCATTTTTTCTTTCGTTTCAACCTAACGATAAACGAGTCGAAGGACATTTCATAAATTACGTCATAAAAAAATCCATAC
>CAYSYT010000058.1:0-9879 GCA_964435195.1 uncultured Christensenella sp. | reverse complement strand
ATATTAAGGTAGGTATTATATGAATATTTGGCATGATATCGAAAGTACCAGAATTACTCCTGAAAAATTTATTGCCGTTGTAGAAATAAGCAAAGGTTCTAAACAAAAATACGAAATGGACAAAAAGACGGGGCTTTTAAGACTTGACAGAATACTTTACACTTCTACGCATTACCCCGCAAACTACGGATTTATTCCGCACACCTATGCAGAAGATAACGACCCGTTAGACGTTTTGATTTTATGTTCCGAAAGTTTAATTCCCATGAGTTTGGTAGAATGTTATCCGATAGGCGTAATAGTTATGAGCGACAACGGATTTGTAGACGAAAAAATTATCGCTATACCCGACGCTGACCCAAACTATAATACCTATAAAAGTATTCACGATTTACCAAAACATATATTTGACGAAATGCGACATTTTTTCTCGGTGTACAAGCAACTTGAAAACAAAAACACTTCGGTCGATACGGAAGCGGATAAAGACAAAGCCGTAGAAATTATTAAAAAATCAATGGACAGTTACAAGAAAAATTTATACGAATTAACCGCAAAATAATATTAAAAACCAAAGCGTAGCATTTTTGCTACGCTTTGGTTTTTAACTTAATTATAACTTACCGTACTCTTCCGCAAGTTTTTTAAATGCAGGCAGGGCGTTAATTATTTTACTTTTATCAACGCAATAAGCAATTCTAACGTAACCTTTAACACCGAAATCATCGCAGGGCACTATTAAAATCTCGTGTTTTTTAGCCCTTTCGCAAAACGCAAGAGCGTCGTCCTCCAACGCTTTAACAAACAAATAAAAAGCGCCGTCGGGCTTAACACATTCATAACCGAAAGAAGTTAATACGTTAAACAACAAATCTCTGTTTTCTTTATATACGTTAACGTCTACCTTTGCATCTACACAATATTTTACGACTTGTTGAAACAAACTCGGCGCACAAACGTATCCTAAAGACCTCCCCGCACCGCAAACGGCAAGATATACCGACTTTGAATTATTCATTTTAGGATTAACGGCAATATAGCCTATTCTCTCTCCGGGGAGCGAAAGCGACTTAGAATAAGAATAGCACACGAAAGTATCGTCATAGTAATTCATCAAATAAGGAACTTTTACGTCGCCGTAAACCAACTCTCTGTAAGGTTCGTCGCAAATTAGATAAATAGTTTTTCCGTATTCCGCCGATTTTTTCTTTAACAACTCACAAACGGCAATAATCGTTTCTTCGGTATAAACAACACCGCTCGGATTATTCGGGGAATTTAAAATAACGGCTTTTGTATTTAAGTTGATTTTTTTCTCCAAATCACAAATATCAATCTGAAAACTTTTTTCTTTCGGCTTAGAAACTACAAGTCTTCCGCCTGCATTCTCAACGAAAACTCTGTATTCGGTAAAAAAAGGGGCAAAAACGACACATTCCTCGCCCTCGTTCATTATTGCCTTTAAGCAAATAGTAAGCGAAGCCGCCGCACCGCACGTCATATAAATATTATCCGCATTTAGCGACAAGTTAAATCGATTGTTTATATTTTCGGCAATAACTTTACGCGTTTCGGCGTCGCCCTGTGCAGACGTATAACCGTGCAAAATCGTTCCGTTTGCAGTATCGATAAGATTTTTTATCGTATCGGAAATATTTTTCGGAGGGTTAACGCTCGGATTCCCCAAAGAAAAATCAAATACGTTTTCCGCGCCGATTTCCGTCGCTCTTTTTTTACTATATTCAAAAATTTCCCTTATAACCGAACGTTTACTGCCTAAGCCGTGCATTTTTTCATTAAAATCCATAATATTATTCTCCACCAATCAATTTCAGTGCATTTTTATACATAATTTTATCTTGGATATCTTTCCCTAAATTGAAACTTTTAATAATTTCAGAATACAAACTTATACTTTGCCACGGACAATCGGTTGCGAACAAAACTTTATCGCTACCGTGCTTATCGAGTATACGCTTAAAAAGATTTTCATCGATTTTATCCAACGCAAAAGACGTATCCAAATACACGTCTTCCCCTGCAATAATATCGAAAACGTCTTGCCATTGTCTGTTTCCGCCGTAATGAGCAAGTACAAACTTTGAATGTTTAACCTTGTTTATAACGTTTTTAACGAGTTGCGGCGGACATTTAACGGGTTCTCCTTTATAACCGTCGTCCACACCTGCGTGTGTTACGACTATCATATCATATTCTTTCGCACATTCGAGAATCTTTATATAACCGTTGTCGTCAATGAATTTACCTTGATAATCCGGATGAATTTTTACGCCGATAATACCTTGATTTTTTAAGAACTTCATTTTACCGTCAATATCTTCACAGTCGGGATGAATTCCGCCAAAGGATATCAACCTTCTTTTTTCATTCTTAAATTTTTCATTTATCTCAATCGAAAAACGAGCGACGCTTTCAAATTGAGAAGGTTTCGTTAAAACAGGCAACGTTATGCAAATATCGGCATCGGCCTTTTCCATTGCGTTTTTAAGTCCGTCAACGGTTCCGTCCGTGCAAGGATTTCCGTTTGATTTTTCCGCCAAAATGTCTATCGTTTTCTTTGCGATTTTGTCAGGAAATACGTGTGTATGAAAATCAATGAGCATAAAACACCTTAAAATTTAGCAATCTCGTCTGCGGTAAGCATTTCAACACCGTGTTCTTTCAAAACGGTTTTAGCCTTTTCTGGATTAGAAGCCTTCAAAACGACGGATGCCTCAGCACCGTCGATAGATAAACCGTACATATATTCGATGCTGATGTCGTTACTTGCAAGAACCTCGAGTAACTCTTGCAAGCTGCCTGCAATATGTTTGATTTTGATAACGAGAACGTCGGTAAGCATAGTCGAAAAACCGTTTTCCGTAAGTTTTTCCTTTCCGAGAATAGGATTATTCACTATCAATCTCAATAGTCCGTATTCGGTGGTGTCCGCAAGACTTAAAGATAAAATGTTCACGTTATTACGCTTTAAAACATTCAAAACTTCTCCGAGTCTTCCGTTTCTGTTTTCGATAAAAACCGATAATTGTTTTGCCAACATAATTTTATTCCCCCTTTAATATAATTTACGTTTATCAATTACGTGAACGGCTTTTCCTTCGCTTCTTAACAAAGTTTGCGGTTCGACTAATTTGATTTTCGCACTCAAACCGATTGCTTGCGTTATCGTATGCGATATTTTTTGCGTAAGTTTTTCTAAACCCTTTATTTCATCCGAAAAATATTTATTATCGACTTCAACCTGAATTTCAAGTGTATCAAGATTATTTATTCTGTCGACAATCATCATATAATGCGGCGTAACTTCTTTAATATCGACAAGAGCGGCTTCTACCTGACTCGGGAAAACGTTAACCCCTCTTATAATCAACATATCGTCTACGCGCCCTTTAAATCTACTGATTCGCGCACTCGTTCTACCACATTCGCATACGGAATAATCGATACTCGTTAAATCTTTGGTGCGGTAACGAATAAGAGGCAACCCTTCTTTCGTTAAAGTAGTAAACACAAGTTCGCCCGTTTCACCCTGTTTTTGCGGCTGCATAGTCGCAGAATTTATAATTTCAGGGTAAAAATGGTCTTCGCAAACGTGCAATCCTTTATGGAAATCGCAATCACACGCAACACCCGGTCCCATAACTTCACTTAAACCGTAAATATCGTAAGCTTTAATATTTAATCTTTCTTCTATATCTCGATGCATTTTTTCAGTCCAAGGTTCCGCACCGCATATTGCACGTTTTAATTTTAATTGCGAAATTTTACCTTCCGACTCTAAAAGTTCGGCAATATGCAAAAGATATGAAGGCGTGCAAGCAATAGCGGTAACCCCGAAGTCAAGCATCATCGTGGTTAATTTTTTTGAATTACCAGTACTCATCGGCACGACCATTGCGCCGATATTTTCCGCACCGTAATGAGCACCTAAACCACCCGTAAACAATCCGTAACCGTAAGCGACTTGAATTATATCGTCCTTCGTAACACCTGCCATTGAAAGACATCTCGCAACGCATTCCGCCCAAATATCGAGGTCACGCCTCGTATAGCCGACGACGGTCGCTTTTCCCGTCGTTCCGCTTGACGCATGCACTCTTGCAATCTCGGAATGAGGTACGGCAAACAAACCGAAAGGATAGTTATCTCTCAAATCGTCTTTCGTAGTAAAAGGCAGTTTAGTAATATCCTCTAAACTTTTTATATCCCCCGGCAACAGCCCTACGTTTTGCATTTTTTTACGATAAAATTCGACGTTGTGATAAACGTAATTGACCAATTTTTTAAGTCTAGTGCTTTGAAGAGCAGTCATCTCGTCTCTGCTCATACATTCCTTTGCTTCGTTCCAAATCATTTTCAGTCTCCTTAATATCTATCGTATCCGCGTTTAAAAGCGGTTTTATTGATTTCGATGGTTTTTGCGGGAACGGTTTGTTCTATAACGCGAAGCCATTCGTCTTCGGAAAAACCTATAAATTTAGCGCTCAACCCGAGAACGACGGAATTAAGAACTTTTCCATTACCTAACTCTTCGGCTATTTCCTGCCCGTTAATCGAATAAACCGTGTGTATCTCAGACAATTTAACCATTATATCGCAAGGATATTGTTCCGCACCTATAACAACGGTCATGGGGTCGATTCTGCAATCGTTGACAATCAATACGCCGTCTTTCTTTAAGAAATGAGCATAACGTAACGCTTCGAGTTTTTCAAAGGAAATCAAAATATCCGCGCACCCCTCTTCAACCACGGGTTCGTTTACCTTCTCGCCGAAACGAACGAAAGTAACTACGCTGCCTCCTCTTTGTGCCATACCGTGCACTTCGGAAAGTTTCACGTCGTAGCCGACTGAAAGTGCGGTTTTACCTATTATTCTGCTAGTAAGAAGCGTTCCTTGTCCGCCAACGCCGACAACCATAATATTCATATTTTTCATACTATTTATCCACCTTTTCGATAGCATTGAATTTACAGTAACTTGCGCATAAACCGCAACCGTTACACATAGAAGTATTTATTTTTATTTTACCGTCTTCTGTTTTCGTTATTGCAGGACAGCCTATTTTTAAGCACATACCACATTTTTTACATTTGTCGGAATTTTCAACGCATTTATAAGGAAAAACTTGACCTTTCAAAAGCGCGCAAGGCGCTTTTGCTATTATGACGGTCAAAACGTCGCCGTTCAAACATTCTTTAAGAGTTTTTTCAAGCCCCGAAACGTCGAATGCGTTAATTTCGACTACGTTCGGTACGCCTACGGCTTTACAAAGTTCAGCAAGATTTATTGCGTAAGTATCTTCGTTTTTCAAAGTTTTACCCGTTGCGGCATGTTGCTGATGTCCCGTCATTCCCGTGGTACGGTTATCCAATATTATCACCGTTCCGGTAGACTTATTATAAACCATATTTATAAGCGAATTTACGCCCGTGTGCAAAAACGTAGAATCTCCTATAACGGCAACCCAGTTTTTGATAAAATCCTTTCCGCAAGCTTTTTCCATTCCGTGCAAAGTAGAAATGCTCGCACCCATGCAAACGGTAGTATCTATAACGTTAAGCGGTGCAACCGCGCCGAGTGTATAACAACCTATATCCCCGGCGGCATGTATTTTCATTTTGTTCAAAACGGAGAATACGCTTCTATGCGGACAACCCGGGCATAAAATCGGCGGACGGTTAGGAACTTGCTCTTTTTTGAAAACTTCATCGTCTTTTCCGAAAAGAACTTTTTTCAACGTACTTGCGCTATATTCACCCTGTTTTGTAAATAATTCTTTACCTTTAACTTTGATTCCCCAAGATTCGATTTGTTCTTGAATAACAGGTTCTAACTCTTCGAAAACGTAAAGCGTTCTAACCTTAGAAGCGAATTCGGTTATAAGTTTTTTCGGCAACGGGTTTATTATGCCGAGTTTCAAAATACTTGCATTCGGGCAAGCTTCTTTTACGTATTGATAAGGAATACCGCTGGTGATAAAACCGATATCGGTATCGTTTATTTCCGTTTTATTTATCGAAAAATTCGAACAGTCGTCTTGTAATTTATTTTCTCTTTGTTCAACATAAACGTGTCTTCCGATAGCCGATGCAGGCATCATAACGTATTTGCGCATTTGACGCTCGTATGTTTTTACGGGCATTTCAACTCTGTCGGATAGTTCGACAATACCCTGCGAATGAGACAGTTTCGTAGTCGTTCTAAGTATAACGGGCGTGTCGTATTTTTCACTAATTTCGTAAGCAAACTTTATAAATTCTTTTGCTTCCATACTGTCCGACGGTTCTAAAAGAGGAACGTGAGCCGAGCGGGCAATCATTCTCGTATCCTGTTCGTTTTGAGAACTTGCCAGACCGGGGTCGTCCGCAACGACGATAACCGAACCTCCGCCAACGCCCGTATAAGAAAAGGTATAAAGCGGGTCGCTTGCAACGTTCAAGCCAACGTGTTTCATACATGCCAAACTTCTAACACCGGCAATCGACGCGCCGACGGCAACTTCAACCGCAACTTTTTCGTTAGGAGCCCATTCGGTATAAACCTCATCGTAGCCTGCCAAAAATTCGCTTATTTCCGTGCTCGGCGTTCCGGGATACGCACTGGATACTTTAACACCCGCTTCATACGCGCCCCTTGCGATAGCCTCGTTACCGAGCATAATTTTTTTACTGTCCATTATTATTTACTCCTTAAATCCTTAATTCTCTTTGCTTTGCCCTCGAAACGCTGTAACGTATTCGGCGATTCGAGATTGATTTTTGCATCAAGTCCGAGAACGACCCTTAATTTATTTCTTATTTTGTTTGAAAGCGCTTCAAGTTCGCCAAAACTATCCGTGCTCTTCAACAATTCAACTCTTATTGTAAGTTTATCCGAAAATCCTTCGCGCTCAACGACAATTTCGTAATGAGGGCCTAATTCTGAAAATCCTAAAACGACTTCTTCGATTTGACTCGGAAAAACGTTAACGCCTCTAATTTTCAACATATCGTCACTTCTGCCCGACGGATTTTCCATACGGCAAAAGGTTCTACCGCACTTACACGGTTCGTAAAACAACCTCGTGATATCTTTCGTTCTGTAACGAATCAACGGTAAACCTTCTTTTTTTATACAGGTAATAACTAATTCGCCCTTTTCCCCCGCGGGAAGAACCTCTCCCGTTTCGGGATTGATAATTTCAGGAATAAAAAAATCTTCGTTAATATGCATACCGCATAAATACTCGCATTCGCCTGAAACACCCGGTCCCATAAGTTCACTCATTCCGTAATTAGAGGTAACAATCATATCGTCGCCCCAATACTTATGCATTTCGTCACGCATCGCATCGGTTAAAAGTTCACTACCGACAAGACCTATTTTAACTTTTAAATCGGTTTTCGGGTCAATCCCCATACTCAAAGCAACTTCCGCAAGCCTTAACGCATACGAAGGCGTCGCAACAAGCAAAGTCGTTTCAAAATCCTTCATATACATTATTTGCTTTTCCGAATTCCCCGTAGACGACGGAACGATTGCCGCGCCTATATTTTCCAATCCGTAATGCAAACCCAACGCACCCGTAAACATTCCGTAGCCGAAACATATTTGAGCCACGTCTTTTTTCGACGCCCCGCCCATACAAGCAATACGGGAAACACATTCCGTCCACGTATTTAGGTCAGCCTTGGTGTAACCGACAACCGTCGGTTTACCGGTTGTTCCGCTTGATGCGTGAATTCTGACCAAATCGTCCTTCGGAACGGCAAATAAACCGAAAGGATAATTATCACGCATATCGGTTTTTGTTATAAAGGGCAATTTTGCCAAATCTTTAAGAGTTTTAATATCTTTCGGTTTTATGCCGACATCGTCCATTTTTTTACGATAAGGTAAAACTTTTTCATAAACTCTTAAAACTGTTTCTTTTAAGCGTTCCAATTGCAACGCTTCGATTTCTTTTCTTGAAAGAGTTTCCTCTTTTGACCAAATCATATTACACACCTGCAACTTATTTTATTTCATTTTCGATTTTTCTATTGAAAGCATTTTCGATTACGCACTCTTGCGGCGGCTTGGTAAATAAACTTACGGTAAAAGTTATAATCATCGAAAACGCCATACAAATAACGCCGATTAACGGCGAGGACGCAACACCGTTTTGTATAGCGATACCGAGCGAACAGTTCCATCCGCCTTTATCAAAACCTATAACCACGGTTAATAACAAAGTTAAAACAATAGATGATATTATTGACGACCAAACGGCAGGAACAGTAACCTTTTTCCATAAAAGCCCTAAAACGTAAGGTCCGATAAAACAACCCGCAAGAGTTCCCCAACTTAAACCCATCAAAGAAGCGATAGCCGAAAGGTGAAATTTTTCGTTAAGAATGGCAAGAACGACGGATATTAAAATAAAAACCAAACATAAAATTTTCATGGTCAAATTTACTTGATTATCGTTTGCGTTCTGTTTAATTTTGCCTTTATATATATCAACCGCAACGACCGATGCGCTTGCCAAAGATACCGACGACAACGTAGACATACTTGCCGAAAGTATAAGTACGGCAATTACACCTAAAAGTCCCGATGAAATTACCATATTAAGCATATGCGGAACGTACTGGTCGGGCGTAGTCCCTTCCGGGAACGTAAAATAACTACACAAAGAACCGACGAAGTATGCGCCGAAACCTATAATTAAAGCAAACAAAGTACTTACTATCATCCCCTGATTGATTGCTTTTTTATCGCGTATAGCGTAATACTTATGAACGGTTTGCGGCAAAGCCCATACCCCGAAAGACGTAAGCAATATTACAGAAAGAAGGGTTACGGTATTTCCGTAAAAACCCTTATTCGAACTGCCGAAGGTTACCCAATTGTGTTCGGGATTAGTAACGAGTTCGGTTAAATCCCAAGAAACTTGCGGACTTTTCAAGAAAAATACGACCATTAACACGACGCCGATAAGCATAATAATACCTTGAACGAAATCCGAAAGCGCCGTTGCGAAATATCCGCCGAAGAATAAATAAACGGCAGTTAACAAAGCAAGCGCAATCATTATAATCCAACCGTCGATACCGAATACAATTTCAAATAAGCTGCTCAATCCGTTATAAACCGACGCGGAATACGGAATAAGAAAAATAAATGTTATAATAGCGCTTGCTAATTTAAGATTTTTACTGTTATAACGTTTTTCAAAAAACTCCGGCATGGTTTTTGCTTGTAGACGTTGCGTCATGTTTTTAGTCCTTTTTGCAAGAACCAACCAAGCAAAAAGGGAACCTATTATAGCGTTTCCGATACCAATCCAAACGGAAGCCAACCCGTAAGCACTGCCGAAATTACCTGCATAACCGATAAAAATTACCGCAGAAAAATACGTGGTGCCGTATGCAAAAGCACTCATCCAACCGTTAAGTCCTTTTTTACCCGCAAGCAAAAAATCGTTTACGGATTTTGAACGGTTACGGGTGTAAAGCGCGATGCCGAACATACTTAAAGCGTAAAGAATAAGTATAAGATAGTCGAGCCAAAGCATAAACTCCTCCTAAAAAAAACCGCCACAAAACGTAGCGGTTAAAAATTAAAAAAATAAACCGCCGTTTTTACTATTCGTTTTCTAACCGATAATAAAAAAATTCAAAATAATAGGCGGTAAAATACAACATAAATAATCCTTAAAGTTAAACTATAAGAAGCAAATACTTTGTCTGACGACAAAATATTTGCAAAACATTCTGTTTTGCCGTAAAACTGTCGTTTTACACTTCTAAGCGTGAAATACGGCGAAATTGCCGCCCCATGCAAGCAAAACATCAACTTCTTTTATTACAAACTACATATAAATAATATAAC
>CAYSYT010000057.1:0-10680 GCA_964435195.1 uncultured Christensenella sp. | reverse complement strand
ATTTTAACCATACCGTTTTTCTTATGTTGGATTAATTTATTTAGATAAAAGTCTCTTTTAATTTCCATACAAAAATCCCCTAATTTTATTTGTCGATAATATTATAGTCTAAACTAGAACAAAAGTCAATCCACTCATTTAGAATTTTTGTAAATATTTGCAAAAATTCTAAATGGCAACTTTTTGAAAAATATAAATCGACCACACCTATATAGCCGATTTAACGAATTTGCCGTTTGATTGATTTTTTATTTATCCCCAAGGATATTTACCTTGTGTTAAACTATTTCCAGTGAAAATTTCTTTTTTCATAAATCCTCCGTTTGTTTTATTGTTGCAACTGGCAGGTCGCAACTTTTATTATACACAATCGGAGGATTTTGCTCAACGGTAAACCTCCACTTGCCCCCAGACTATCTGGGGATTTTTGTTTACACAACAAAATGCCTTGCCGCTTTCCGTAGATAAATTCTACGAAACGGCAAGGCAAAATTATTTTATTTCTATTTTAAGGCAATAAACGTTTTGTAGTTCCCTTCAAATATACTTGGCATTGACGGAAACCTTCCGCATATGCAACACCGCATTGATAACCACGATATTTAGCGCAAGTTTTAACCATATCGAGAAAATCTATTCCGTCGTGTTCTCGCATCCATACGACTTGACTTTCATGGCAACTGAGCATTTTAAGTTTCAAATCTATATAGTCAGAAATATCTACGTATTCGGTAGGATTAAAATTTATTCCTGTAGGCGATTCCATATAATATAACGGAACGAGTTTTGCAGGCTCCGCGTATTTACTTTTATAATTAGGAAGCGTTGCCGCAAAACTTGCGTCAAATACTAATCTCGATACCGCCGTATGGTCAGGCATATAATCGTCGGGATTATGTGTTATTATAAAATCCGGGTTCGCGTATTTTATTATGTCCACCATTTTATCACGAGCAATTTTATTATTGTCAAAAACTTCTAAATCATCAAATCCCCCGCTAATTACCTCAATCCCTGCCATTGCACCTGCCTTTCTTGCTTCTTCCGCACGAATTATTCTAAGTTCGTCCGGCGGAATAACCACGTGTCCCAAATTTCCGCTCGATGCATGACAAACGATAACTTTATCGCCTCTTGCAACACATTTTGCCAACGTTCCGCAACACGTTACCTCGATATCGTCCGGATGTGCGCAAATTGCCAATACTCTCATAATTATTACTCCTCTTTATTTAAATTTATTTATTTTAGTCAAAAACAAAAACCAAGTTTTAACGAACATTACACGAATAATTTTTACTATTATATAGAAAATTTAGAAATGAATATTCCTCTTATCAACTATAATACGAAGTAAATATTTTGCTTATCGACAAAATAGTGAAAATCCTTACGGATTTTCGCAAAAACTTTTGTTTTTACACTTCGAGTTTGAAATACTGCGTTCGCAAACCCTTGCAAGTAAGTTTCCAACTTCTTGTATTATTGGATTATAGCAAGTTAAATATTAACTGTCAAGACTTTATTTTATTTTTTAAGAAAAAAAACAGATGCACTTACAATAAACAACCCACCCGCCGCTGCGGAAATTCACAACGGCGGATGGGTTGTTGGGGTGAATTGTACTATCAAAAATCACGCCTACACGAGGCGTGATTTTTGCTTTACTGTTTTTGTTTTTTCGAGCGATAATCTTCTATCGCTTTTTTTATTGCTTCCTCTGCCAAAACCGAACAGTGTATTTTCTGCGTAGGCAAACCGTCGAGAGCCTCTATTACCTTTCTGTTGGTAAGTTTTAGCGCCTCGTCTATCGTCATTCCCTTAACCATTTGGGTTGCGGTAGAACTCGTTGCGATTGCGGCGGCGCAACCGAACGTTTTAAACTTTGCGTCTACGATAACGTCGTTTTCTATACGCAACGTTATTTGCATTATATCTCCGCACTTTTCGTTGCCGACGGTACCTATTCCGTCGGGATTTTCTATTTCGCCTACGTTTTGCGGATTTTGAAACGCTTGCATTACCTTTTCGCTATACATTTTTAATTTCTCCTTCTGTTTTGAACAACGGGGACATTGCCCTTAATCTTTGTACTGCGGCTTTTATAACGTCTACCGCATAATCTACTTCTTCAACCGTATTGTGTTTGCCGAACGAAAACCTTATAGAGCCGTGCGCAAGACCTTCGGGCAAACCCAACGCCAAAAGCACGTGAGAAGGTTCTAACGACCCCGACGAACAAGCCGACCCCGACGAAACCGCTATTCCCGCCAAATCGAGGCTGAACAATATAGATTCGCCCTCGATAAACTTAAACGAAAAATCTGCGTTTGCGGGCAATCTGCCCTCTCTCGGTCCGTTGAGTTTAACAAACGGAACTTCCGCAAGCACTCTGTCTATAAACCTATCTCTCAATGCGGACACGTATTTAAAGTTTTCTTCTCTCTCGACATCGGCAATCCTGAACGCTTCGGCAAACCCGACCACCGCAGGGACGTTAGTCGTTCCGCCGCGTTTCATTCTTTCCTGATGACCGCCCGTAAGAATACTTTCTATTTTTACGCCGTTGCGAACGTAGAGCGCGCCTATTCCTTTCGGTCCGTAAATCTTATGTCCGCTCATAGACATAAGGTCTACGCCGAGTTCTTTCACGTCGGTTTTCAGCACGCCCGCCGCCTGCACGGCATCGGTAAAGCATATAATACCGCGCGAACGTGCTATTTCCGCGATTTCTTTTATAGGTTCTATCGTTCCCACTTCGTTATTCGCGAGCATACAACCGATAAATATCGTATCGTCCCTTATAATGCTTTTTAAGTGTTCGAGGTCCACCACTCCGTCGGCGTCAACTTTCATAAAGTCAACCGAAAAACCCTCTTTTTCAAGCGATTTTGCGGTAACTATCATTGCGGCGTGTTCTATCGGGCTTATTATTAAATGTTTACCCTTGTTTGCGTAAGCGTGAGCAATGCCGCGTATCGCCCAGTTGTCCGCTTCCGTTCCGCCCGAAGTAAAATATACTTCGCTCGGTTTTGCGTTTATAATTTTAGCAATCGTATCCCTTGCTTCGTCCACCGCCTTTACGGCTTCTCTGCCGAATACGTGCTGACTGTTGGCGTTACCGAAAATTTCCGAAAAATACGGCGTCATTTTTTCCAACGCTTCATTACATAGCGGCGTAGTAGCCGCGTGGTCAAAATAAATAGGTTTTTTTACCATAACTGCCTTACCTCAACTCTCCGTTAATAACCTGCTTTAAATTCATTGCGTCAAGTAAATCGTTTATACCCTCGTAAAGTTTTTTCCATACTATACTCGACGGACAACACTTGCACTTTCTGTCAGATTTTACGCACTCTATAATTTCAATATCGTCTTCGAGCGCACGAACGATTTCGCCAACCGTAATTTCTTCGGGCGGACGCGTCAAAAAATATCCGCCGTTCGCACCGCGGCTTGCCGTAACTATACCGCGCGAAGACAACATTCGCATAATTTTTTCCAAATATTTACCGGAAACGGATATATAATTTTCCAACGTGCTTGCGGAAACGGCTTTGTCGGGATAGTTTCTACCGAGAATATAACAAGCCATCAATCCGTAATGCGTTTTTGACGATAATTTCATTACGACTCCAAATTGCAACCTTTCTGGTTGCAATTGTATTATAGTACCGTTTTACATTGGTTGTCAATTATTTTACAACGGAAAAAATCAAAATTAAAACATTTTTTTACGTAAAACGCATAACTGAATTCTTCGACGCAAAATTAACCTCACAAAAAAAACAAACGGGTTAATTAAGCAAGTAAAACGACCTTTACGAGCGAGTAAAAGAATTTTTCTTTTGCCGTTTAGATAAAACTCCGTACGCAATCAAACACACGATAACGGACAAAACCGAACCGAGCGGTGCGGCAAGTCCCATAGGAAACAACGTATCCGTAAACATTTTTGCGGCAAAATACGATACGGGAATTCGAACGAATACGATTGAAAGCACGTTATGTATGAACGATAAATAAGATTTTTTGCAAGCACAAAAATAACCGCTAAAACAAAAATGTGCGCCTGCAAAAACCACGTCCCATATATAACCGCGCAAATATTGACAGCCAAACACGGCAACGTTATCGCTTTTATCGTTAAATATCGAAACAAGCGGTTTGGCGGTTATAAATACTATTACGGCAATCACGATTCCGTAACACACGGAGATAATAACCGAATATATAAACGTAAGTTTCGCACGTCTTTCTTCGTTTGCCCCGAGATTTTGCGCCGATAAAGCAGATACGGTTGACAACATAGACGACGGAACGAGAAATATAACGCTTATTACTTTTTCTACGATTCCGACTGCCGCCGAATCATCCAAGCCGCGATTATTCGCAAATATCGTAATAATAATAAACGCTACTTGAATAAAGCCGTCTTGAAGTGCAACGGGTACGCCTATTTTCAATATTTCACTTACCGTTGACTTTTCTAATTTAAAATCGGACTTCCTGACTTTAATTCCCGTTTTCATTTTTACTATTACGATTAAAGAAACTACGACGCTAACCGCTTGTGAAATCGTAGTCCCGAGAGCAGCCCCCAAAGGTCCGAGATTGAATGCGCCCATAAACAAATAATCAAGTGCAATATTGCAGCCGCAAGCAATCGCTATAAAATACATCGGACTTTTAGTATCACCCAACCCACGAAAAATAGAACTTATTATATTATAAGCAGTAATAAACGGTATACCTATAAAACACACTACCAAATAATCTATCGCGCCGCCAACCGATTTTGCCGCTTTTCCGTTTTGTTTTTCACCTATTTGACGGCTAATCATAACCGTAGAACCCATAGCAAGCCCTACAATCATTACGGTAAGCATATGTATTACCTGACTTCCGATAGAAACGGACGAGGTGTTCGCAACGCTTCCGAATTGCCCGATAATAAACAAATCGGCTAAACCGTACAGTGTTTGCAAAAAATACGACAAAAGGTAAGGCGTCGAAAATAAAATAACGTTCTTAAAAACATTGCCCGTAGTCCAATTTCTTTCCATAATGAATAACTCCTTTAATAAAAAAAGACGAATTATCTTTTACGATAACCCGTCTTTCAAAATTACAAATCGAATTTATAACTTATATCGAATATCGCAAAGCATTTCGAGTATGACAAAATGCGCCGACAACTGCCAACGCCTCGATATTAGTTCTATTTGTCGTTATTTCGTCAAAATAGTACGTCATACAATGATTGCTCCTAACGATTATTATATGTTTTCAAAACGACAAAGTCAATAAAAAAGTTATTTTAAAACATAAAAACTTTAATAAGTTTATTTTTACTTTTATGAAAATATCCGCTTCCGAAAGTTGTGTTAAACTTTCGGAAGCGGATATAAAAAATCAGATTTAATTTTTTTTCAAACTAAATAACCTGTTTTGCTTCGCCGTCTAAAACGTGAGTATGTTTCGTTACCCATTGTTTCATTTTAATGGTAAGCCAAAACGAATATATGCCTATCGTTATAATAGTTAACAAAATCCATTTTATGTAGTTACCGAATAATTGTCCGCCCGTGCCGTCAAACGTTAATCGCTTGCCGTCTATCACGGTATGCGATACTTCCCACCTCGTCTTTAAGCAAGTTGCCCAAGGTACTCCAATCCCCAACGTGCAAATGATAATCAATCCGCTCAACAAACCGATGCCTATCATTCCCAACAATCCTCCGTCGAACTTCGACGTTTTTTCCTGTACTTCCATCTCTTTTCTCCTTTTTCTTTTTGCACAGTTTGTAACTGTGTTTTATTTGTTATACAGTCAGAAACTGTATAATGTCAAGTAGAATGTTAAAAGAATTACAAAATTTACCGAAAAACTTAAAATCTTTAAGAACGGAAAGCGGACTCACGCAAAAACAAGTTGCAAAAGAACTCGGCATTACCTATCAATCGTATCAGGCATACGAATTAGGATTAACGTTGCCCACTCTTCAAAATTTTATAAAATTATGCAAACTGTTCGACGTATCTTACGAAGAGTTGTTGGAAAATTAAAAGTTAAAACGCACCCGCTTAAATTCAATACGGATGCGTTTTTAATTTTCGAATATATTCGACAGTTTACTCTACACCGACTATTTTAAGAACTTCTACAATTTTTTCTATTGCGATATCCATTTGACGTTCGGTATGAGTTGCGGTATAACTCGTACGGAGTAATGCTTGCCCCACGGGTGTGGCGGGAGATACTACGGGGTTTACGTAAACGCCGCGGTCAAACAACAGTTTGCAAGCGGTAAAAGCTTTTTCGTCCTCATAAGTATAAATAGGAATAATCGGCGTTTCGTCTATTTCTATAATATTTACGTTATTTGCACGCAACCATTTACGCATATAACAACTTATATCGTGCAAGGCTTTGACGCGTTGAGGTTCTCTCCTTAAAATTTCCAACGCCTTTCTCGCACAGGCAACGTTTGACGGAGTTATGCTTGCGCAAAATATAAACGGTCGCGAAGTATGGCGCACGTATTCGCAAACTTGATGCGAAGCCGCCATATAGCCGCCCAAACTCGCCAACGACTTAGAAAAAGTACCCATATAAATATCAACGTCTTTTTCCAAACCGAAGTATTCTGCCGTTCCCCTGCCGTGTTCACCTAAAACGCCGAGTCCGTGCGCGTCGTCAACCATAACTCTTGCGCCGTATTTTTTTGCCAAGGCAACGATTTCGGGCAATTTGCAAATATCACCGCCCATACTGAAAACGCCGTCTGTAACGATAAGAATTCCCGAAACCGTAGTATCGATTGTTTTTAGTTGGCGTTCGAGGTCTTGCATATCCGAATGGTTATAACGCAACATTCTCGCAAACGAAAGGCGACAACCGTCGTATATGCTTGCGTGGTTTTCTTTATCGCATAAAATATAATCCGTTCTGCCGGCAATCGCGCTTATAATACCCAAATTGCTTTGAAAACCGGTAGAAAAAGTAACTACGTCCTCTTTTTGTAAAAACTGCGCAAGTTCGCGTTCCAAAAGAACGTGTTCGGTAAGCGTTCCGTTTAAAAATCTGCTACCCGAACAACCGGAACCGTATTTTTCCAAAGCCTTAACTCCCGCTTCTATAACTTCCGGATGAGAAGTAAGCCCCAAATAATTGTTAGAGCCTATCATTATAATATCTTTTCCTTCCATAACGACTTCCGGCCCTTGTTTTGAATTAAGTTGATGGAAATAAGGATAGATATCTTTTTCTTTTGCTTTTTTTACCGTTTCGAGGTTTTCACATTTTTTAAATAAATCCATTTACACATACTCCTAACAAATAGCGGTATGCGTTTATTATACTATTTTTTCATTTCAGATGCAAACGTATAAAAGAGTTTTTCAATTTATTAACGTCTCGTCTTTTGTTCTGTTTGCGAACCTAACGGCGTCCGCCACCTTGCTGTTTCCGTACAAAATATTGCGTAATCTTATATTTTCAGTTTCTAAAACCGCAATTCTCGACCTCAAATAATCGTTTTCTCTCCTTAACTTACCCGAAATGCGGTTTATTAAATTATCTATTTCCGTTTTTAATTTTTTAAAACTCACCTCGTTTACCTTTACCGTTTTCTTATTCGGTTCTACAAAAGAATATATACGGCTATTTTCCACTCGTTCCTTTAATTCCGACCGAATTTTCAACACGTTCCTGAATTTGTTTTGATAGCGTAGCGCAAGTTTCATATCTCCGCCAGCAAGTTCGGTGATAACGCTCCGTACCGACCTGCCCCCGTTAGTTGCGGAAATTATTTTTTCTATAAGTTCTTTTTCTTCTTCGCTTTTAAACTCCACTATCTTTTCAACGCGAATGGGTTTTCCGTCAAGATACTTTTCGCAAAAATCTTTATCCGTCGTCGAATATTTTGCAAGCGCGTAGTACATATTCCGCACCGTACCTTTCGCTTTACCTATTTTATTGCCGTAAAGCAAAAAAATCTGAGAAAGCGGAATACCTTCGTTTTCTTTTACGAATTTTATCAAACCTAAAATATCGTTCTGTCTGTAACCGTAAATTCTTACCATAATTCGTTAACTCCTCGATTAATCTTTATACGGTTATTGACATAACAATAAAAATTTATACATATATTAAAACGTATGCGTATTTATTTTTCAAGCGGCTTTCCTTCCGCAATCAAGTTGAACGGCATATACTTCGGCACGATTAACGACGACGTAAAAAGTTGCGAATTCAATCTCGACGAAAAACCTTTCGTTGAAATTTGTCCTTTGGGAAATTTCCCTTCGTCTAATTTTATCGTAACCGAAGAATTTTTATTCTCTCCACCGCAAGGCATTACGGTAACCGACCTTAACGGCGGCTTTTTGGTTTACGCCGAAAACACGCCCACGAAAAACGAATTTTGCGTTATAGGACAAAAAAAGTTTCAAGACTTAATTATTACGGCGTTTTACGAAAACGGGCTTAAAATTTCGGTAGAGACACCGTCGGATTTTTTTGCCGACACGTTACTCGTTAACGCCGATTCCGTCAACTTTGAACGTTTTTGTCTAAACGGAAAGAACTTCGTTGCCGTCTTATTGACGGGAAGCGTACAAACTCTCGCCGTTTACCGCATAACCGACGGTATTGACCGCGTTTTTACCGACGAAATATACGGTTTTACCCTTAAAGACGGTCTTGAAATTACTAAAAAATACAACGATATTGCAAAACACACGGTAACTTCCTCGTGGCAATACGAAGACGAAAAACTAACCGCAACCAAAGTTACCGTTAGCGTTTCGGAAAATTTCGACTTAAACGCCCTACCCGAAGCAATTCTGCCTTACGCCTTTTTGGAAGAATTTTTCGTCGGCGGCGACGTCTCTGCCTATCTCGATGCAAACGTATTAAATAATAAAGATAAACTCAAAGGTTTTTTCGGGGATTTCGTCGGAATTATGCCGCCGCCACTTTTCAGGAATCAAGCCGAAATAGGATTAGTTTACAAAAAAACTCAAAACACTTTTCAAGTAACTTATTTTACCTTTACCGTTACGGATAGAAAAATAGTTAATCTTAAAAAAACTTAATGTTTTACCGCTTCACTTTTTTATTTCTCGCACACGAAAAAGGGCTAACGAATTTTTTCGTCAGCCCTTTATTTTATTCAATATTTTTATTATGAAAGCCGTTATCGTTATTTTTTAATTATTAAACGATTTCCATCGAAACGATTTTTGCGCCTACGCCCTTAATTACGTTGTTCGCCTTATAAACGGGAACTTTAAGAGTATATTTGTTATAACAGGTATATTGATTGTTTTCCGCATCGAAATATTCGCCGTCGCCAAGAGAAAAGTCCTCCGATTCCACACAATGGAAAGTTAAACCGTGGTTTTCGTCAAAAGACTTATTCGCATCGTATTCGCCCGTGTAATATACGGTATATTCCACGTAGCTCGTATCGTCGCCGCTAAACATTGCCTTTATAAGATTCCAAGTTTCGCTGTTATCTTCGTTATCCAAATCAACCTTGGCAAAAACACAGAACCAACCGTTATAACTGCTTATAGACGAAGTAGGCATATACCAAACGGAACTACCCGAATCTCTTGCGTCGTCGGAAACGGAATAGGAATTGTTGTTTTTAACCCAACTTCTCCACAAACCGATAGAACCTTCTTCGCTAACAAGGTTAGAGCCGACCGTACCGCCTTTTTCAAACTCGCCCTGAATTGCGGGTTTAACGGAATTTCTAACTACTTCACCGTTAACGTACTTATACTCGCCCATCATTATCTGACTCGAATGAGTGCCGTTAACGTAAAACATAGCGTCGTTATAATAGCCTTCGTTAACGCAAGCGGTAACCGCGTCGACCGTATCGGGGGCAAGGTGACGGTACATATCCACGTAAAGAACCTTTTCGACCATAGCCGACGTTTCGCTGTCGTAAACGCTGACGGTAACCTTAATCTTTCTAATGTCTTCACAAGCGGCAAGCCCTAAACACATAACTGCGAGAAGCAACACCGCAACGACGTTAACAAACATTTTCTTAAAACGTTTCATTTTATATCTCCGAACGATAGTTTTGCTATTTATACTATTTTACTTATTTTTACGCTAATTGTCAATAAACTTTCACTCTTTCTCGAATAAAATAATGTTTTTTATGACAAATAACGTTGAATCGTAAAGAAAAAACGGACGAAAATAATCCGTCCGTTTAATTTTACTCTTATAAACCGTTGTGTTAAAGCGATTATTGAGCAACAGCGGTTGCGCCTGCTTCCTTGAATTTAGCAATCATAGCGTCAGCGTCTTCTTTGGAAACGCCTTCTTTAATGGTTGCGCCGTCAACAGCAAGAGCCTTGGATTCGATAAGACCCAAACCGGTTACGTCTTTAACGACTTTGATAACGCCGATTTTGTTTGCGCCTACTTCTTTAAGAACTACCTTGAATTCGGTTTGTTCTTCTGCTGCGGGTGCGTCTGCGGCTGCGGCGGGAGCAGCGGCAACAGCTACGGGCGCAGCAGCGCTAACGCCGAATTCCTCTTCCAAAGCCTTAACTAATTCGTTAAGTTCCAAAACCGTCATACTTTTTACTTCTTCAATCATTTTCTGAATGTCTGCCATTTTTCTATCCTCCATAAATCCTTTTTGT
>CAYSYT010000056.1:0-10806 GCA_964435195.1 uncultured Christensenella sp. | reverse complement strand
ACATTTTTAAGGAGAACCAGCATTGAAATCAAAAGGTTTTAAAACACTGTGGATAGTTCTCGCAATAATAGTGGTACTAATTGCGGTACTCTCATTTACAAATTGCTTTAATATGAGAACAAGCGTAGACTATTCCGAATTCGACCAAATAGTCGAATCATCGCAAACTGACGGCAAAGTTTCCAAGGACGAATTAACAAGTACGACGGCATCGACGATTAAATCGAATTTACCTACAAGTTTTGAATATTTCGTAGTTAAAAACGTCGTATTCGACGGTTACGTCGTAACTTTCGACATAGCAATAGACGGTTTAACGTACACGTACGGGTTTACCACAAACTATTCACGCGCAAGCGACGCAATAATAAATTTGGAAGAAAGACTTAACGCTGCGAAAATCAATTTTAGTTATACCGACCCTAACGCAGGTTCTATTTGGTCCTCTCTATTACCGTTAGTCGGTTGCGTCGTCATTGCGGTTGTATTTTTTATAATAATAATGCAAACGCAAGGCGGAACGAAGAGCGCAATGAATTTCGCGAAAACGAACGCGCGCCAAAATAAAGACGTTAAAGTAAGATTTTCAGACGTCGCCGGCGCAGAAGAAGAAAAAGCCGAACTTGCGGAAGTAGTAGACTTCCTTAAAAATCCGAGGAAATTTTCCGAACTCGGCGCAAGAATTCCCAAAGGCGTATTGTTAGTAGGGCCTCCCGGAACCGGTAAAACTCTTTTTGCAAAAGCCGTTGCGGGTGAAGCAGGCGTACCGTTCTTCTCGATAAGCGGTTCTGATTTTGTCGAAATGTTCGTCGGCGTTGGCGCATCAAGGGTAAGAGATTTGTTCGATACCGCAAAAAAGAGTATGCCTTGCATAATCTTTATCGACGAAATCGACGCAGTCGGTCGTCAAAGAGGAACGGGAATGGGCGGTGGTCACGACGAAAGAGAACAAACGCTTAACCAACTACTCGTACAAATGGACGGTTTTGAAACCAACGACGGCATAATAGTTATGGCGGCAACGAACCGTGCCGATATATTAGACCCCGCATTGCTCCGTCCGGGAAGATTCGACAGACAAATTTACGTCAATACTCCCGACGTTAAAGGCAGAGAAGCAATTTTGAAGGTTCACGCAAGGAACAAACCGCTCGCTCCCGACGTTAACTTTAAGACGGTAGCGAGAATGACGAGCGGTTTTTCGGGCGCAGACCTTGAAAACCTCTTAAACGAAGCGGCTATTTTGGCGGCAAGAGCCAACAGAAAATTCATAAACAACAAGGACCTTTACGAAGGCATAAACAAAGTATTGTTAGGGCCGCAAAAGAAGAGCCGTTTGGTTACCGAAACGGATAAACGCATTACCGCTTATCACGAAGCAGGGCACGCGATTCTCGCAAGATTACTCCCTAACTGCGACCCCGTACACGAAGTTTCGATTATACCGCGCGGTCAGGCGGCAGGGTATACGATGACTCGTCCCGATAACGACGACAACCATATAACCAAAGCAAAACTTTTGGACGATATAGTAATGTCCCTCGGCGGAAGAGTAGCGGAAGAACTCGTTATTAAAGATATTTCGGCGGGTGCGTCGGGCGACATACAAGCGGTTACCAAACGTGCAAGGCTTATGGTTACCGAATGGGGTATGAGCGAAAAAGTAGGCCCCATATCTTACGGTTCAGAAAAAGAAGTATTCATCGGTAGAGATATGGCGTCGCACGTAACGTATAGCGAAGAAACCGCAGCAATCATAGACGAAGAAATTAAGAGCATAGTTACTTCATCTTTGGCGAAAGCGAGAAAACTTCTTTCGGAAAACCGCGATATTCTTGATAAAATGGCAAGGCTTTTGGTCGAACGCGAAACGATATTTACCGAAGAAGTAGATATGCTTATGGAAGGCAAAAGCGTTGAAGAAATAATGACTTTTATGGACGAAAACGAACGCATACTTTCGGAAAATCCGTTTGAAAGAAAAAGCAACAAGACTATTATAAAAGAAAAACCGAAAGCGGAAAATACGGAAAACACCGATAACGGCGGCACGGAAGTCTAATCTTCCGTCCGCATAAATAAAAGCAATACACTTACAGGAGAAATTTATATGGGAAAAATCATTGCTTTTTCAAACCAAAAAGGCGGAGTGGGAAAGACCACCACTTGCGTCAATATGTCGGCGTATCTCGCCTCTATGGGCAAAAAATGTTTGATTGTGGATTTAGACCCTCAGGGCAACGCTACTACGGGTTTGGGTTTTGCCAAGGGCGAAGTTAAAAATTCCGTTTATAACACGATGATAGACGAAATGCCAGTTGCCGACGCCGTTATGAAAACTTGCGTCGATAACCTCGATATACTCCCCTCTAATATCGATTTGGCGGGGGCGGAAGTCGAACTCGTTTACATAAAAGACAGAGAACACGTTCTAAAAAAAGTATTGGAAAAAGCACGGTCAAGTTACGATTATATTACCATAGACTGTCCGCCTTCGTTAGGTCTTTTAACCATAAACGCGCTTGCGGCGGCAGATACCGTTATAATCCCCATACAGAGCGAATATTACGCTATGGAAGGTTTGTCGCAACTGATGAACACAATAAAACTCGTCGTAAAACATCTGAACGAAAATCTTAAAATCGAAGGCGTAGTTCTCACTATGAACGATAACCGCGCGGTAATATCAAGACAAATTTCTTCCGAAATACGTAAATTTTTCGGCAAACGCGTATTCGATACCGTTATTCCGAGGAACGTACGTTTGGCGGAAGCACCGAGCCACGGCGTGCCTATAATGTTACACGACGTTAAATGTTCGGGCGCAAAAGCCTATCTCGCGTTTACCGAAGAATTTTTAGAACGTCAGTCAAAAAACAAATAAACTAATACGGAGAAAGTATAATAATGAAGAACAACAGAGGTTTAGGAAAAGGTTTATCCGCGCTTTTTTCGGAAACGGAAGAAGACTACGGAAAAAGCCTGTTGTTTGACGAAGAAATGCCGTCAGTCGGCAAAGGCGAGGGCGTAACGGAAGTAGATATAAGTTCGATTTTTGCGAATCCGAATCAACCGCGTAAGGTTTTCGACGAAACCGCTCTGCGCGAGTTGGCGGATTCAATCGCAAAGCACGGCGTTATTATGCCTATAATAGTCAACAAGAGCGGCGACCGCTATATGATTATCGCAGGCGAACGCCGTTTCAGAGCAAGCAAACTCGCAGGGCTGTCAAAAGTTCCCGTAATAATAAAAACCTATAACGAACGCCAGATAAAAGAAATATCGCTTATAGAAAATTTGCAAAGGGAAGACCTTAACCCCATAGAAGCGGCTACGGCGATGCGTTCGCTTATGGACGATTACGGTTTAACGCAAGAAGACCTTGCCGACAGAATAGGCAAATCCCGTTCGGCAATAGCCAACACTCTCCGCCTTTTATCTCTTTCGCCGGAAGTTATAAAATTGGTCGTAAACGGCTCGCTCTCCGCAGGCCACGCAAGAGCATTGGTTTCCGTTCCTCAATACGACCAGTATAAAATTGCGGAAGCGGCGGTTCGAGAAGGCGTTTCCGTAAGGGATATGGAGAAAAAGGTAAAAGATTACTTTACGCCGCCGGAAGAAAAAGCTAAAAAGAAGATAAAAACCGAACTTTCCGCAGAATTAAAAGAACTTATCGGCACCATGCAAAGGGTTCTCGGCACGAAAGTAAACGCTATCGGCAACGATAAAAAAGGCAGAATTTATATAGACTATTATACTCGCGACGATTTAGACAGAATTGCCGAAATTTTAGAGTTGGTTCAAAAAACCAACCGTACTTTATAAAATAAAACGAGTTAAACGGCGTAATACCAACGCCGTTTATTGCTACTACTGAAAATTATGTTACGATTCAAAAGGCTCGACGACGAAGTTTTACAACTAAAAAAATATTTTGACATTTCGCCATTTAAATTTTGCGATTTGTCCGTCGGTGTGCGTTATCTTTGGAAAGACTCTTTTTCCATAGACTATTGCATAATTAACGACACCCTTATTATGCGCGAATCCGTCGATGGCGAGGAAGACGCTTTTTATTTTCCGATAGGCAACAATATAGAAAAAGCCCTCGTCGAAACGGAAAAATATTGTCTTGAAAGATTTATTCCTCTTCGATTTTGTTGTATAGACGATTCTCAAATAGAATATTTAAATTCAAGATACGCAAATCTCTCCGTTACGAAAAACAGAGATTGGTGCGATTATATTTACCCCGTAGAAAATTTCAAAAGTTATTCGGGTAAAAAATTAAGCGGACAAAGAAATCACGTAAATAAATTCAAAAAAACCTACCCTGAATACGTTTTTCGAAAAATTACCCCGCAAGATATTCCTAAAATAAAGGATTTTTTAACCGAGTGGGAAGAAACCGCATCCTGCTCGTCTCGAACCGAACGCCAAGAACGGAAAAACTTAATCGCCTATGCGGAAAATTCGTTTGCGTTAGAGCAATTCGGTGTAGTTATCGAATTAAACGGAAAAATAATCGCTTTGTCTATAGGCGAAAAGGTAGGCGATACTTTAATCGTCCATATAGAAAAAGGCAATAAAAATTACGAAGGCGTTTACCCGACGTTAGCGCAAGAATTCGTACGCGCGTTTGCCGACGAAGAAGTAAAATTCGTTAATAGGGAAGAAGATTGCGGAGATATCGGTCTGCGCACGTCAAAACTTCAATACCACCCGTGCGAAATAAAAACGAAAAACCTCGTTACCGTAAAAACGCTCATAGAAAAAATCAACTCTCCCGTCAATATTTCTACCGAACGACTGACGATATCGGAAATTAACGAAAGTGACAAAGATTTGTACGCTAAACTTTATACCGACGACGATTTGAATAAATACTGGGGTTACGATTATAAAGACGATTTAGGAAATAAAAAGCCTACTCCCGATTATTTTTTTGCCTTTCAAAAACAATTAAAAGATAAGGGAGAAGAACATTCTTTCGCCGTAAAAAAAGACGGTAAAATGATAGGCGAACTCGTGCTTCATAACTTTGATTTTTACGGCGGAGTGGAAATGGGGTTCAGATTTTTTGCCGAATATCAGGGCAAAGGGTACGCCACCGAAAGCGCGCTTGCGATGAAATATTACGTTTCGGAAAACTTAAAACCGTCGGTTTTTAAATCCCGCTGCGATAAACGGAATTTACCGTCGCGCCGCTTGATTGAACGCCTCGGATTGAAACTATACGCGCAAGACGATACCCATTATTATTTTTCGATTAAATATTAAAAAACTCTTTATCCTTTGCTCCAAATATCAAGAACGACGGGATAAAGAGTTTTTATTAAGTTTGTTTACAATTTTATTTCGGCGTATAAAGCGACCGTTCCTACCGTGATAACGGCTGCCGTTTCGCTTCTCAAAACCCTTTTGCCGAGAGAAATTATTTTAGCGCCGATTGCCTCGGCTTTTTTTATTTCTCCGTCGGATATTCCGCCTTCCGGCCCGATAAACACTCCCACCGTCATACCTTTTTTTATTAAAGATAACGCTTCCGTCGTCGCCTTCATTCCGTCTTTACACTCGTAAGGAACTATGAATAAATCAAAGTCTTTTGCCTTTTCGATTGCCTCGTTAAAGGTTAAAATCGTACTGATTTCGGGTATAAAATTTCTTTTACTCTGTTTGCTCGCGCTTTCGGAAATCGCCTGCCAACGGGCGATTTTGCCGTCCCTTTTTTTACCGTCTATTTTAACCACGCTTCTTTCGGTTTCAACGGGTATTATTTCGTCTACGCCGAGTTCTACGGCTTTTTGTATTATAAGTTCGATTTTATCTCCCTTCGGAAGCCCTTGCATTAAAACTATTTTTATCGGCAGAGAAGTATCGTTATAATTTTCTTCCAAAACCTTTGCTTGCACGTATTCGGGCAAAATATCGAATATCTCACAAAGGTCGCTTTTGCCGTTGTAACTTATTATAATACGCTCGCCGGCTTTCATACGCAAAACGTTTTTTATATGATTGTAATCCGCGCCTTCTATAACGTACAAACCGTCGGGAGATTTGTCTTTTTCAACGAAAAAATTATACATATCTTTACCGTTTATAATTCAAAAACTTTTTTTAATTTCGGTTGCGCACCCGTTTCGGGGTCTAACGGCATTATCATAACGTCCTTCATATACTCGTTCCATTTTTCAACCGTTTTACTTTCGGCTTGAACTTTCGTCGCGTATTCCACTCCTTTTTCACATTCGTAGTAACCGAATAAAATCGTTCCGTCCGTCCAAATACTGTAATTGACTATACCCGCTTCT
Organism: uncultured Christensenella sp.; assembly: GCA_964435195.1. Classification (GTDB taxonomy): domain Bacteria; phylum Bacillota; class Clostridia; order Christensenellales; family Borkfalkiaceae; genus UBA1259. The sequence goes on along the minus strand of CAYSYT010000056.1, from coordinate 4,495 downwards.
TTTAAAACTTCCTTCATTTCCGCCCAAATATTATCGTGGCGATATATATACTCTTCTTTTTTGCCTTCTATAATTTTTGCCGTCCAAGCGTATTTTTCCATTTTTTTATTCTCCGAAACTTCGTTTTATTTTAACCGAGGCGTAATAAAAGCCGTGAATTATCACGGCTTAATTATTATTTATTGTCTTTTAAACTGTTACCGAGATAAGTTCCGAAACTGAATCCTGACGACTGTTTTTTCTTTTCTTCGCTAAATCCGTTTTTATTTCCGCGACGTCCGTCCTTTTTAAAACCTCTGTTGTTTCTTCCGCCTTTACGCTCGAAACCGTCCCTGCGGTCGTTTCTTCTGCCGCCGCGGTTGTTTCTGCCGGCATTGTAAGGTTTAGAAAATTCGTCTTTATCGTTCGGCACTATAACTACGTAACGGTTAGGTTCTTTACCTTCGCTACGGGTAGTAACGGTAGTGCTTTCCGCAAGCGCGGTATGAATAATTCTCCTTTCGAAAGGAATCATCGGCTCTAAAATAACTTCTCTTCTGATTTCGGTCGCTTTTTCTTCGAGTTTATGCGCTAACGAAACGAGAGTTTCTTCACGGCGTTCTCTGTAATTTTCACAGTTAACGACGACTTTTTTGTAAACTTTGTTACCTATATTGGCAACCGCACCCGCCAAAGTTTGCATAGCGTCCAAAACTTCTCCGCGATAACCTATTACCGATGAAGACGTTTCCGCAATAAGCGTTATCACCGGGTTTTCTCCGTCTTCCGAAAGTTTTGCTTTTGCGTTCAAGTCCATTTTTTCTAAAAGTTCTTGAATAAAAATTAAAGCCCTTTCGGCGCCGCTCGCCTTTTTTTCGATTGAAACTACCGCTTTACCTTTCATTCTGCCGAACAAACCTTTAACGGGTTGTTCTATAACTTTAATTTCCGCTTCTTCTTCGTTAATACCCAACGAATTCAATCCTTCCGCGATTGCTTCTTCAACCGTTTTTGCTGTAAATTCCATATATAACCTCCTAAGCGTAAGAACGCTTTATTTTAATCTTCCCCTTACGTGTTTTTTAGGAACGTCGCTGTTACTCGTAAGATAATCAGGAGTAACGGGGGTGTCTTTTTTCTTTTTGTTTTTCTTTGCTTCTTCTAAAAGCCTTTTTTCTTCCGCAATTTCCTCTTCGCTTTTAACGTGAATTCTTCCTCTTATTTTTTCTTCGCCGTCAGCCTTCGTTTTATACTTTTTATCGGCTATCCAGTTGATTAAGAAGGTAGTTAGAATACTTAACGCGGAAGATATAATCATATAAATAGAAAATGCGGACGTATACATAAACGAGAATACAGCCATCATAATAGGCATCATCCACATCATTATTTTTTGCGTTTGCGCTCCTTGACCGTCTACCGTTTGCAATTCCATTTGCGCTTTCTGACTTTTACTCGTAACCAATTGCGTAAGCAAAGATATACCCGCGGTTAAAACGCAAAGAATAAAATAACCGTTCGGCTGCGTTTTTTCAACGTCTAACTTTGCTATAAGTTCGTTATAATGGTCCTTCGTCATAGTTTCTACGTCGGAAAAATCGTTATAAGCGTTGGTTTGCTTAAAAGTATTCCAATCTTCTATAATGGGATGGGCAAGGGGACTGTCTTTTTCCCAAATATTCTTAACCCAAAGGAAAGAAGCGTTTTCTTCCCTGAATTTCAACGCGGACATATATTGACGTATATCTTTCAAAAACTCTTCCGCATCCGTTCCTTCGTAATATTCGTTCGCTTCGTTTTTCAAGTAATTGTTTTTTTCCGTAGCGTACGGGTTAGTATTGTTTTCGTCGTTATATAAATTCGTTTCAACTAAATAATAGGTGGAAGAATTAACCGTAACGTTACCTTCCGTATCTAATTGATAATTACATTCATATTTAATATAACCGCCTTCAGTCGTTAAAACGTATCTGTTCGGTGTAGATAAATCCAAAACAATATCGTAATCGCCGATATCGATAATTCCGCTTGCGCCGTCGGTTAAAATCTTTTTATGGTCGAAAACCAACTTACCGTCTTCTTCTTTAACGTAAGTTCCGTCCTGTTTAATCCCTTCGTAAACGACCTCGTTATAGGCAATGCTCATATTGTAAAAATATTCGCGGTTTTGCCATTTGGAATAAGAAGTAAAAGCGTTTATGGCAACTATAAAAATAACGAGAGTAATAATAGTCGGCAAACACGCACCGAACATAGAATAACCGTTCTTTTTGTAAAGTGCCATCATCTTTTGATTGTAAAGATTTTTATCGTTAGCGTATTGTTTTTGTAATTTTTCGAGTTCAGGACGCATTTCTTCCATTTTTATGGAATTTTTACGCATTGACATTCTTGAAAAAAAGTCAAACGGAAAGGTTATAAGTTTAAGTATAAGCGTAAATAAAATTACACCCACCGCAATCGAAGAACTTATACCGGTAAGCCAAATTATTATATCTACGAGAAAATTACCCGTAATCGGTTGAGAAAAATTGATTATAGTCAAATTCATTTTAATAAACCCATATTAAATCGCGTTTTCGGTCGGGAACTTTATCAAAACCGCCCTTACACCAAGGCGTACATCTTAAAATACGCAAAATACCGAGAAAAACACCGTAAAAAAAACCGTGTTTCAATATTGCTTCGAGCATATATTCCGAACACGTGGGAATATACATACAAGTTCCTTTCGATAAATATTTTTGATAAAACCTTATCAATTTAACGCTTAAAAATTTCAACATTTTTTATTCTACGAAAAAATTACCTTTTTTCAAAAGATATTCCATATCTCTTTTTAATTTTTTAAAAGAATATTCTTCCGATACTTTCGGTATAAAAACAAAAAAGAAGTTTTGCCTTAAAAAGGGGGTAAAACTTCTGAAAGATTCCCTTAAAATTCTTTTTATTCTGTTTCTCTTTACGCTTTTGCCGTGTTTTTTGCCGACAGCGTAACCAACCTTCAATTCTTTTTCTTCAACGTAAATAAGGGTTAATCCGGAAGAAAAAATTCTTTTCCCGTTTTTAAAAACTTTATTGAAATCTTTTTCTTTTTTTAATCTGTAATCCAATTCAGTTTCCCTAAATTGCTTTATGCGGAAAGTTTATGGCGACCTTTATTGCGTCTTCTCTTTAAAACGTTTTTGCCCGAACGGGATTTCATTCTCTGTCTAAAACCGTGAACCTTGCTTCTTTGTCTTTTTTTGGGCTGATAAGTTTGTTTCATATTTTCTCCTTCAAAAATGTAATTATTATGTTATTTGCCATACTATTGTATAGATTTTTTTTATAAAAGTCAATTAAATTAAGCGTTTATTCTTACGGGTAATACCAAATATAAAAATTCTTCGTCGCCGACGGGTTTAATTATGCATGGGTCTATAGGCGTATTTAAATTTATATTTATAAATTCTTCGTTAACTATTTTCAAAAAATCGACTATATATTTTCCGTTAAACGCTATGGTTATGTCTTTACCTTTTAAATTAACGGCAACGTTTTCGTTTAAGTTACCTACTTCGGATTTAGCCGAAACAGTCATAACGTTTTCTTTAACGTCGAATTTTATAATATTATACCTGTCGTTTTTGGCGAATATAGACGCCCTTTCGATACTGTTCAAAAAGGCTTGACGATTAACGGTAACCGTATTAGCGAACGAATTAGGCAAAATATGACCGTATTTTACGAATTCGCCTTCAATAAGTCTGGAAATAACGGTAGTATTATCGACTTCTATAAATAACGTATTCTTTTGTAAAATAACTTTTATTTTATCGCCGTCTTTATCTAAAAGTCTTATAATTTCCGAAAGCGCTCTTGCGGGAATAACAGTTTTGAAATTTCCGCTCGACTCAACTTCTTTTTTTACTACCGCCATTCTGAATCCGTCGAGAGCGACTGCGGTTAAAACGCCGTTTTCTATTTCAAACAAACATCCTTTAAGTATAGGTCTGCTATCGTCGATAGAACAAGAAAAAGCAGTTCTTTCTACAATCTTTTTCAATTCGGACTGAGTAATTTCAAAATATTCGCCGTTGTTGTCCTTTTCTATTTTGGGGTAACTTTCCGTCGGAAAAACCTGAAGTTCGCTTTCCGCATCGGAATATTTTATTTGTAATCCGCCTTCGTTTAAATGACAAAGTTCAACTTGCTCTTTTTCGAGTTTTTTAACGAATTCGACAAAATATTTACCGACGACTACCGTTTCGCCTTCCATCAAAACGTCGGCTTTAATGCGTTTTTCGATAGTAAGTTCCGTATCGGTTGCAAGAAGAGTTAAAGTATCGCCTTTTGCGGTAATTTTAATGCCTTCTAAAACAGGGTTAGCCGCTTTTATGCTTAACGCTTTGCTTACTTTAAGCACCGCATCGGATAAATCAAGACCGTCGCAAATAAGTTTCATAAAGAATTCTCCAAAAAAAGAAAGATTTTTATACTTTTACCATATAACCGAATAAATATACAGTTATTA
>CAYSYT010000055.1:0-10875 GCA_964435195.1 uncultured Christensenella sp. | reverse complement strand
ATGGGTCCGGAAACCGCAATATACGTTCAAAACCAAGGCAAAGTCGATAAACCGATATCAGAACGATACATTCGGCAATTATTAGGAGAAATTTTATGAAAAAATTTATTACTCTAATTATTTCCGCTATAATAACGATTGCTCCGCTATCGGCTTGTAACGGCAATAATAATTTGAAAACGATTGAACTTAACGAAGTAACCCATTCGGTTTTTTACGCGCCTCTTTACGTAGCCGTCGAAAACGGTTATTTCGAAGAGCAAGGTTTAAAAATAAATCTCACCAACGGCGGCGGAGCAGATAAATCTATGACGGCCATACTTTCAGGCAGTGCTCAAATTGGTTTAATGGGTCCGGAAACCGCAATATACGTTCAAAACCAAGGCAAAGTCGATAAACCGAAAGTTTTCGGTCAATTAACGCAAAAGGACGGTTCTTTTTTAGTATCAAGAAAAGCCGAACCCGATTTTAAATGGCAAAACTTAAAAGGCAAAGAAATTCTTGCAGGAAGAAAAGGCGGAGTTCCCGCAATGACTTTTGAATATATCCTTAAAGAATTAAATTACAATTTAAATATCGATTACCGACTTAATTTCGACGTACAGTTTAATTTAATGACAAGCGCATTTTTAAATAATACGGCAGATTATTGCACGGTGTTTGAACCAACGGCATCCGAATATGAGAAAGAAGGAAAATGGCACATAGTCGCAAGCGTCGGTGAACAAGGAGGAGAAATTCCCTATACTTCTTTCATTTCTTTAAGCAGTTATATCGAAAACAATAAAGATATTATAAAAAAATTTTTAACAGGAATAAAAAAAGCGTACGAATATATGAATACGCACACGGAGAAAGAAATTGCCGAATCCATTATAAAACAATTTCCCAATACGACGATAATGTCGATAGAAACTTCAATAAAAAGTTATAAAAGAATCGACGCCTGGAAGAGCGATTTACAAGCAACAAAATCAAGTTTCGACAGATTGCAAAATATTATGAGTAATGCGGGCGAACTTTCACAAAAAGTCAATTTCGAAAATATTGTAGACAATACGTTGGCTAAAGAAGGTTTCGGATAAAAAAATAAATTTTACGGCGGAAAAAACATGAAAAAACTTTTAGAATTAAAAAACGTTTCACTAACCTACCAAACATTAAACGACGAAATAACGGCAATAGATAATTTAAGTTTCGATTGTTTCGAAGGTGAATTCGTTTCGATAATCGGCCCGTCGGGCTGCGGAAAAACAACCGTACTTTCGCTAATCGCGGGATTGATAAAACCCACGTCGGGCGAAATTCTCTTTAACGGAAAAAAAATAACAACACGTATAAACGCTTTAAGTTATATGTTACAAAAAGACCAACTTTTTCCTTGGCGAACAATAGAAAAAAATGTTTTTCTACCGTTAGAAATACAAAAAAAATTAACTCTCGAAAACAAGGAATACGCACTATCTCTTTTAGACAAATACGGTCTTAAAGAGTTTAAAAAAAGTTATCCCGACCAACTTTCTGGCGGAATGCGACAAAGGGTCGCGTTAATAAGAACTTTATCGTCAAAACCCGAGCTGCTATTACTCGACGAGCCCTTTTCCGCATTAGATTATCAAACGAGACTGACCGTTTGCGACGACGTATATAAAATAATAAAAAAAGAGAGAAAAACTGCTATTTTAGTTACTCACGATATATCGGAAGCCATCTCTATGTCTGACACAATCATAGTGCTAACCGATAGACCCGCACAGGTAAAATCCATTCACGAACCAAACATGTCGGGCTCGTCGCCGTTAAAAAAACGAGAAAGCACGAATTTCGGTTTAATGTTTGAAAAAATATGGAAGGAGTTAAACCAATGAAGAAAAAAAACGATTTCTCTCCCCAACATCTTTTATATTTAAAAAAAATAAAACGCGAAACCGCTTCCGTTTGGTTTTTCAGAATTGCGATTTTATTATTCTGCATCGGATTTTGGGAATTATTCGCCAGAATAAATTTAATAGACTCGTTCATTTCAAGTTGCCCGTCACAAATCATAAAAACGATAGGAATTTTAATAGTAGAAAATAACTTGATTTATCATATATACGTCACCCTTTACGAAACGGTTTTAGGCTTTATAATCGCAGTCGGTTTGGGCTATTTGACGGCATTGGTTCTATGGTGGTCCGAGCGATTAAGACGAATATTAGAACCGTATATAGTTATTCTAAACAGTCTACCTAAAATCGCTCTCGGTCCTATCATAATCGTATGGTTCGGAAGCGGAAGCAAAGCAATAATTTTTATGGCTGTTCTAATAGGAATTATCGTTGCGATAATAACGATGTTAAACGGGTTTTTAGCAACTGACAAAAATAAAATATTACTATTAAAATCAATGGGCGCAAACAAAATACAAATTTTAACTAAATTAGTTATTCCCGGCAGTTTCCCCACTCTTATCAGTATGCTGAAAATCAGCGTAGGTATGGCGTGGATAGGTTCGATAATGGGCGAATATTTAGTTTCAAAAGCAGGGTTAGGTTATTTAATCGTTTACGGCGGGCAAGTTTTTAAACTCGATTTAGTTATGGCGTCAACCGTTGTTTTATGCTTATTAGCCGCACTTATGTACACCGCAGTCGCAATGCTTGAAAAAATTATAATAAAATATAAGCCGTAACACAACGTTAAAATTCCGCAAAATATTTTTAATAATTTTGCGGAATTCACTTAATTTTCGTTTTTATCATCATTGAATATATCTACGTTATAATCTTTATATTTATTATCGAGATTTGAATTTTCCAAAATCTCCGCACCACTCCTAAACACTAACGAAAAAATCAAAAAAGAAACTCCGAGAAAAGCAGAATCATAATCTTCCAAATTTAACCGAACAACGTCAGTTAATACGCAAGACATTACGCTTTGAGTAATTTCGGCAATAATAAGCGAACCCAACGATATAACTATACATAAAATACCCAATCTAAACAATTCTTTCGAACCGCTTACGCTAAAAGGCGTCCCGTCAGCTATTTCTTTTGTAAAATACGCTTCTGCAAATTTTGCCAAAACACATTCCCCTGCCGATAAAATCACACCAATAGCCATAGTCGTATATAAAGTTCCGATACTAACGCTTGCTTCCGTATATAAAATATTTCCCAAAGATACGCCGCCTATTTTTAAATACTCCACACCTAAAATCAAACTAAATATTCCGACGACACAACCGCAAAAAGCAACGATGCAACATACGAAAATAATTTTGCATATAATTTTTGCGATTTTTGCCAATACTTGAATTATTTTTAACGATTTCATAATAAACTTCTCCTTTCTCCAAAATTCCCATATTTTTCACACAACTAAATTTATAACGAATATTTATTTTTTCCTTAAAATAATTGCTATAAAATTAAGATATTTACAAGCGCCGGCATCGATAGATTTTTTATCGTTTGCTGCATATTCGTTATTCTGTTTTACCCAATCAAACCAAACTTCTTCGTTTGAAAACATTTCTTTAACGCACACGACTTCGCAATCATCACTTTTTTCCACGATATTTTTCCAATATTCCACGCCGTGAATATAATCGAGTTGTTCAGGCGTCCACGACAAAAGCAATTCTTTCGGTAAATCGTTATGACGGTCTTCTTTCATTCCCGGAACGACAATATAAATATAACCACCGCTTTTAACAAACGGCAAAAGTTTTTCGTCCAAATAATCAAAGTCCATGCCAAAATAATTATACGAATCGGTACTTACGACACCGTCGAAAAAGTCTTTTTCGAACGGCAAACGAGTAGCGTCTGCTTTAACGGGTATAATTTTATCGTCGGGAACAGCCATTTCTTTGAAAAATTTTCTATTCTCGTCAGGATCACTCCAAAGATCCGCGGCGTAAACGGTAAAACCGTATTCCTTAGCAAGAAAAACGCTCGTCAAACCCTGACCGCTTCCCAAATCGCAAACCGTTCCGCCTTTAACGATTTTATTATCAATCAACAATTCTTCCGTCAATTTTATCGGATTAGGTCCCATAATTTTTCTTAACAAGTAATCTGTATTATACTTTTCGCTTTTTAAATATTTCATAATCACACTCTTTCAAAATTTATTTAATTATTTTAAACTTACCCATTCTACAACGAACGTTAGTTAACGTTCCACGTTTTGTCGATAAAACTTTATCTAATTCATTAGCCGTTTTCATATATTTTCCGTTAGTAAAATGGACAAAAACGTAATCGACGTTTTTTACGCTTCTTGAAACTTTTTTGCAAAAACACCTAATAGGCGCAGCAACCGAAAAAACCCAAATCGGAGAGCAAATAATTACTCTGTCAAAATCGGAAAAATCAACCTCGATATTTTCAATAGGCATATCCCATCTGTGCATTCCGAATCTACCGCACCACCAAAATCCTGCAACACCGTTAATTTTCTCCGTCGTTTTTACTTCATAAATATTAGCACCCGTTTTATTTGCAAGTTCAAACGCAACCTTTTTAACGTAACCGGTACGAGAAAAATAAACAACCACTTCCTTACCGTTTGTTCCGATATTTACATAATCATCGATGTTAAGCGAAAAATTTTCTTGCATATACGATACATATGTTACATACCCCGTTACTGCTTGACAAAACCCGAAAATAAAATATATCGTTGACAAAACGTTTGGCGGAAATATATAAAACTGAATACATATCCAAAGCATAAGCGTTACGCCGAACACACCGCCCAAAACAACGCCGAGCTTTTTCTTCCTTATAAGCAGTATCGCCGCCGTTAAATTTGTTGTTCCGTTTATTATAAGCAGGGCAATCCCCGAAAACGTATAATCCGTAAACAGTATATCCGCAAACGGCAGTTTTTTAAAGTATGGGAGCATTGCGCCCATTTGTAAAAGTCCGCCAGTGGGTTCGATAAACATGCAAACCGCTCCCCATACAGCCCCACCCCGATAAATAATGACCAAAATATTGAAATTTTTCTTGCAACGTCGTATCTTGATTTAATTTTTTTCATTTCTTTCCCTTTTTCGAATTATTTACCTCAATCAAAAAACGAATTATATAACGTATTCTTATTATATTCCCGACATCACCTTTAGTCAACGTTACAAACAAAAAATTGTACCGCATCACAAGAAAACAACACAATTATTAAAAAACACAGTAAAATATAAAGCAAAAATAAAAATATATCATAACCGTTTATATAAAAAGGTTATCACAAGATTAAATTCAACATAGCGCGTAACCTGAATAAAAACACAGTTCACACATCAATTTTTTATTTATTTTCGAGTGAGACAAACTACCGTCTCAACGTGCTTGGTTTGAGGAAACATATCAAACGGACGAACAAATTCAACGTCGTATCTTATTTTAGGATTATCAGCTTTTTTAATTCCGTCATCAGTATATTCAAGAGTTCCGCACAACAAACCCACATCTCTTGCAAGAGTTGAAGGCATACAGGAAACGTAAACAATTTTATCTATGAAATTATGTATAATAGATTCAATAACTTTTCTATCACAACCTTTACGCGGCGGATCTAAAACAAGACTGATTTTTTTATTGCTTTGCTTTTCTTTCTCAATTATGTCAGGCAAAATCTCTTCACATTTTCCCTGATAATTTATAATCTTTTCCTGTAAATCATTCATTACGGCGAGTTCGTTTGCACATTCAACTGCTTCAGGGACGATTTCTATACCATACGTTTTATACGCACCGACGGCAAGCATTGCAGTCATAAGCCCCGCTCCGCTATACGCGTCGACAACAATCGTGTTTTCGTCGGGATTAACGGCGTCTCTTACTGCGGTATAAAGTTTAGTACACACTTCGTCGTTAACTTGCATAAAACTGCGAACGCCTATCTTATATTTTATACCGCGAAGTTTACCGATATAATCAGGTTTACCATGAAGCAAAATAAATTCGTCGCCGTAAATCACGTTGGTTTGCGTTTTATTGATATTTAAATATAAACTAAAAACAGATTTAAGATTTTCTTTAAAAATCTCTACCATTCTGCTTTTTCCGGGTAAATCGTCTTTAACGGAAACAATCGTAATTATAAGGTTACCTCTAACGTCCTTTACCGTCACCTCTCTTATGTCACCCGCAAAAGTCGACTCGACGTAACCCGTCAAATTAAACTCACGCATATACTGTTTTACGGATTGAATAATTTTTTCCGTCCACGAAGGATTTATACAACAAGTTTCTATCGGTATAACTCTGTGGCTACCTTCGGCATAAAAACCTATAACGGGTCCGTTTTCATTTTGAGAAACAGGCAGTTGAAGTTTGTTTCTATATAAAAATTCGTTTCTACATTTAGCAATCGGTTTTACACAAACGTTTAACCCTGCAATTTTAGCGAAACACGTTTTTACGGTTTCTTCTTTGATTTTTAATTGCGTAGAATAATTTATATGTTGCAATTGACAACCGCCGCACCTACCGAAAACCGAACACTTAGGTCTCACGCGCTCGTCCGCAGGAGTAAGAACTTCAATTACCTTTGCATATGCACATTTAGAAGTAACTTTCAACACCCTAAAACGCACTTTTTCACCCATAATAGTAAACGGCACAAAAACAACCATTCCGTCAACTTTTATAACACCTTCACCGTTTGAACCGACACCGGAAACCACACCCGTCAATTCATCATTTTTCTTAATCATTACCAACGTTTATCCTATTTTAAAATTTTTCCTATGTATTTATCTATTATTTTACGCGCCGCAACGATATAAAAATCATAGATAAAATAAAAACCGACACTCACAATCCCTACTGCGTAAAGTAAATAATCGACAATCCAAGCAGGAACGCCCTCAAAAATTTGTCCCATTACGGCAGTATAATAAAAATACAACCCGTAAAAAGCCACGACGCACCATAAAACACCCAAAATAGACGATATTACCATGTTAACGTTTTTATCGATAAACTTACATTTCACTAGCGGATACAAACCAAAAAAGCAAAAAAATGCAGGAAACACCAAAGACATTATATTAAATCCGCTACATAAAAAAGCAATAAGCCCCCCTGCAAGACAGGAAAGCCAACCACCCACGTAAGATTTATAATATAAAGGCAACATTACGAACACAGAAGACACTACGACGGCAAACAAATCAATAAATTCGATATATGCACCCAACGTAAGAAGTATAGCGACAAAAGCGGCGGATATCGCCGAAAGGGCAAGATTTTTGCTTTTCATTACCTGCAACAACCGTTACAAAGCAAATTCATACAACACCAAGTTGTACAACAATCCATCATACTACCGCAAGCACTTCCACCCATTTGTCTGTCGGCGTAATTTTGCGATTCGGAATCGGAATTTCCGTACGAAGCGTTACCGGAATGAAACTGCTTGTCGGCATATTCCATTTTTTGCTTTAATTTCGTATAGGAATCTGCATATTTAGGATTATGCGGCTCCATGTTCATTGCAATTTCAAGCTGTTTTTTACTCTCGTTAACCCAATTCTTTTTATAGAACACAACCGATTGTAAATAATGCCATTCGGCGTTTCTATCCGAACAGTCGTCAAGTTTTTCCTGCGCTTCGGAAATTTTTCCGTTCTTAATCAAATTTTCAATTTCGGTAAAATCAGTAGCATAAGTTTCTTTGCTTTTAGTTTTTCTCGAATTTTTAATTTCAGCATAAGCAACTTCAATCTTCGTAAGATTTTTTGCGGCGTTATTTCCTATTTCGCCCTCACAAAATCTTTCAGAAGAATACTTATTCTTTAAAACGGAATACGCGTGCTCAACCTCTTCGTCGGTCGCGTTTTCGGTAAGACCTAAAATTTTGTAGTATTCTTGCATTTTTTATTCTCCATAACCATTTTAGTTTGCAATTTTAACCCGAGCAACAATATATTATCGGTTAAATCGTGATTAAATTTATAATTAAGTTTTTTTGCGCTTTGCGTTATAGCAAGTAAAGTTTCGCCAAATATAAACTCTAACTCTTGTTTATAGTTCGATATAAGTTGATTTTTATATTCCGCATCTTTATAAGCGTTAGCGAACACGTTGTAATTATTTTTCTTTTTGTCGTCATCAAAGTCGTCTAATGCGTCGATTAAATAAATCCATTTACCCAAATTATACGATAAATTCTGTAAATTTTCGTCAAACACTTCGCCCGCGATATTTTTTACTATGTCAACCATTAAATTCCCGAACGGATCCGCAACCATATCTATGCTATCGTTATTTTCCTTTTCGTACTTCCATAACGTTTGAAAACGTTTTTTTACGATAGCGTCGAATTCAGGTTCTTTTTGCAAAGCTTTTTTATAAGAAGACTTAAAAAAAGCGCGCTTAATTTTTCCTTTACCGACGTCCGACACGTCATCGTTTATCTTGTGATAAGCAAGAATAATATTTAACGCGCCGATTCTGTCCGAAAGCAAATCGGGAACGGCAACAGGACGTTTTTTTAGCCAATGAACAACACATCTTTGCTTTTCTATTTTAACGTCGACATCAAGTATATTATGCATAAAAATCGACAAAAAAGTCAAATCGTAATTTAACGCAAATCTTGCTTTTTGCCCGCAACTTCTACCGATACTCTTGCACAATCCGCAGTACATTGAACGGTACAAGACCGCATCTTTAACGTACATATTAGGATTATCGGTTTTAACGTAACCGAACATATCAAACTCTCTTTCTCGGCAACAACCCGACTTTTTTATAAACTTTATTCAACGTTTTATACGCAAGCCTCGAAGCACTCTCAGCGCCCGACGCAAGTACATCGTCAAGATAATCTTTATTTGCAAGAAGCTTGTTTTTTTCCCGTCTTATAGGGTCTATTACGTTTGCCACCGTTTCTCCGACTTTAATCTTAAAATCACCGTATCCCTTACCCTCGAACTCTTTTTCAGCCTCTTCAATCGACTTCTCCGCAAAAGCAGAATAAATGGTAAGTAAATTGCTTATTCCAGGTTTTTCGGGCGAAAATACAATCTTATTATCGCTGTCCGTAACCGCACGCTTAAACTTTTTAACAATCACGGACGAATCGTCACCCATCGAAATAAACGCATTTAAGTTTGCATCCGACTTGCTCATTTTCCTATCGGGTTCCGCTAAGCTCATAACCCTTGCAGCCGATTTATTTATATAACCCTCAGGCACTTTAAAAGTTTCGCCGAATCTGTTATTAAAGCGAATAGCCAAATCTCTCGCAAGTTCCAAGTGTTGTTTTTGGTCTGCGCCTATCGGCACTAATTCCGTTTGATAAAGTAAAATATCTGCCGCCATCAACACCGGATAATCCATTAACCCCATATTTATATTATCTTCGTGCTTCTTGCTTTTATCCTTAAATTGCGTCATTCTCGACAATTCCCCGGGGTAACTTATAGTGTTTAACACCCAAGCAAGTTCGGTATGCGCCGGCACGTGCGATTGCGCGAAAATGATAGATTTTTCGGGGTTTAATCCGCAAGCCAAATACAAAGCGACTAATTCGTAAGTGTTTTTTCGAAGCGTTGCAGGGTCTTGTTTAACGGTAAGTGTATGCAAGTCTGCAAGCGCAAAAACACCTTTGTAATCGTCTTGTAATTTTTTAAAATTCCTTAAAGCGCCTAAATAATTACCGATAGTCAGTATACCGCTAGGCTGAATCGCACTGAATAAAACTTTTTTATCTTCCATATTATAACTTACCTTAATTGAAATAAACTTAATTTTTGATTAAAATTTATCAACAAAACTCATAACCGCAGAAATCGTGTCGTCTTTTTCAATAACCGTTGAAAATCTCTTTTCTTTTTTCTTTAAATTCGCTATTTGTTCGGGGACGGGATAAGCAGTTTCCTCAAAAAGCATTTTTGCACATTTAAACGCATCGTCGTATTTTTTCCCCGTTAAAGCCTCGATAACCGTTTGCGGAAATTTATAAGGACTTGCCGTAGACAATACGACGGTTTGTTTTTCGTCTTTGGAATACTCCAAATACTTTTCCGAAACGTAAACGGCAACTGCCGTATGCGGGTCAAGAACGTAGCCGTATTCGTCAAAGAATGCGTTTATAGTTTTCAAACAGTCGTCTTCATCGCAATAGTCGGCAAAAAATTCTTCACCCAAACTTTTAAGTTCACCGCTACTTACCGCATATCTTCCGTTCTTTTTCAAATCGTTCATTCTTCGTTCGGTAACCGCACTGTCGCGTCCCGATAATTCGTAAACGAGACGTTCAAGATTACTCGAAACTAAAATATCCATAGACGGAGAAACGGTTTTGTAAAACTCTCTGTCGATATCGTAAACACCGGACGAAATAAATTCGGTTAAAACGTTATTTGAATTAGAGGCGCAAACTAATTTATTTATCGGCAGTCCCATTCTTTTCGCATAGTAACCGGCAAGAATATTACCAAAGTTACCCGTAGGAACGACGAAATTTATTTTATCGCCGAAAGAAATTTCACCAGCGTTAACTAAATCGCAATACGCCGAGAAATAATATGCAATCTGCGGTGCTAAACGACCGAAGTTTATAGAATTAGCACTTGACAAAACAACGCTTTTTTCCGACAAAGTCTTTCTTACATCTTGACTTTGAAAGATTTTTTTCACGGCGGTTTGACAATCGTCGAAATTCCCCTTTACGCCAACTACGTTAACGTTATCACCTTCTTGCGTACACATTTGAAGTTTCTGCATATCGCTAACGCCGTCACTCGGAAAGAATACCATTATTTTAATTCCGTCTTGATTTTTAAAACCTTCAAGCGCCGCCTTCCCCGTATCGCCGCTTGTAGCGGTTAAAATAAGAACTTCATCTTTAACACCAGCTATATCG
>CAYSYT010000054.1:0-10882 GCA_964435195.1 uncultured Christensenella sp. | reverse complement strand
TCGGTGGACACCGCGCCGCCTCTGCTACCGGCGCAGCAGGTCAGACAGCCCAGCACCAGAACCGCAGCAATCAAAATTGAACATAACTTTTTCATTATCGATACACTCCTTTGTAAAACTGCTTGATTTCTTTCGTTTACGGCTATCAGTATACAAAGCAAATGTAAAGTTCAAAATCCGCCTTTTGTAAAATCCATGTCAACTGTGGCGTTGGGAATGCCCAGTTTCCATCATCCAGATGAATATTCACGTTAATCCACTTTTTGGTTAAAATCGCACAGGAGCTTCCCTGAAAAGGGAAGCTCCTGTGCGATTTATGGTTATGTGGATGCCTCATCAAAGCATTTCATCTCAGCCCCAGTGTAGTTTGTACTCCAAAGCATGACTTAGTAGCTTCCGTGGTTCTATGCTGAATTTCTTGGCAACCGCACTCAGTACATCATCGATCAGATACAAGCTCGCATCTTCGCATTGTTTGATTTCTTCTTCACTGCTCAGAATAAAACCGGAAATCCCATTTGGTATGGCGCCCAGCTTTTCAAACAGCCCCTGACTGGCCAGATTGGCCGGGTCAATTCTCACCCGGAAATCAACCACACCCAGCCGTGCTTGCAGTGCGTCCAGCATTGCCTTTGCCATAGTCCGTTTGATGTTTTCTTCAACTGCATTGCTGTTCATCGTTGTATTCCTGTCCCCCAATTCAGAACTCTCTGCTGCTGTCGTGCCTTTTTTCAGGTTCAGCATACCATGAACACACATAAATTTCCACTGATTTTGTCGGATATTCGGTCTTTTCCGGGGCAATCTATTGTTGCGGTACCCAAACAATCGAATTTTGATGAGGAGATGGAGAACATGAGTTCCAAGAACACCAATCAGATCAATATTCCCGAAGCCCGCGAGGCCATGGATCAGTTCAAGATGGAAGCTGCCAAAGAGGTTGGCGTTTTTTTGCCTCTTAAACTGCTGCATTTTGGCCTTGCGGTTAGCCTTTAAGAACCTCGCGCACAGGTTCCTCTGTCACTTCTCCTACAAATCGGTAGAAAATCCGAATGCTCTGGCGATATGGTGTCTTCGGGCCTGCTATGGTTTTTCCCTCCGGCAAGATCTTTTCTCCGATTTCGATCCGCTCAATGAACGTGTGCAAAATATCACGTTCCAATGCTTCTACCGGCGCATACCGCCTTGCAATGTCAAAAAACAATCCATAAGCATTGCGAATCTCCCGCTCCTGAGAATTGTCGGTCAGCAGCTGCTTTTGCCGCTGCTCCAACGTTTGCCGCTCCTGACCAAATCTGCCCATCATCTCATCCAACTGTGCATCGCTGATATAGCCTGCTGCGTTATCTCGATAGGCGCGTTCGATCATTTTGGCGATTTGCTTGAGCTTGGCTTCAATGGTTTGCAGCGCCGTTTCTCTGTCCTCTGTTGGCTCAAGTATTGCATTGGCTCGGTGGAGGGCTTCTTCGGTTATCGCTTCGATCTCAGCCTGTGAAAAGCTCAGCAAGCGGTTCAAATCACAGCGGACAATCTCAACTAGATCCTCGTATTTGATTCGCGCCCCGTGGGTACAGCGGTTCAGGTTCCGGCTGCTTATCTTATTGCACGCCAGATACCAATACCGGTTTCGCTCTCCACGATAAACTGAGCCGCCGGAACACATAGCCGTTCCGCAGTGGGCACAAAATGCAATCCCGCCGAATATACTGTGACGCTCGTCGGGATTTTTTCCGTGCGCTTTTGTGTGTTCTCCCATAAAGTGTGCTGCCTGATCGAACTGCATCTGTGTGACCAGCGCCTCATGTGTTGACTCGGTGTAATACCAGTTTTCCTCCGGCACGGCAATCTTTTTCCGCGACTTTACATTGGCTTTTCGCGTCTTTCCCAGTATCGTATGTCCCAGATAGACACGATTGCACAAAATCCGCTTGACCGTAGTGGCATTCCAGTAATCCGATGCTCTGGCTGCCCCCTTCGGCGTAAAAACATCCCGATATTCCACTCGGTATTTCAGCGGTGGAATTACCCCCTGCTCATTGAGCCGGTTTGCAATTCCCCTGGTAGATAGTCCGGATGCCGCCCACGCAAAAATCTCTTTCACCACCGGAGCCGTCTGCTCATCCGGAGCTAACTGATCCGTGGTGTTAGGAGCCTTTTTATATCCATAGGGTGGACATGCCGGATAGCGTCCTTTTTGGCGCTTCATGTCCAGTGTCTGTTTCACCTTTCTGGAGGTGTCACGCAGATAAACGTCATTCATGGCAAACTGAAACGGTGCCATAAGGTTGTCACCCATCGAGTCAAAATCATTGCCCGGTGCCAGATAGTGAATATTGTGCTCCGGGAAAAAGCGCTCGGCATAATAACTGGATTCGGTCATATCACGCCCAAGACGGGATAGATCTTTTGTGACCACCATATTGGCCTTTCCGGTAGAAAGATGTTCCAGCATAGCCTGAAAACCGGGGCGTTCGAAATTGCCACCGGAATATCCATCGTCCACAAACTCCCGGACAATGATGATGTCGTGCTTTTCGCAATAATCCTGCACAATGGCTCGTTGGTTAGTGATACTTTCCGACTCGTTTCCATTGCGCCGTTCTTCATCTGAAAGGCGGTAATAAGTATCTGCAAGTCGAATGTGGTTCCACATGATAAACTCCTTCCCGGAACCACTCATTTACAGCTTTATTATACCATGCCCCTGTCTGAGTGGTCAATTTTCATAGCCTGCCTCGCCGTTGTAATGATTTCCTCAATTACCACCTCCTGGGGTGGTTTTTCCTTTGCAAAAACTCGCTCGATCACATAAGTTGCATTTCCAATCTGCTGTACAGCTTGCTGCTCCATCTATATCCCCTCCTGTCGGAAAGTATTTCCCATTTAGGCAGCGTTTAACCACTTCGCGCAAACCGCCGCCCTCATGCAGACGGCAATCTCATATCATCTTCGGTCAAATCACTGTAATTGCTGTCCCAAGGCGTTTCAGACGGCGGTGGCTGGCCGCTCCATAGGCGCTGTGCCTCCCTCCATTCCCATGGCGGGGCGTTCCATTCTGTGACGTATGGCTAACGCAAGTATCATTGTTCTTTGCATATGGTCTTCGCGCACAGGCCAGCCATGACCTGTTTTCATGTAAGTGTTATTCGCTCCGCGCTTTTGGCATCCCCGCGCACCCATTGGCTCGCATATGCAAAACGGTTCTGTCTGCCCTATTCAATTATCTAGTGTGGGTTGTCAGCCCGAAAAAGCGTATTTCCATAAATGCGCTTTTCCAGAATGACACGCCATAATCTGTCCCGAATTGGGACAGATTTCTATAGATGTCTGCCTCGTAGACAAGGCAGACATCTTTAAGAAAACACGCCGCGCATTACATCACAAAGCGTGATTTCCATGTTGCAATGCAGGCAAGCTATTTATGCACACTCTGTCGGTCAGCCCAAAGTTTTGCAGAAATCAAACAGATCAATTCTTTGGCAGTCGGTGCTTCTTCAATCCAGTAATAGCGAAGCATTTGACGCTTACCGTTTTGCCAGATATCTTTTGCAGCACGATTGAGAGCTTTTGAGATAGCAGCGGCTGTACGTTTATTTGTCCGAACGCGAACCTCATTACAGATAAGCTGCATTTGCGGCATATTGGGTTGGTACGCAATAGCAACATCGATCGCATGACACAAAATGCAGTAACACTCTTTTCCGCGTGTTTCAACAATAGAATAGATGGCGTTTTGTACGTCTGTCATAGCGATACATCCTTTCTCATTCGGGCTGATATAAGCATACAACATTTCTGATTTGTTTTCAGGGAATCTGCCTAACTTAGACCCACTTAGACAAACTTTGACTTGTGAATGTCGGATTATTTCAAATTCTATACAACACGAGAATTACGCTTGTAACGATCTACGATAATGGTCGCGGCAACTATGAAAAAGGTAAAGAAAATCCTCTCTCCAAAATTGGAAAGAGGATTTCGCTTATACCAATTCACTGGATTTAAACGCTGCATTTTTCATTATTTTTGTCAGACGAACCACAATGCCAGCGACAACAGCAGAAAAGAGAACATACGCCCAAATGAACACAGACGCAGTTTTTTGCAATTCACGGCTGTCCGCAATAGCTTGAATTAGAATGAGCAGGATAATCCCCGCAACTGACCATCCAACAAGAACCACAACTCTAATCGCCTTTGCTTTTATACGGGTATCTTTTCCTGTACATTTCCTCATGATCCCAACACTGCATACAGATAATCATCAATAGAGTCACCGACGCGGTCAATCAAAATGTCGCGCGCGCAAAGCGGAAGCTCACCATCGCGGACACGGGCATACTGCGTCGGCAAATACTGACTCAAGAGTGCCGTGGGGATTCCGGTTGTCTCCAGATTGGAAAGCAACGTATGAATGGACGCTTGTACCGCCGGATTTGTCAGGTAGTACCGTGCGCGGTCGGAGAAACTGAATGCGCGCGCATAACGCTTTTGTGGCATTTCGCCGTGATAGTATTTCGCCCACTGACGTGTATCGGTCAGCATGACTTGTTCGAGCGTAGTGCGGAACTGTGAGAGCGGAAGATCGTGCACCGTATACAGCTCACGCTCGATCTGTTCCAGTGCAAAAAGTCCTTCGCGCAGTGCAAAGGTCAGAGCAGGGCCAACTTTCAGAATGGCGATACCGTCTTCGACCATTTGACGCAGACAGGCGCGCGGCTGATAATCGGTCGAGTGCCCCTCAAAAACAAGGTTCGGATATTTTTTCAAGGAAGTCATCAGCGCGCGCGCCTTATCGCAGTCATACTCGATCACGCTCTCATCGGCAAACTCAACGCCTGGCTGTACAACAACGGCAATCACACGCTCCCACGCGTTCTGTAGACCGCACTCGGCAAAAGCGCGTTCAAATTCCGCCAGTGTCCGCTCACAATCAGCAGAAGATGTGACCGTCACACTATCCTCATTTTCCTGCGCGCCACCGGGGATGGGAACTTCACTGCCAATTACATAAACCGGCTTCGGCGCATTTGGGTGTGCAGCCTGATATTCCTCAAAAGCATCTTCAGCCACACGGCAAAGCTGTGCGCCACGCCGCGCGATCACGCTGTCCGGCAGACGGGCGTTCTGGTCATCATCGGCAACGCGCATACTTGTGTCGATATGTATTTTCACAAAACCTGCGAGGACATAGGCGCGAATCAGTTCCTTGGCATTGTTCATTGCTTCTTTTTCCGAAAGATTCTGCCATGTCAGCGGGCCGAGGTGGTCGCCACCACACAAAACGTGCTCCGGCATCATACCCTCCTCATTCGCTAAGCGGTCAAGAAACGCACGAAAATCAGCAGGCGTCATACCCGTATAACCACCGTTCTGGTTCACCTGATTGGCGGTCGCCTCAACCAACACAACCGTGTCATTGACCTTTGCACGGCGCAGCGCCGCACGGATGACAAATTCATTGGCGCTACAACAGGAATAGATACCTTTTTCCTTCGCAGTATCTCGTCTCTGTAAAAGCTCAAAAATAGGGTTTGTAATCGTAAAAACTGACATATTTTTCTCCTTTAAGGTGCAGAAATACCCGGCAGAGACCTACCGGGTATTCCCTGCGTTTGGGGTTGCGATATTGAAAAAAAGGTAGAGGAAAGAGAGCTTATTTTACTTGCCAGATTTTCTGGCCTTCAGTTCTTCCATAATCTCAGCATGACGCTTTTCGGTCAACTTATAGAAGAACATGGGAATAACACCAAGAATTACAACGCCAGCACAAACAAGAGAATACATAGTGTGGAAAGAATTCAGAACATTGGCAGTCTGCTCAACACCAGGCGTATAGCCAGTCAAGCCAATCGTTGCAGCAACAACTATACCAGAAATCGCCATGACACACTTGGTAACAAAGCAGCGGGTCGAAGTAATCATGGCTTCATTCCGCTGGCCGGTTTTCCATTCACCGTACTCAATAGTGTCAGCCATCATAGCATTGACGCAGACCATCAATGCACCAAGTGCTGTAGAAGAAATTGCAGAACAAACAAAAATCAGGATCACATTTGTCCAACCAGCAAAATATAGGAAAACATGAGCTGCAGCGAGAATGATAACACCACCATACATACATGCTTTTTTGCCAATCTTCTTAGCCAAAACTGTAAACAGAATTGCTCCCACAATTTGAGCAACCGTACCAATCAGACTTGCAACGCTCATCAATTCCAAGCTTCCAACATTATATGTAAAGTAGTAATAGTTGAAGCCGCCTTTCAAAATCATTCCGAGCAGGAAACACAGATTGGACAACTGAACGCAAAGCAGTGGTTGATTCGTAAAGACATTTTTCAGTGCAAGTTTCAGGCTGAACTTTTCAGTATCATCAGGCACAACGTGCTCACGTACTCTCTTGAAGCAGCAGAGATACATGATTGTTGCAAATACAGCAATCACCGCAGCAATTGTAAAATAGGACGTCCATTTGAATTCGCCTAAAAGAGTCAGGCCAATAGGCATTGCAACTCCAATAATACCAGATATTGCATTAGAGAACGTTGTTGTTGTTCCAATAATCCCGTCGCGCTCTTTAGGGTTGCTCGTCATTGCTGCGGGCAGGCTCCAAAACGGAATGTCTACAGCGGTAAATGCGATACTACCTGTTAAAATATACAGAATTCCCGCAAAAAGACAGAGGCCGGTTGTTCCAAGGAAACTGGGTTTCAAAAAACTGAGTGCCATAAACAAACAGAATAGCGGGCCCGCTCGCAATACCCAAGGCCGAAAACGTCCCCATTTGCTTCTGGTTCGATCTGCGATAACACCCATTGAAATGTCTGTAAACGCATCAAAAATTCTCGCACCAGCAAGGAGGGCACCAAGAAATGCAGCTGGAAGAGCCAGAATGTCCGTCATAAACGGAGTAGCCCACGTTGCCCACAATGTATAGGCAGAATCGTGTCCAAGTACACCTAATGCGTGTCCAAGTTTTTCTTTCTTTGTACACATTGTTGCTTCTTCGTGTACATTGGCTTCATTAACAGTATTAGCCATGATTTCTCTCCTTTGTTTAAATAAGATTACGTTCTTTTAATGATATTCGGGTAACCAATTACCGTGAGCATCAATCAAATCATCTACCATACTACGGATTTCATCAATAGAAAGTTCCGCACTTGCATGAGGATCAAGCAGCGCTGCTTGATAAATGCAATCTCGTTTTCCCGTCAATGCTGCATCCACTGTCAACTGATGGACACTAATCTGTCGCATATTGAGTGCTGCCAACTGATGTGGCAATACTCCAATGTGGCACGGCTGAATACCACCCTCATTAGCGAGGCAGGTAACCTCAACACAGCAATCTGTCGGAAGATTGTCGATTAGACCGGTGTTCATAACATTTCCACCAAACGAAAATGCTTTACCTGTCTCCAGTGCTTCAATGATGCTTGCAGCATATTCATTGCTTCTGGTGTGTGTCAGGTTTTCATTATGGATCAGTTTTTCAGCCTGCTCGTGCCACCGTTTCTGTTGGGCGATACACCGTCTAGGATACTCATCCAAAGGAATATTGTACCGTTCAATCAGTCCCGGATATGCTTTTTTGATGAAATATGGGTAGTATTCCGCACTATGCTCACTGGATTCCGTGATATAGTAACCAAATTGTTTCATCATTTCAAACCGAACCATATCATCGTGATTCTCTGGTGAATGAAGCTCCGGTGTTCTTGCACCGATTACTTCTGCGTATTCTGGATACAGAACAGCTAACTCTGCAAGTGGATCTTTGATTGGACCATTAAGTGCACGTTTCTTGATCTCAGGATAATAATCAACACCGTTGCGAGTGATCTCCAAAAGCCAAGCCATGTGATTGATACCTGCGATTTTGTAATTCACGCCATCTTTCGGAAGATCAAGGCGGCCAAGCAGCATTGGTACACATTCCTGATGAGAGTGGCACAGGCCAATCGTCTTGATATTCGTACCCCGATTCATGGCAAGCGTCAGCATAGACATAGGGTTTGTGTAATTGATAAACAGTGCATCCGGGCAAACCTCTTCCATATCCTTTGCAAAATCCATCATAACCGGAATGGTTCTCAGCGCGCGGAAGATGCCACCGATGCCGTTAGTATCTCCAATAGTCTGACGCAAACCGTACTTCTTGGGAATTTCAAAGTCCGTTACAGTACAAGGTTCGTATCCGCCAACCTGAATGGCATTGCAGACATATTTTGCCCCACGAAGTGCCTCTTTTCGGTCAGTGTATTTGACGATTTTCGCTTTCCCCCCATTGGAATTGCGATTGATATTGCTAAGCATCATGTAGGATTCTTCCAGTCGAACAGGATCGATATCAAACAGTGCATACTCATATTCATGTAAACAGTCCGTTTGCAAGCAATCTCCAAGTACATTCTTTGCAAAAACGCTACTCCCTGCGCCCAAAAAAGTTATTTTATCCATCTTGTCCTCCTTAATTCGAATATTCAAAATAGTCAATATCAATTACTGGAGATTCACACACAATTTTTAGCACATGCTCTCCGGCAGACAAGCCACCACATTCAAATAATAGCCGCTGGGCTTCATAGGAACCATTCAAGTTGATTTCTTCTACAAGAATACTGTCGATGAATACGCTTGCTGTTCCAAAATTGGTATCATATTGGCCATACCAGCGAATATTTGTTCCTGTAAATGTAATTTCAGCTGTTGCACCAGCCTGGCTAGTATATCGTGCTGTCTCATTTTGGAATGCAGAGTTATAATCATCATTCCACTCGCCAGTATAGGAGATGTCAGAATCCATTGCATCAACAATAATAGTTCTCTCTTGTTCCGATGGCAAATAGGAAA
Source organism: uncultured Christensenella sp. (assembly GCA_964435195.1). Lineage (GTDB taxonomy): Bacteria > Bacillota > Clostridia > Christensenellales > Borkfalkiaceae > UBA1259. Next base: position 2,023 of record CAYSYT010000054.1, on the reverse strand, counting down.
AGTAATCCAAATTGATATTCCATGCATTTCTCGCAAAGCGGATAGTATGCTCACCATCTGGCAAATCAGCTCTTTCAAACATCAGTTGACCCGTAGCAGCTTGCCCGTATAGAATAACATTTTCAACCAGTTCACCATCAAGATATACATCTGCAGTTCCAAAATTAAAGCTCATTTCAGCATACACTCTAACTGCCGTTCCAACAAAGGTCAGCTCCGCATAAGCACCTTCATCGTTGGTTTTCATAGCCTTTCCAAGATTGAAGCTTTCGTCTTCATACTCTTCCCATGTGCCAACATAAGTTATTAAATCAGACGTAGCATCGATTTTCGTGTATTCTGGCTCCAAAACTACTGGTTCGTAGGCAAAGCGGTCTATGTCAATAACAGCAGACTTACATACTACTTTAATTGTATGCATCGCTGCTTCTAAATCTAATTGTTCGTACAGACACACACCAGATTGTGCCTCGCCGTATGCATTAACTGTTGTCACATACTCACCATCAAGATACACATCCGCCATTCCAAAATTTATATCTTTCTGTCCATACCAACGGATAGCTGTACCTGCAAATGCAAATTCAACAGATGCATCTACTTCGTTTGTATAACGAGCTGTGTTTTCACTAAACACTGAATTTGAATCATCATGCCATGTACCAGTATAAACAACACTTTCATCCCGGTCATCTACTGATACAAAACCGTAGTCTGGATCAATAACTTCAGAATCTGGTTCTGTTATTTCTACAGCTTTGATGAGTAGACTATCTGTAAATCGTGCATCAAAGGCAATATTATCTCCGGTTAGATTTGTTGCAACTACTCTGTCATTCACATAATCCACAATCCGATACATTTTTTCAGGATCTAAACCTTTCAATTCAATTGAAGGATAGTCAGTTGGTGAATACTTTGCGCCATCGCGATAGAAGGCATAGTACATGATGCCATCTTTTTCCACCGCATATGTTTCGTAGGGATCAAATCCATAACTATACAAATCTCCGACAAACCGACCCAAGTGCAATTGTTCGGTATTTGCAATTTTAAGCCATTTTTCATATTCAACTTTTGCAGAGCCTGTTAAATCTCGCTTTTCAATTAAAACAGAACCGGTTCCAACAGCACTGGCATACCAAATGCTATTATGATCAGCAGTAACAGGGAAATAATCGCCTGTAAGCGCCTTATAAGCTTTAACTCGCCGTCTAGTTTGATCCAACGAAGTCGGATCTGCGGTAGCAATTTGAGTCATATACGGAAGGCTATAATAATCCTGCGGTGTGCCACAATTACACAACAAATTAAAAACATCAGGATTGTTTGCAATCATTGCCACATAAGTCAATTCGTAGAATTCCGATTGCCGCTCGGTAGACTCTTCAGGATAGGCGTGATTATGTGAAGTATCATAGCATTTGGGCATACTCCACAAATAATCGCCTTTAAAACCATCAAAGCCCCATTCCTTCATGGCGCGATTTACAAAGTCGATTTGACTTTCTACTGCACCATCTGACATAGGGCAAAGCGCATACCCTAAACTTGAGTTAACCCCTCCCCCTGGAGTAGGAAGACGCGCAGTGCTCCCGTCTTCATTTTTTACATAGTATTCTGGATGTTGATTATACAAATTACTATCCATACCACCATCACATGGGCGCCACCATAGAATTGCTGTCATTCCGTGTTCGTGAATAGCATCTGTTAATCGTTTTGCATCCGCAGTACCATTTGGGAACTTGCTTGTGCTCAATTCCCAATCACCAGCATAGGTGTACCAGCCATCATCCAAAGTAATTTGCTTCACACCTGCAGCTTCAAGTTCATCCAGCTTGCCAATTATCAAATCAATTGTCCAGTTGAATCCCCAACCCCAGCTTTCCCAGCGCAAACTGTAGCTCTGGCTATCAGAGCTGATTGTCTGCATAACAACGCCCAAATGCTCCATCGCATTTTTATAGCCGCGCAGACCACAATAGTAGTCGCCGCTATGCACGATAATGAAGCTCTGGCC
>CAYSYT010000053.1:0-10916 GCA_964435195.1 uncultured Christensenella sp. | reverse complement strand
CTAAAATACCCACTACCGAGCGTGGGGTTTCGTGTGCAAAAATTCGAGTTCAAACTGGTGCCGCTGGCCGGAGTCGAACCGGCACGGTATCACTACCACTGGATTTTGAGTCCAGCGCGTCTGCCAATTTCACCACAGCGGCAAAAGATTTAATTATTTGTTGCAAATTACAAGTATTTTTGATAAAATTAAATGGTAAAATAATCCTTACGATCAACTTGCCTTAAGATAATAACACAAATCTTTTAAGAATGCAAGCGCTTTTAGGTGATTTTATGGAAAAATTAGTATTGATTGACGGTAACAGTTTAATTAACAGGGCGTTTTACGCAATGCCGCCCTTACTTACGAAAAAAGGCGAATACACAAACGCCGTATACGGTTTTATGAATATGTTCGTAAAAATGCTATTCGATATTAAACCGACGTACGTTGCGGTTGCTTTTGATTTAAAAGCGCCGACTTTCAGACATAAGATGTATAGCGGTTATAAGGCGACGAGAAAACCTATGCCGCAAGAGTTACGTCCGCAAATTCCTCTATTAAAAGAAGTTTTACGGAGTATGAATATCGCCGTCGTGGAAAAGGAGGGTTCGGAAGCCGACGACGTTATAGGCACGATTGCAAAAGCCACTGATATTCAAACCGTTATATATACGGGCGATAAAGATTCTTTTCAACTCGTAGACGGCGAAACGGCAGTTTATTTTACCCGTCGCGGAATTACCGATATAGACGTTTACGACGTTGACAATTTCAAAACAAAAACGGGTATAGAGCCTTTGCAGATTATAGATTTGAAATCCCTTATGGGCGACAGTTCGGATAATATTCCCGGGGTGAAGGGCGTAGGAGAAAAAACCGCGCTTAATCTTGTACAAAAGTACGGTTCGTTAGACGGCGTTTACGAGCATATAGAGGAACAAAAAGGCGCGCTTAAACAAAAATTGATAAACGATAAAGAAACGGCGTACTTATCGCATACGCTTGCAACTATAGATACGCATTGCGATATCGATACCGACGTTGAAAAAATGCGCGTTAAGATGCCGTTTTCAAAGGAAGTAAAGCGTATGTTTATCGATTTGGAATTTAAGACGCTTTATAAAAAAGAGGGGCTTTTCGACGAATCGGAAGACGAATATGTAAAAGCCGAAGAAAAGAAAACAGTAGAGTTGAAAAAAGTGAACGGTCTTTCGGAATTACCTATATCTACCGACGGTTCAACGGTTTCGATTTATTTTGCGGAAGATAGAATTTCCGTTTATCGCGAGAATTCCGATGCGGAATATTTCGCAAAAATACGCGGAACGCTCCTCGACGATGGTTTTTTTGCTTACGAAATAGTCGACGCCTTAAAACCGTTACTTACGGGCACTTCTCCTATAATATTGTTCAACAAAAAAGACGTTAGGCATTATCTTGAAAATTTTGCGGAAGCGGAGCTGACCGCACCCGTAGACGACGTTTCTTTAATGAAATATTTGGTGGATTTTAATAACGGCGCGGAAAAGTTTTCCGACGTTATGGAAGAGTACGGGGAAAATGCAGATACGTGCGCGTATGCGCTGTTCAACATATGCGCAAAACTGAAAGAAAAACTTAATGAAGAAGATAACGTTTGGCTTTATAAAGATATGGAATTGCCGCTTTCCGACGTCCTTTACGATATGGAGACGGCGGGATTTAAGGTTGACGAAGAGAGCCTTGTCGAAACGGGCAAAAAATACGAAGCCGTTTTGAAAGAATTGGAAATAAAGATAAAAACGTTGGCGGAAGAACCCGAACTTAACGTAAAATCACCCAAACAGTTGGGCGACGTGATTTTCGAAAAATTTAAACTCGGCAAAGGCAAAAAAACGAGGAAGGGTTATTCGACCACGGCAGAGGTTTTGGAGGAGTTGGAAGACGCTCATCCGATTATTCCGTTAATTCTCCGTTATCGTCAGATACAAAAACTTTATTCGACGTATATAGAAGGTTTTAAGCCTTTGATAGACAAAAAAACGGGGCTTATTCATACGTCGTTTAATCAAACGGTAACGGCTACGGGCAGGCTTTCCAGTAAAGAACCGAATTTGCAAAATATTCCCGTTCGCGACGACGAGGGAAAAGAATTGCGTAAATTTTTCGTACCTAAAAATAAAGACAGAATTTTGGTCGGTGCGGATTATTCGCAGATAGAGTTGCGCTTACTGGCAGCGTTTTCCGACTGTAAGGTTTTAATAGATGCTTTTAACGACGGAAAAGATATTCATTCCATAACGGCGTCAAGGGTTTTCGGCGTGCCGATTTCCGAGGTTACCTCGAATATGAGGAGGGATGCTAAGGCTGTTAATTTCGGTATTATTTACGGTATGAGCGAATACGGACTTTCCAAGCAACTTAAAATTTCGGTTAATGCGGCAAGAGAGTATATTTCGGCGTATTTTAAGGAATACCCCGAAGTAAAAAAGTATATGGAAGCCAACGTAGAAAGTGCAAGACGGAAAGGTTACGCCGTTACGATGTTCGGCAGAAAACGGTATATAAGAGAATTGTTGTCGTCGAATTACAATCTTCGTCAATTCGGCGAACGCGTTGCAATGAATATGCCTTTACAGGGCAGCGCTGCGGACGTTATTAAACTTGCAATGATAAACGTTCAACGTCGCTTAAAAAAAGAAAATTTGAAATCCGAACTTATTTTACAAGTACACGACGAACTCATTATAGACGCGTTTAGGGAAGAACAGGAACAAGTGAAAAAAATATTGAAAGAAGAAATGGAAGGAACGGTTAAACTTCCCGTAACTCTTACAGTAGAATCGGGTTGCGGAAAAACGTGGTTTGACGCAAAGTAATATGAATAAAAAACTCGTTGTCGCCGTTACCGGCGGAATAGGAAGCGGTAAAAGCGTTGCGCTTAAAATACTTTCCGAACACGGTTTCAATACCGTTTCGTGCGATGAAATATCGAGAACGCTTTTCGATAAAAAACAGGTAAAAAAACAACTTAAAAAAATTTTCCCGACTGCGGTCGGCGATTTGGATTCACCGATAGACAGGAAGGTTATCGCGGACGAAGTTTTTAACGATAAAGAGAAGTTGAAAAAATTAAACGAATTAACTCATCCGCTAATCGTTAAAGAGGCTTTGTCGCGCGCTAACGCCTTTGACGGAATTACGTTCGTTGAGGTTCCGCTTTTGTTCGAGGGTGGCTACGAAAAATTATTCGATAAGGTTATCGTTGTCGTAAGGGCTTTGCAAATGCGTGTGGACAGCGTAATAAAACGTTCGGCAATCAGTGAAAAAGAAGTTTACGACCGCATAAAAAATCAAATAGATTACGATAATACGGATTTTTCCGATTATATTACGGTAAAAAACGACGGTGATACGGATAAATTCAAAACCGACATTTTATCAATCGTTAAAAATTTATTCGATTAAACGGAGTTTGGTTTTTATTCGTAAAAATCGGCGTTTTGCATATAATATAATGGATGCTTAAAATTATTCTCGCATTGACGATTTTTTTGAGTTCCGTATTCGGCGGTTTATTCGGCTATTACGTAAAACCGAATGGCGACCGTGCGGAAGTCGGCGCCGCTTACACAACTTGTTTTCGTATGCCGTTCTACGATTTGCGACCGAAAGAATTGTCGGTTAGAGCAAAATTCTATACTTCGTACGGCGCTTCGTCGGAAGAAAGAAAATTTAATATCGCGCTTGCCGTTAAATCGATTAACGATACTATAGTCGATGTCGGCGGGGAATTTTCTTTTAACGGGGTAGTGGGCGAAAGGACGGAAAAAAGAGGCTATAAAAAGGCTAAAATAATAATGGGCGGAAAGTTCGTCGACGGTGTCGGCGGCGGAGTCTGCCAGGTGTCTACTACGCTTTATAACGCCGTTTTGTTGGCAGGATTGAAAGTTACGGAATATCATTCGCACAGTTTACCCGTAAGTTACGTCGCGCCGTCTTTCGATGCGATGGTTAATTCGGGCGGCGCTGATTTCAGATTCGTAAACGATACGCATAATCCTATAATAATTAAAGCGTACGCCAACGATACTACGCTTACCGTGAGAATTTTCGGCGAACCTATGCATGAGGTTTTGATAAGAAAAAGCGTTATTACGGAATATATTCCCGTGCCGGAATCCGAAATTATAGTTGATACGGCGGGAGAATACCCCGATTTGTTTTTGGGTGAAAGAAAAATTTTAAGTTACGGTAAGTGCGGTTATAAAAGCGAAGGGTATATTATAAAAAAAATTGACGGAAAAACGGTTTCCGTCGAAAAAATAAGGAACGATAGTTACGCCGCAACGCGCGGAGTCGTCGTAGAAGGAACTGTGATACGTTCGTCTGCCGATACGGAAACGGAAGAAAATCCATTAAATTGATTTTTAGTCGTAATATTTATAAAATTCTTTTGACAAAACGTTTTTTTTGTGTTAATATACCTATGCTTTTAAATTATAAAAATTGAGCGAATACGGAGAAATACCCAAGAGGCTCAAGGGGCTCCCCTGCTAAGGGAGTAGTATGGGAAACCGTAGCGAGGGTTCGAATCCCTCTTTCTCCGCCAAATAAGAAACCTCTTTTGTCTACCACGACAAGAGAGGTTTTTTAATGCATTTTGGGCAAAAATACGGCAAAATTAAGGAAAATAAGTGCTTTTCAGGCGTCGGAGAGGTCAAATCGGCTTCTCTGACGCCTTTTTTCTTTGCAGAAATGGAGAAAACGCTGGTGTACTTTTACGCTTTCTTTACAGAAACAAAGAACGCCCAAACGGGAGGTACAGGAGAGATTTGAAACTAAAAATATCGCACTATTCAAAAAAGAGTAACAAAAACGTGCGTGAAAGCTATTTACTTTTTCATAGATATATGGTATAATGTAAGATGTATTATTATAAATACGCGCAGGAGGAACAGCAATATGGCAGAATCAAATATCAAAAAGATAAAACTTTTGAGACTGATGGAGATTTTCCGCCAAGAGACGGATGAGGATAATCCCATGCTGGCAACCGCTGTTTGCAAGAGACTTGAAGAAAGAGGCGTTATGTGCGACCGCAGAACGCTTACCAGAGATATAGCAATTCTCAATGAATTCGGATACGAAATCATGTCCACAATGGTTGGTCATGAGAAAGCGTATTACGTGGTAGACCGCAGTTTCGACGTGCCAGAGATAAAGATACTTATTGACGCAGTACAGGCAGCGAGCTTTGTTACGGATAAGAAAGCAGCGGAACTGGTGGAAAAAATTGCTGCTCTCGGAGGCGCACATAGGGCTGAAATTCTCAAGCAAAGCATAGTGTGCTTCAATACCAGAAAGCACAGCAACGAACAGATTTACTATAACGTTGACCGCTTGGAAGAAGCCATATATAAAAATAAGAAGGTTATTTTCCTTTACTACGATTTGAACGAGCATGGCGAAAAGGTATTCAGGCGCGACGGCCACCATTACGTTGTAGAGCCGATTGCACTCGTATTTAACGAGGATAACTATTACCTGACTTGCTACAGTTCCCGTCATGACGGCACATCAAATTACCGTGTTGATAAGATGGCTTCGGTCGAGATAATCGATGAGGACATCACCGAAAAAGCAATGGAACTTCGTGCCACCGTAGGAGGATATACCGAGCAGGTGTTCAAGATGTACGGCGGCGAGCTGGTAAAGGTTACGTTGGAATTCAACGATAAGCTCATCGGCGTGGTATATGATAAATTTGGCGAGAACGTAAAAATGGTGCGCACAGGCGAGCATACCATTGTCGCCAGTGTGGACGTGAGAATCAGCCCGACTTTCTGGGGATGGCTGTTCCAGTTTACCGACCAGATGAAAATACTCTCTCCCGCTAACGTGGCAGAAGAATATAAAGCGCAGGCAAAGAAAATTATTGATTAAGGAAACGGAGACGAAATATGTTAGGAGCAATTATAGGTGATATCGTTGGATCTCGTTTTGAGTGGAAGCCCAATAAATCCAAAGATTTCGAATTTATGACGCATATCGGCGGATGCCATCCTACCGACGATAGTATCATGACAATAGCTATTGCCAGCGCGATTTTAGAGTGCAACGGCAATTATACGCAATTGGGTAAAAAAGCGGTTGAACAGATGCAGAAGCTTGGAAGAAAGTATCCTCATGCAGGTTATGGTGGAAATTTCCGCGGATGGATTGCTTCCAATAATCCGCAGCCGTATAACAGTTATGGTAACGGATCCGCAATGCGCGTTAGTGCATGTGCATACGCAGCGAACTCCCTCGAAGAAACGGTAGCGCTGTCACGCGCAGTTACCGAAGTAACCCATAATCACAAAGAAGGAATAAAGGGCGCTGAAGCGGTTGCGGTTGCAATATATTTAGCGCTTGACGGAAAAAGCATTTTTGAGATACGCGACTATATTGATAAGCATTATTATCCGATGAATTTCACATTGGATTCCGTGCGTGATGCGTATAGTTTTGACGTTACCTGTCAGGGTTCCGTACCTCAAGCTATCATGGCATTTTTAGAATCAGCAGATTATGAAGACGCTGTCAGAAACGCGATATCTCTCGGAGGAGATGCAGATACACAGGCAGCCATCGCTGGCAGTATCGCAGAGGCATATTATGGTATCCCTGCTGAAACGAGAAAATTAGCATTAACCTTCCTGGATGAAAAAATGCTTACTGTGCTTAATAAATTTGAAGCCCAGTTCGGAATCAGACTACAAAAAAAGCATGATAGCTTCGCACGCCAAGAAAAACATTCTGCAACGAAGAAAAAGCAGGACTATGATGGCATGTCGCGCGAAGAACAAATCGTTTTGTCGGTTGATGTTACTGACGGTGCAACCGAAGAAGAAACGGCGCGCACAATGCGCGCCAGCGAGCTTCATAGCTTCTTATACGGCGCTTGTACCATTCTTTATGGCGCGGTACTTCCCTCAAAATACAAGACATTCGTATTGCCGCTTATGTTCTTAAAGAGAATTTGCGACTGCTACGATGAAGAAATCGAAATAGCAAAAAGCAATTATGGTGAAGGTTGGACGGATTTCGACGAGGACGAAATTCATAGATTTATTATTCCCCAAGGATGTCATTGGTCGGATATACGCAACTGCTCTGAAAATGTAGGAACCGCAATTCTCAATTCTATGCAAGGAATTGAAGCGGCTAATCCCGAATCGCTTATAGGACTGTTTACAGGTTTCGATGAAGCGGAATGGACGAATAAAAGTTTTTTGCCAGACAAAAAACTTAAAGACCTTGTTGAGCATTTTTCGGAAAGAAGCTTAGGTAATAACAATTACGATGCAGATATTATGGGTGATGCCAATGAGTATATTATTCGTCATTTTGCCGACGATGATAATAAGAACGCTGGCGATTTCTTTACGCCCAGAACAATAGTTAAACTCCTTGTTAAAATGCTGGCACCAGAGGCAAATCATTCGATATATGACCCAGCTTGTGGTACCGGTGGTATGCTGATTGAGTATATCAGGCAGACAAAAAGCAGAACAGGCGCTGGTCAATTTATTTATGGTCAGGAAAATATGACGTCCACGTCGGCTATTGCGCGAATGAATTTGTACCTGCATGGCATAGAGGATTTCCATATTAAAACCGGAGATACGCTGAGAAATCCGCAGTTTATTTATCGTGGACAGCTGCAAAAGTTCGACTATGTCGTTGCTAATCCTCCCTTCGGGCTTGGCGGATGGGGAGCAGAACAGTTTGAAACAGATGTCTGGGGTAGAAATATTTGGGGTTGTCCTACCGACGCAAACGCAGACTATGCGTGGATACAGCACATCGTTGCTTCAATGAACGAAAAAACAGGTCGTGCAGCAATTATAATGCCGCAAGGCGTCTTGTTCCATACAGGAAAAGAAGGTAGAATCAGAGAGGAACTTGTAAAATCGCACAAGCTGGAAGCCGTAATCAATTTACCGAGTGGCGTATTTTATTCAACACCCGTTTCGGCGTGTGTGCTATTCCTTAATAACAGTAAACCCGCAGCGCGCGACGGCAAGGTTATACTTATTGACGCGGGAACTATCGTTCATGCACGCAGAGCGCAAAAGTACATGGATGATAGCGACATTGAGACCGTATATAAACTTTTTGCCGACTATAAGGATGTTATTGATTTTGCAAAGGTGGTAACAGAAGATGATATCGCTGATAAGGGATTCACTTTGTCAGTAAATACCTATATTGAAAAGACTCCGCCAGAACAAATCAATCCCAAAGAAGTTCGCAAAAATTATATGGACGCATATAGTGCCGTTGTTGAGTGCGAAACCAGACTCAAATCTCTTCTCAAAAAAGGAGGTTACTTAGATGAGTAGAATAACGCAAGCAGAGCTTGAAAAATACCTTTTCAAATGTGCGGATATTCTGCGCAATAACGTAGAAGCAAGCTCTTACCGTGATTACATATTCCCGTTATTGTTCTTTAAGCGTATCAGTGACGTTTATGATGAAGATATTGCGAATGCACGGAAAGAATATGGCGATAGCTGGGTAGATTTCCCCGAAGATGAAATTCATGACTTTTCTATTCCTGATGGATGCCATTGGAATGACCTTCGTGTCGTGACCGATAATGTCGGTATGGCAATTCAGAAAGCATTTCAAGGAATTGAGAGTATGAACCCCGATAAATTGGGTGGTGTTTTTGGTAATGCGAACTGGGCAAACAAGGCAAAGCTGCCCGATAGAATGCTCAAGGATTTGATTGAGCATTTAAGTATGCTAACGCTATCCATTGAAAATTGTCCCGAAGATGAGCTTGGACACGGCTATGAATACCTTATTGGAAAATTCGATTCGGATGACGGACATACGGCGCAGCAGTTTTACACAAACAGAACAGTTGCGCATTTAATGGCGGAAATGCTCAATCCACAACCGCGAGAATCCATTTACGACCCTACATGCGGATCCGGCGGTATTTTGATTTCGTGCATTGACCACATTAAAGGTAAAGGTCAGGAATGGCGCAACGTCAAAGTGTACGGTCAGGAAATTATTCCTCCGACGGCATCCATTTGTCGAATGAACATGTTTTTACACGGAGTAAAAGAATTTATCATTCGTACAGGGGATACGCTTTCTTCGCCCACTTTCCTCGAAAAAGACCGGTTAAAGACGTTTGATGTAGTAGTTGCTAATCCTCCATATTCAATTAGCAACTGGGACAGAGACGCATTTAGTACGGATAAATATGGACGCAATTTTCTTGGTACACCCCCGCAAGGCAGAGCCGATTATGCGTTTATCCAGCACATATTAAAGAGCATGGATATTACAACCGGTAGATGCGCAATTCTGCTTCCTCACGGCGTATTGTTCAGAAATGAAGAAATTGAAATGAGAAAAAAACTCATAAAGGCAGATTTAGTGGAAGCGGTTATTGGAATTGGCAAAAACCTGTTTTACAATTCTCCCATGGAGGCATGTATTCTGGTTTGCCGTTCAAGAAAACCGTCTGAGCGAAAATGTAAAGTTCTCTTCATTAACGCGAGAAACGAAGTTACGCGAAAAAATGCGGAAAGCTACTTAGAGGATACGCATATCGATAAAATTGCAACCGCATACAAGAAATTCAATACAACGGACGGATTTTCTTCCGTAGCTACGATTGATGAAATCGAAGCAAACGATTTCAAACTTAGTATAGCGCTATATGTGCGCGGCGGCACAGGAACTGATGATGTAAGCATAGAAGACGCGACATCAGAGTGGATGGACTCTTCCGCCAAGATGCATGCTGAATACTTGGCATTAAATGCGTTGATAAAGGCAGGTGATGACGATGAAACACTATAAACTTTCAGATATAGTAGTCGAAATAAACGAGCGCGAGAACGACCCTGCAAACAGCAAATATGAACGTTTTGTGGGACTGGAGCATTATGTTACGGGAGATGTCATAATTAGAAATTATGGATCTACGGAAATGCTTGGCTCGGCAATGAAAGTGTTTCGTGCAGGGGACGTTTTGGTGGCGAGAAGAAATGTATATCTTAAAAGAGCATCGATGGTAGATTTTGATGGATTAACTTCTGGCGACTCAATCGTTTTGCGTGCAAAAACTTCGCTGTTAGGCAGAGTTCTTCCATTCGTATTAAATACAGATGAATTTTGGGATTATGCAGATAAATACTCCGACGGAACGATGTCAAAAAGACTGTCCCCCAAAGTTCTTATGCAATATGAATTTGATTTGCCAGATGAGGATGAACTGGAACATTTTGTAGAAGTCTTATGGGCTGCAAATGATGCAAAGGAAGCGTATAGACATCTTTTAAGCGCGACGGACGACCTCGTAAAATCGCAATTTATCGAGATGTTTGGTGTTCTGGAGTCGAATACAAAAAACTATCCTATTCGAAATCTCAGTGATATAGCAGCGTTCTGGAATGGGCTGACATATAAACCCGCTGACGCAACGCAGGATGGAACAGGCACATTAGTGTTAAGATCCAGCAACATTCAAAACGGCACGCTTGCATTCGATGATAACGTCCGTGTAAACTGCCCGATAAAGGAAAAGCTTTTTGTTCAAGATAACGATATTTTGATGTGTTCCAGAAACGGAAGCGCGGCATTAGTAGGAAAAACAGCTTTGATTAAAAATCTGCAGGAACCCATGACTTTCGGTGCATTTATGATGATAATTCGAAGCGATTACTACGCATTTCTTAAAACGTTTTTTGAAATGTCCGCGTTCAGGAGCCAAATATCAACCGGAACTTCTACTATCAACCAAATAACCGGCAATATGTTAAAACAAGTTAAAATTCCAGTTCCCGACATGGATACGGTTAGGTCGTTTGAACGATTTGTAGAACAGAGCGATAAATCAAAATATTTCAACCACGTTCAAACTTTTACTCTAACAAGAG
>CAYSYT010000052.1:1356-11027 GCA_964435195.1 uncultured Christensenella sp. | reverse complement strand
ATTGTGAAGAATGTATATATCATGGAGACTCTGGAGAGTGCAAAAATGAAGAATACAAAAAGAATACATATAAAGTCAACTGCGTATGGAAATATTGCAAATACAAGAAGAAAGGAATAGGAGAACATGATAAGAAAAGGTGAAAGAATTTTCTTAGATGCAGATGAGGCTATTAGTGCATTGCCAGATCAGCACAATATACACACATTTTATAACCATCCTATCGGTCTAATAGGGGCAGACTGGGATAAAGAGGAGGTTATAGATAAATTAAAGGCAGCAGACATTATAGAGGTCACAGGCGAGACAGCGCAAGCTATGAAACATGGTATATGTGTATATAACACAGACACAAAGGTACATAGTGACATTTTATTTATCGAGACAGATGAGGCAAAAATAAAGCGCTTTACTGAGTCTCTGGAGGGGGTTATATAGCATGATACAGTATAGCGTATATAAGACCTGTAGTGTATGCGGTTGCACATGTGACGAGTGGGCTATGGATGCCACAGGCGTAGTAAAATGTTTTGAATGTGAAGAAAAGGAGGCGCAAGCAGATGGAAAGAGCGGAAATGAAAGAGATAGTAATTAAGAGAGAGGACGGCACAGAGGAGGTTTTTAACAAAGGTCTGGTTATGTATTTTGAGGGTGATGATATAAACATAGACATGACAAATTTTAAGCCTATTGACTTATGCAGAGCCTTAATAGGATTAAGTGTAACAATAGATCAGATGGGATTAAAAGAAGATTTAAGCGCATTGATAGACTACTATAACAAGAAATCAGAAGAGGCGCAAGAGCTGGAATGAGACTGGAATGAGACTGGAATGAGGGTAAAAAATGATAGAAAAGATAGGTTTTTTATTTGGTTTGTTAATATGCGTTATTTTAATATTCATTATCAAATTTATAGCGATTGGTGGCACGCTAATGGTTATTTACGCTGTCAAAGAAATTAAAGATGATTTATCAGAATAAAAATTTAGGAAAGGAATAAGCTATGGGTTACAGTCTAAGCAAGTTATCAGAAAAATGCAAGGTTTGTCCTAAAATGGATAAATGTGAACACAAGAAAATGGAACTATGTGCATTGGCAGAATTACCGTCACAGATGAACATTAGTGCAAGTCAAGGAATTTTAGAAAATTCAGCAATGCCATTATTAAGAGAGAAAGTAAAAAGTCCTTTAAGTCCGTTTACATACAAAGATGAACTTGAAAAGGAAATATATAAGTCTTTGAGCATAAATCACATGATGTTTGGTGCTTAGTAAAACTAAAATTTTACGAGGTAAGTAAATCTATTATTATATCATAACAATAAAATCATGTTTATGACGTTTTACGAAAAATTAGCAAATAGGAGGTAGTAAGATGCTAAGTTTAATGGATTTTATTAAATTATTTCTACGGGAGGAGACAGATACACATATTTTACTAGATTGGATATGGGAAGATGGGGAGGACGATCAGGAATATGGGTTTGATGGCACACCAGAAGAATTTATAGAAAACTACACACGCAGCTATGACATTTTAGGAGAGTACGATATTAGTAACGTGTCAGAGCTGCATATAGAAAGACACGGCTGTAAAAATGAGATACATATAGTAATACAGAAATAGCGAGGCAGCAGGTCGTGAGATTAAGAGACTAGGAATATGACATAAATGTTATTAGTGTATAAGCAATAAACACCTTTTCATATTATGCACAAAAAACAGCCATATCTTTTGTTAATTATCAGAATAGTTAAAATATTATTGTTTATGATATTCTGACAAAGGGGTGTACTCTATGGATGAGGTTATAACAGATAAGCGGCTACGCAGTATAAGCGTGCAGCTGGTGGATGTAATTAGAGTATTGTGTAATAAGAGCGGTGCAGATATGACAGAGGTATTAAAGACCTACACTAACATGACAGAGGGAGAATATAAGGAGCTGTTTAGGAGGGGTAAAGATGCCTAAAATATTTTATTACAACGTATACGAAAATGACAAACTTGTATTAGAGTGTGTAACAGCTAAAGAGATAGCAGCAAAGCTAAATTATACAAAGCAGTATGTACAAAGATGCATTATGAATGAGACAAAGCTGGGGAACATATACAGCATTACATACGTAACAGATAACAGCATGACAGAGGCACTAGATAAGACATATCAATATAATACATTTCCAGCAGAATGGGAGGCAGCAGTAAAGCCATTTAAGGGCGTGCGCTGGAGTAAGCACAGGGGGAAAAAGCTAATAGTGAATAAATGACAGTAGTGTCAGTGAGAGACGTGTAACAGCGTCTCTTTTTTTGCGCCTATTTTCGAGCATACGGCAGCAGTGCTATGGGGGTGGCGCACCGTGGCGCTATTTTAAACAGTATTGTACAGCATTACAATAGTCACATATTGAATCGTGAAACAAAACAAAGGGGAGGTAAACATATGGAATACGCTAATTTTGTTAAGCCAGAGCTGGCTGTGTTAATTCCAGCATTGTATGGCATGGGTGCAATGCTTAAGAAGTCAGAAAAAGTAAGAGATAGCAGCATCCCTTTAGTACTGACAGCTGTGTCATTAGTGCTTAGCTGCTTGTATGTGATTGGTACAGAGGGAATCACTACAAACAGTATATTTACAGCCATTGTACAGGGCTTTATATGCGTAGCAGCTACAGTGTACGGTAATCAAGTATATAAGCAGACCACTAAGGACGAATAACAGGAGAATGTACAAATGATTGACTGGGGTAATGTGATCGTGGCTTTCATGTCGCTGGCTGGTACGCTGATAGGCTCATATAGTGGCATGAGGTTAATGAGCTATAGGATAGAGCAATTAGAGAAGAAAGTAGACAAACATAATCACTTTGCTGAGCGTATGCCAGTGGTAGAAGAACAGATAAAAGTGATTAACAATCGACTGAAAGACCTAGAAAAATGAGGTGTAAGCATGTTAGTAATTGACGTTAGCAAGTGGCAAGAAAACATAGACTTTAAAGCAGTAAAAGCGGCTGGTGTAGAGGGCGTAATAGTAAGAGCTGGCTATGGAACTACCAAAGACGCATATTTTAACAAGAATATGGACGGTGCTATAGCAGCTGGCTTACAGGTAGGCGTTTATTGGTTTATGTATGGTGCTAACAATGCCAGAGCGGTAGCCAATGCTAAGAAGTGCTTAGAGCTTATAGCTCCATATAAGGACAAGATAACTCTTAAGGTATGGAGTGACTGGGAGTATGACAGTGATGAAAAGGCAGCTGGGCAGACAGTGGCAAGCCGTACAGAGTTTGTAAGGCTGTTTAATCAGACCATACAGGACGCTGGATATAGCGCTGGTACATATCTGAATATTGACTATTATAGAAACCATTTTGACATGAATGTCATTAAAAAGTGGGATATATGGCTGGCTGACTACTCAGGTGAGTGTGATTATCCTTGCACCATGAGACAGTACACCTCTAAAGGTGCTGTAAGCGGCATTAAGGGCAATGTAGACATGAATACGTATTTCGGCAAGCCTACACAGACAGTATATACGGAGGTCAAGACAGTGAGTATTAAGTTAACAGTGTTAAGACAGGGCGCTAAGAGTGAAGAAGTAAAGACAGTGCAGCGCATCCTTAAGGATATGGGTTACAAGGGGAAAAACGGCAAAGTGTTAGCCATAGATGGCGATTTTGGAGCAAATACAGCCTACGCAGTTAGCAATTTCCAGAAAAATGAGGGGCTAGTAGCTGACATGATCATAGGAGCTAAGACATGGGAACACTTGCTTAAATAAAGAGGTGTTTATTATGGCTGGTAAAGGGCGCAATAACAAATATTACAGTCATGTGCAGCCCAATCTGGAGAAGATAGAGCAAATGTTACAGGACATGACAGAGGAGCAAGTGGCTAGGACTCTGGGGGTTGGTTACAGTACATGGATGAAATATAAGCTACAACATGAGGAATTAAGAGAGGCTATAAAAAGGGGTAACGGCTGCCTAGTGGTAGAGCTTAAGAGCATCCTTAAGCAGCGAGCCAGAGGTTTTAGCTATCAAGAGAGCAAGGTAGTAATAGAGGATGATGGTAGCAGACAAGAAACGATTTACACCAAAAGAGCGCTGCCTGACGTGGCTAGTATTAACTTGCTGCTTAAAAACTATGATCGTGAGAACTGGGCAAATGACCCACAGGCTTTAGACCTCAAAAAGAAAGAGCTGGAGCTTAAAGAGAAACAGGTAGAGGCTAACCTGTGGTAAATACAAAAGAGCTGCGAGGCAGAGGGGTAAGGAGTAGCTAAGGATAGAAAGTAATCTAGGGCTAGGAAGTAACTTACCAGCTGGCAGCAGTAGGAGAGCATACAAATGATATTTAATTTTGGAAATCAAAATAGTAATTTAAGTAATTTAGATGATGTGACCACTTACAGCGCACACGCACAAGGTATAAGCAATATATCATTAACATTACCAGCAGGTAAATATTTGTTGGCTATTAGTGGGGCAGGGCAAGCTGTACATGCAGGTGTGATGAGTTTTACGGGTGCTACTGTACAAAATGTAAATCAAAACCAATATGTGCATACAACAATGACAACGGCGACAGTCAAATTGGAAGAAGAAACAGTTATAGGTGCAACTATAAGCGGAAATGTTTGCTCATATTATAGTTTTAACGCAATCAAAATAGATTAAATTGCTATTTAACTAACTGACAGGAGTGTCATATGGCTTTATATAATTTTTACCGCTCTAAGGAGTGGGAGGGATTACTGAGAATATTAAAAAATGACCCTAAGCGCTTAGATGCTATGGGGAATATCATATGTGCGCATTGTGGCAAGCCAATAGTTAAGGCTTATGACTGCATAGGACATCATAAGACAGAGCTTACTGAGGAGAATTATACAGACGCTAATATATCTCTTAATCCAGATAATATAGCGCTTGTACATCATAGATGCCACAACTATATACATAACAAGCTGGGCTATAGCCAGAGACAAGTCTATATAGTGTACGGCAGTCCTCTGAGCGGCAAGAGTAGCTATGTGAAAGAGGCAGCTGTAGAGGGTGACCTGATCATAGACTTAGATAGTATCTGGGAATGTGTGAGCGGCTGCGATAGATATGTTAAGCCTAACAGGTTAAAGAGTGTGGTGTTTAGCGTAAGAGACAACTTGCTGGAGTCTGTCAAATACAGGCGAGGCAAGTGGTTAAATGCGTATGTGATTGGTGGGTATCCTTACAAGGCTGAGCGTGACAGATTAGTAGATACGCTGGGAGCTAGAGAGGTATTCATAGATACACCTTATGAGGTGTGTGTGGAGCGGTTAACCAGCTGCACAGACAGAGATAAAGGCGAGTGGGAGAAATACATTTCTGACTGGTGGCTACAGTACAGCGGAGGTTATTAAGTTAATTAGATAGTGGAGGAATAAGTAGACTCTAATAGCAGATAGATGCGCCTAGTGGTTCAAATCCACCAGACACTTAAACAGTGAAATAGCTGACGTGTCGAGGCTGTAGTACAAGGCAGACGAGTGGTGCATTATGTCAGGTGTAAATCCTGACCTATCTAATTGATTTGTAGCGCTGCGGAGGATAAGAGGATGGAAGAAGTAAAGAGCAGCTATGTTATTGACAAGCTTAAAGCTGGCACTAAAGTTACATGCGTAAATTTCAATAATCTAAAAATATTAGATTGCGGCAGCATGACTATGGACGAATTGCTTAAAGCAATCAATGACAGTATGTGTCTGTTTTTTATAAAAACAGAAACAACTGAATAGCCCCCCACCTTAAAAATTTTTTAGACAGTTTGGGGACTGTTGGGGGGAACTCATTTCTCGCAGAAAGTAATTTTAAACGAGATTTTTGAGAATGAAATTTTTAAAAATGATTTTATCTAATGCTTAAACTTGGCATTATTTGACTCCTTTCAACTGGTAGGACGATTCTGTTAAGAGTGGAGCGTGACCACTCGCCAGTTTTTTCTCAATTTAACTATGGAGGTAGAAGTTATGAGAGTGAAGTGTGTAAAAGAATATTATGACTTGCAGCTTAAAAAGACTGTACAGGTGGGCGAGGTGTATGAGGTATCTGAGGAGAGAGCTATGGAGCTGGCTAGCACAAATAACAAAGCTGGCGCTGTATTAGTGGAAAGACTCACAGAGCCATCTGAAAAAGCTGTCAAGGGGCGTAAAAAGAAACAGGAGGGCTAAGGAATGTATGAATACATAGAAAAAGACAACGTATTAACAGAGCTTAGTAATGGCGCTGACGTGTATATAGTGGATATTCCTACACGCAGAGTTATGCGCTGCGCTGAAATGAAAATGGACGCCATCCAATCATTTAGAGACAAGGCTGAGACTATGTTTTTTAAGGCGCTAACAAATGGATAGACGGCAAGAATTAACGCAGCTGATTGGTGAGGACTCTGTGGAGCTTTTAGGTGAGGTTATAGATCAGGTTATTTTCTTAGAGAGCAAGCTTGACGAACTTAAAAAGTTGCCATTTATACAGGTACATCCAAAGGACGCTAGCAAGCAGAAAAATACACCAGCTGCGAAAATGTATAAGGAATTTTTACAGCAGTATATCAACTGCATAAAGCTTATTGAGGGCGTCATGTACAAAGAGAAACGCCTAGAGGGTGACGAGGTGGAAGAATCACCACTAAGGAAGTGGTTTAAAGAAAATACTGAGGGCAAGACATGAAAGTATATTTATGCGACCCTGAAAAGAATACAGGGTGTAAAAAAACATTTTGTCAGGATTTCTGTAAACACACGACTCAAAAAGAGTATAGAGCCAGTCTGTTAAAGCGTGTGCTATACGGAATATCAAAGGTGATAGAACGTGTTAATACAAGAAAAGAAAATCTGGACTCCTGATAATTCTTATTTACTGGAGTATCACGCACGTATAGAGTGCGGTGAGATCATAGTGGGGCGTGAGTTATGGCAAGAACTTAATAATTTGCGTGAGGATATTATTACAGACGCCTATATTTATGACACTGGTGACGCTTTACAAAGAATGAATTTTATGGAGAACTGCGTAAGGCTCACAAAATCACCATTTTACAATAAACCTATGGTGTTAATGCTGTGGCAAAAGGCATTTATCGAGGCTGTATATAGCTTTAAAATGACTGATACCACGCTGAGGCGCTTTAAAAAGGTGCTGCTACTGATTGCCAGAAAGAACACAAAAAGCGAGACATGCAGCGCTTTAGGTTTAACAGAGTTTTTTCTGGGTAACGAGGGCGCTGACATAGTGTGTAGCTCCAATGATGATAACCAAGCAAGCATTATTTATGACGCTATTGACACCATGAGGAGCTTAATAGACCCAGACGACTTAGACACAAAGCGTAACCAGCGCTATATCTTAAACAAAGTCACAAACAGCAAAATATTTAAACTGTCTGACAGAACACGTAACAAAGAGGGGCGTAATATTGACGTGGCTTTTTTGGATGAGAGCCACGAAATGCAAAACAATATTATAGCCAAGTCTGTAGAGCAGTCACAGAGCTTAAAAGATGAGCCTCTTTTTATCAATCTGACCACAGAGGGTTTTGTAGTAGATGGCTATCTGGATGAGGAGCTTAAGAAAGCTAGAAAAATTATAGCTGGTGAAGATGATGGAGTAATGGCTGAGCGTACTTTACCGTGGCTGTACAGTCAGGACTCTGAACAAGAGATATGGCAAAACAGAGCCAGCTGGGTTAAGTCTAACCCAAGTCTAGGAATTGTTAAAAAATGGAGCTATTTGGACGAACAGATAGACCTAGCAAAGTCTAGTAAGTCAGATAGAATCTTTGTACTTTGCAAAGATTTCAATATTAAACAGAATAGCGCCCAGTCATGGCTTAACATGGAGCAGTATGACTATAAAGCCGTTTATGATTTAGAGGAGTTTAGGGGCTGCTTTTGTATGGGAGCTGTGGACTTATCAGAAACCACTGACCTTACATGTGCTAAGGTGCTGCTAATGCGTCCAGAGGACAAAGTAAAATACGTTCACACAATGTATTTTATTCCTGAAAGCAAGCTGGAGGACTCAGATGATCGTAACGCTGGAGCTAAATATAGCGAGTGGGCAAAAGATGGACTCATAACCATTACAGAGGGCAATGATATAGACCTGTCTAAAGTAGCTGACTGGTTTTACAAGCTCTATAAGGACTATAACATAAAGCTCTGGAAGTGTGGCTATGATCAGAAATTTGCTAAAGACTTTCTTAACCGTATGGAGTTTTACGGTTGGAGTAAGGCAAGTGATGAGCTTGTAATGATTTTGCAGAACGCCCAGACGCTTAGTAACGCAATTAAGCTCTTAGAGGCAGACTTAGACCATAGGCTAGTCAATTTCAATGACAACAAAGTAGATAAGTGGTGCTTAAAAAATGCGTGTCTTAAGGTAAACGATTTAAGACAGTGCTTAATAGTTAAAAGTGAGGCGTCAAAGCGTATAGATGGCGCTGTATGTAAGGCTATTCTGTGGGAATTATACAGGCAGAATAGGACAGAATGGAATCAGATGATAGGAGGTGCTAAATAAATGGGGTGGCTGAGTAATCTTTTTAAGAAAGAAACGCCTACACAAACAAAATACGCTGAGGTGATGAGTGGGTACGCTCCTATTTTCTCTCAATTTGGTCAAAACATTTACGCCAGTGACGTAGTGCAGCAAGCGATCAGCTGCATAGTACAGGAAATGAAAAAGCTACAGCCCGAGCATGTAAGAGAAAAGGGAAATGACATAACGCCAGTTAATAGTGACTTGCAGCTGGTGCTAAATAATCCTAACCCTCTTATGACTACGAGCGACTTTATAGAGAAAGTGACATGGCTGTTATTTTTAAATTTTAATGCTTTCATCATTCCCACTTACTACGAGTGGACGGAAAACGGAAAAACAAAACGTAGATATGATGGGCTTTATCCTATCCAGCCCTCACAGGTGGATTTTATCGAGGATGCTACAGGACAGCTCTATGTGAGACTCAGGTTTAACAATGGTGGAGATTTTACTGTTAAATACTCTGACATTATACATATCAAGTACAGATACAGCGTTAATCAGTACATGGGCGGTAATGAGCAAGGGCAGCCAGATAATGACGCCTTGCTAACAACGTTAGAACTTAATCACCAGCTCTTACAGGGTGTAAGTAAAGCTATGAAAAGCTCTTTTGCAGTCAATGGCGTAGTGAAATATAACACCATGTTAGACGAGGGCAAGACTGAGGCAGCGCTTAAGGACTTAGAGAAAAAGCTTAAAAACTCTGAGAGCGGCTTTTTGCCTCTTGACCTTAAAGCTGAGTACATACCAATCAAAAAAGACTTGCAGCTGGTAGATGATAAGACTCTTAAATTCATAGATGAAAAGATACTTAGACAGTATGGCGTCTCTCTCCCTATCCTTACTGGAGATTATACAAAAGCGCAGTATGAGGCTTTCTATCAAAAGACGCTAGAGCCGTTAATCATTAACTTTTCTCAGGTGTTTACAAAGGTCTTATTTACACCAACTGAGAGAGGTCACGGTAATAAAGTTAAATTTTACTCAAAAGATTTAATCTTTATGAGCGTAGACCAAAAAATTCAAATGGTGAAAGAGCTAGCGCCTACTGGTGCGCTCTATGAAAATGAGAAACGTGTAG
>CAYSYT010000052.1:0-1256 GCA_964435195.1 uncultured Christensenella sp. | reverse complement strand
ATGGTGAAAGAGCTAGCGCCTACTGGTGCGCTCTATGAAAATGAGAAACGTGTAGCTTTTGGCTTAAAGCCTATGAAAGAGCTGGAGGGCAAGCGCTACATGAGCCTTAACTGGATAGATGCAAATAAGGCTAATACATATCAGGTAGGACAATCAGGAGGTGACAGTAATGAGTAAAGAATTTGAAAAAGAGGGCGTTATTACACGAGCCTATAACTTTGAGATCAGGGCAGAGAGTAACGAGGAGCATGGTGACCATATTACTGGGCGTCCAATCGTTTATAATTCTAAGACTGACTTAGGTTACTTTGATGAGATTATAGAGGCTGGCGCTTTGGATAAGGCTAACCTTAAAGACGTTAGATTCTTAGTTAACCATAACACGGACATGATACCACTTGCTAGAAGTAGAAATAATAACAAAAACTCTACTATGCAGATGGAAGTAGACAAGGATGGTATGGCTATCAGAGTCAATTTAGACACTGAAAATAATACAGATGCTAGAAACCTTTACAGTGCTATTAAGCGTGGTGACATAACTGGTATGTCATTCATGTTTAATATAAAGAAACAGGAATGGGAGAACTTAGACACAGACCACCCAACAAGACGAATTAAGGAAATAAGTCAGGTGTATGAGGTGAGCGCTGTGACATTCCCAGCATATGAGGCTACAGAAATCTCTGCGAGAGATAAAAAGGCGCTGGAGAGCGCCAAGGCAGCACTGGAGAGTGCTAAGAGGTCACTGGAGAGTGATAGCAAGGCAGAGCTGGAGCTGGAAAAAGCAAAAAATGATAACAGACTAATTTAACAACTTAGGAGGGTAACAACATGATTAAAAAGTATTTAATGGATATGATCACACGTAAAAAGGCAGAAATGGCAGAGCTTAAAAAGCGCTCAGATGCATCTACAGACTTAAACGAGGTTAGAAGTATTGGAGAGACTTTAAGCGCATTGAAACAGGAAATTGAGGACGCTGAGGCGCAGCTTGCAGAACTTGAAAAGAATGGCGAGGGCGAGGGAACTGGTGAAGAGAATGAGGGCAGCCGTTCAGTCGTTCCAGCTGGTACAGAACTTAGAAACGCTCAGGTAGTGGCTAGCTTTGGCGCTCCAGTAGCTAATAAGGATGATGAGGGCTTAGCGTATCGTAGCGCATTTATGGAGTACGTGCTGAGAAATACACCAATCCCAGCAGAGGTAAGAGCTGACGCTAATACACTCACCTCTGACGCTGCTAGCGCTATCCCTAC
>CAYSYT010000051.1:0-11316 GCA_964435195.1 uncultured Christensenella sp. | reverse complement strand
CTGGCTATCGTTACGATTTACGTGGTCTTCTACATATTTGTTTTAAAGGATTTTTCAATTTTAAATGTTAAAATGGTAACCGTAAAAAACAAATATTTTGAAATTTATTAACATAAAAGGAGATTAGAATGCTCAGACTGGAAAAAATAACAAAAAATTATTTAGTCGCAGGCGGCGAAATCGAGGTGTTAAAGGGATTGAATATTTCTTTCCGTAAAAACGAATTCGTTTCGATTTTAGGTCCGTCGGGTTGCGGAAAAACCACGACGCTTAATATCGTGGGCGGCTTGGATAAATACACGTCCGGCGACCTTTTTATACAGGGTAAAAGCACTAAAAATTTTACCGACCGTGATTGGGACGTATACCGCAATCAACGTATAGGTTTTATTTTTCAAAGTTACAATTTGATACCTCATCAAACGGTTTTGGGAAACGTTGAACTTGCATTGACTATATCGGGTGTGTCCAAAGAAGAAAGAATAAAACGTTCTATGGCGGCACTCGATAAGGTCGGGCTTAAAGGCGAGTATTATAAACGCCCCAACCAACTTTCGGGCGGGCAATGTCAGAGAGTTGCGATAGCGCGTGCCCTCGTAAACGAGCCCGATATTCTTCTTGCAGACGAGCCTACCGGCGCGCTCGACAGTAAAACCAGCGTTCAGATAATGGAATTGATTAAAGAAATTTCAAAAGAAAAGCTGGTAATAATGGTAACGCACAACGGAGAACTTGCCGAACGTTATTCTACGAGAATAGTCAGATTAGTCGACGGGGAAGTCGTTGAAGACACCAATCCGTACAGTGCCGAAGAAGAAGCGTCGGAAGTTCACGACGATTTACATAAGGAAAGCGCAGACGTAAAAGATAAATCGGCGAAAAAATCGAAAGCGAAAATGAGTTGGTGGACGGCTTTTAAACTTTCCGCAAGAAACCTTTTCAGTAAAAGAGGAAGAACGTTATTGACTTCTATTGCGGGGTCGATAGGTATTATAGGTATATCCGCCGTTCTCGCCGTTTCCACGGGCGTTAAAGGGTATATCGCTAATATGCAAGACGATATGCTTTCGGGCAACCCCGTAACGATTGAAGAAACGGGCTATAATTTCGATGCGATGATGAACGGAATGAGTTTTAACGAAAAAACCGAATTCGTCAAACAGGAAGGCTACGCAAACGTAAAGTCCATGATAGAATTTTTAGCCGAAAAATATAAGACTATGGATTCGTTTATGACGACTAACGACATTACCGCCGACTATATCGAATACGTAAAAGCAATGCCGAAGGAATACGCAACGCTTAACCTCGACTACGGACTTGACGTTACTAATAATATTTATACCGATTACGTGGTAACTTCCGATATAAAAGATAATTTATCGCTTTCGGGCATACGCGCCGTATTTACGAGCATAATGAAAAAAACGCAATTTTCCGAACAGTCTTCCATGATAGCGTCGTTAGGCGACGTGTATATGCAGGCTATTAGCGATAGCGATTACGTACTTTCGCAATACGATTTGGTCGACGGCGGCAAAATAGCTACCGAAAAAGACGAAGTTATGTTAGTGCTTAACAAAGACCAAGCGCTTACCGACCTTATGTTGGCTCAACTCGGCTACTATACGCAAGAAGAATTTATGGACCTTATTTATAAGGTCGACGAAATCGAAGACAACGACCCCGAAAGCATAAAAGATAAATTTTCTTACGAAGAGTTGAAAGCAAAAACGTTTACTTGGTACGGCAACGATATAGTTTATAACGAAAATTCGCTTAACCCGGGAACGCCTAATTATAACGCGCCGTTTACGTATAATCACTCTTCTTCGAAATTTACCGTAGCTACGGACGAAAATTCTAAAATAGAATTGAAAGTTGTCGGTATACTGATGCCGAAAGAGGGTATATCGTTCGGTTGCCTCGATGCGGGTATGTATTATACGCAGGCGTTGACGGAACATATTCTAACGCAAAGCGCAAACAGTAAAATAGTGAATTACGTAAACGAAGTTATGACCGACGACGAGGGTAACGTAAGTTCGTTTGGCGGCTTAGTTAATGATTCGGGCGCGTTCAGTATGCAGGGTAGCGCGATTATACCGTATGCGTACACTTATTATTACGAAGATTATAATACGCCGCTTACGGCAACCGCTATGGTGGGTTCGTTAAATTCGATGTCGAGCCTTCTCGCAGGGATTATGGGCGGTGGAACGGCAGGCGGGAGCGGAGATACGTACACGCTTTCGCTCCGTCAAATAGGCGGCGTCAATCTTGCGGAAAAAATAAACGTGTACGCGTCGGATTTTGAAAGAAAAGATATGGTAACCGCATACCTCGACAAATGGAACGAAGAAGGCGATATTACGGTGAACGGCAGAGTTATTCCTTTCGCGGACCGTTCGGAAATAGTTTATAACGATACTTTGTCGGTCGTTATAGCAATGATAGATACTATGATAAACGTGGTAACGATAGCGTTAGTTTCGTTTACTTCGTTGTCGTTAGTAGTTTCGTGTGTAATGATAGCGATTATAACTTACGTTTCCGTCGTAGAACGCGTAAAAGAGATAGGGGTTATACGTTCGCTCGGCGGACGTAAACGCGACGTTGCAAACTTGTTTAACGCCGAAACGCTTATAATAGGCGCGTCCTCGGGGTTAATAGGCGTAGGGTTTACCTATCTGTTGTCTTTGATTGTAAACGTAATCGTTCAAAACGCCGCAGGTTTCTCGATAATGGCTTTACCGATAACTACCGCTTTGATTATGTTGCTGTTAAGTATCGGATTAAACGTTTTGTCAGGGCTTATACCTGCCGGAAAAGCCGCAAAGCAAGACCCTGTCGTTGCGTTAAGAACGGAATAATATAAAAATTTATTGTTCGTTGGAATAAAAATAATAAAAGCCTCTCCGCATTTTGCAAATGCGGAGAGGCACGTTATTTTATTAAGGTTTAAGATTTTTTTATAATTCTTTAATCGATTTACGCGGACATTTAGTAACGCAAGTTAAACAACCGGAACATTTAGAATAATCTATAACCGGCAAATTGTTTACCATAGTAATGGCGTTTTCGGGGCAGTTTTTAGCGCAAAGTCCGCAGCCTATACAACTTACTTTGCAGTTTCCCATTGCTTCTTTACCTTTGCACGCCGTTGAACAAGCAACGTATACTTTTGCCGACGAAGGGACGTAATCTATTATTTTTTTCGGGCAGTTTCGTGCACAAACTCCGCAGGAATTACATAAAGCCTTATCGACGATATATGCACCGCCGTTAGCGGTAATCGCACCTTGCGGACAAACTTTCATACAAGTGCCGTCGCCGACGCAACCTTCGGGACATTTTTTCTGTCCGCCCATATATACCGTTTGGTTAGCGCAACCTTCGTTGCCGATATATTCGTATTTTAACGTTCCGTCGATTCCCGCAGCACATTTTATAACGGCGAACGTTTGTTCTTCCGCCGAGTATGGTATGTCGAGAATTTTTGCGATTTCGGCTTTATTTTCCGATGCGGTTGCTCCGCAAGCGGTGAGGTCGGCTTTGCCTTCAACGAGCGCTTTCGCATAGTCTGAACAACCTGCAAATCCGCAACCGCCACAGTTTGCACCCGCAAGTTTTTCGGAAACGGCTTCTATTCGTTCGTCCTCTTCAACCGCACAGAGTTTGCTTACGAGAACGATTAAAACGGCGAAGACTACCGCAAGCACGGCGACTATGCCCAATACTAACCCGAACGTAGTCCAGTTTATAGCATTTAATAAATTAAAACTCATATTAACATCCTCCTAAACGAGCGCGAATACGTAAAACGCCATAGCGATAAAGCAAGCCGCTATCATCGCGATAGGGAAGCCTTTCAAATGTTTATTGATAGGCAATCTTGCTATTTTTTCTCTTAAACCGCTCATAATCACTATCGAAACGGTAAAACCTATTCCTGCAAATAATCCGTAAAGCACTGCAAACCCGAGGTTCATGCTTGCGCCTATTATAGACGCCATTTGGACGGAATCTATAACGAGTTCGGCAACGCCTAAAACGGCGCAGTTGGTCGTGATTAACGGAAGATAAATTCCCATTGCGTTGTACAGGGTGGGAGAGAATTTTTTAAGAGCCATTTCAATCATTTGCACTATCGCCGCAATGATAAATATGAAAACTATTATTTCCATAAATTCCATACCGTACGGAACCAACAGATAAGTGTAAATGGGGTAGGTGATAAGGCAGGTGAGAGTCATAACGAAGGTGACTGCAAGCCCCATACCGAGCGCGCTTTTGAAATCTTTAGAAACGCCCAAAAACGGACAAATACCTAAAAATTGAACGACTACGAAGTTGTTGATGAATACAGCCGAAATTATAATAATCAATATTTGTGCCATAACTTATGCCTCCGTAATATTTTCTACGGCGTTTGAATTGCTTTCAAAAGCCTTTTGTGTTTTTGCGTAAGCGGTTTTTTTGCGTTTATTCGAAACCGTTGCCGATATCAACGAAAACGTTGCGATAAATACGGCAAAGGTAAAGAACGCGCCTGCGCTTGAAGAGAAAAACGCAATTTGAAAATCCCAAAGTTTAAGACCGAAAATCGTTCCGTTACCGAGAATTTCTCTTACCGAACCCATGAGGGTTAAAGCAAGCGTAAAGCCGATACCCATAAATAAACCGTCGAGAGCGGACGCCACTACGCCGTTTTTACTTGCAAAACTTTCCGCACGCGCCAAAATAATGCAATTTACGACTATTAACGGAAGATAAAGTCCCAAAGATTCGTAAATATCGGGCAGTAGTTTGTCTAATAACAGTCTTACTATTGACACGAACGCCGCGATAATCAATACGAAAGCGGGTATTCTTACTTGTTTTGGTATAAAGTTTCTCAAAAGAGAAATTAAAACGTTGCTGCAAATTAAAACAAAGGTAACTGCCGCACCCATACCGATACCGTTTATTGCAAGCGTCGTTAAAGCCAAGGTGGGACAAGTGCCTAAAACGAGCTTAAACGTAGGGTTACTCGTTATTATACCGTCCGTTGCTATTTTTTTGAAGTTTACTTTCATTTTAGTTTTCTCCCACGTATTTAAGTACGCAATTTACCGCGTTGCATCCCGCGTTCGCCGATTTAGTTGCGCCCGTTACGGGATTAAGTATAACGTTGTCGCCGTCCGTCGGGGCAAAGGTTTTTCCTTCCAAGTAAGCGGTAGTTACGTCGGTCAACTCAAATTTAGAATAGTAATTCGAATCTAACTTGCTCATAAGAGTTTGTTTTTCGTAACTTTCCAAAATAACTTTGTTGATTGAAGGGTTAGTTCCGCCGTTGTAAGTCATAAGCACCCAAACGGTAATCGTGCCGCCTTTGTAACCGCCGAAGCCCGTGCTTTGGAACAACATGTCGTAGTTTCCGTTATCGCCGCTTACTTTGTATATTTTATTGATAGTGCCAATGCCGTCGTATTCGATAGCGGTGTTTGTCGTATCGTCCGTTCCGTCTACGTCTAAAACGACGTCGTCGATAGTCTTTTCCACACCGTATATCTTTTTTACCGCTCTTGCGGTACGTTCTTCGGGAGAAACGTATAACAAGTCGTTAAATATTGCCAAAAGTCCGCCCGATATACACGCTATCAAAAGGAGAACGCTTATGCATCTGAACCAAATATTTGAAAATAACTTGTTCATTATTTTTTCTCCTTTGCTTTTTTATTGCCGAAGGGCTTGTTTATTACGAACTTATCTATAAGCGGAACAATCAAATTCATTAAAAGAATTGCGAATGAAACGACTTCCATTTTGGTTGCTTGCCTAAGACCTGCGGTTAATAAACCCAACGCGACGAAATATATTATATTACCCAAGGTCGTGTTCGGGGTGGTGGTGTAGTCGGTTGACATAAATATGGCGCCGAGTATCAGCCCGCCCGAGAGTATCGAGGGAAGAAAATACGCAAAATCGAATCCGTTGAGCGCTACGGTAAAAAGCCCCGTAACGGCAACGTATATGACGGGATATTTAATATCTATAATGCCCAAAACGAACAAATACAAGCCGCCGACTATAAGTGCGAGTTTACAAGTTTCGCCTATGCAACCTGCAAGCCCCGAGCCTAAAAATAATTCTAAATTGGAAAGAGTAGGTAGCGTTCCGTTTTCAAAAATGCCCGCAAGCGTCGTTGCGCCCGTAACTAAGTTGCCCGACGGGTCGACCCATTTGCCTACGACCGTTTGAAACGACATAAATATAAATATTCTACCCGTAACCGCAGGATTGACGAGGTTTTTACCCGTTCCGCCGAACAGCATTTTTACGACGATTATTGCGAAAACGCTTCCGAGAACGGGGGCGTACCAAGGGTAGTTCGTACCGATGGACATACCGATTAAAAGACCCGTAACGCAAGAGGTAAAGTCAAACTGTTTTGCAATTTCCTTAAAAGTCTTTCCGCAAATTAAAAGATATACGAATTCGCTTGCGACTGCCGAAACGAGAGCCAAAGCGAGAATTAACGCTGCCATACCGCCGAAATAGATTATACCCATAACGCAAGCGGGCAACAGGGCTATGCAGACGTTAATCATAATAAACTTTGTGGATTTCGGCGCTTTTACGTGCGGAGAAGATGAATATTTGTAAAGTTTAACGTTATCTGCCATTTTGTTTCATCTCCTTTATTTTTGCTTTTGCGTATGATATGCTTTGAACGAGCGAACGTTTAGCAGGGCAGTTGTAAGCACAAGAACCGCATTCTATACAGTTCATAGCACCGTATTTTTCAGCCGCTCGGAAGTTCCCTGCCAAAGCGTAACTTTCTATGTACATAGGTAGCGTTCCGTTTTCAAAAATGCCCGCAAGCGTCGTTGCGCCCGTAACTAAGTTGCCCGACGGGTCGACCCATTTGCCTACGACCGTTTGAAACGACATAAATATAAATATTCTACCCGTAACCGCAGGATTGACGAGGTTTTTACCCGTTCCGCCGAACAGCATTTTTACGACGATTATTGCGAAAACGCTTCCGAGAACGGGGGCGTACCAAGGGTAGTTCGTACCGATGGACATACCGATTAAAAGACCCGTAACGCAAGAGGTAAAGTCAAACTGTTTTGCAATTTCCTTAAAAGTCTTTCCGCAAATTAAAAGATATACGAATTCGCTTGCGACTGCCGAAACGAGAGCCAAAGCGAGAATTAACGCTGCCATACCGCCGAAATAGATTATACCCATAACGCAAGCGGGCAACAGGGCTATGCAGACGTTAATCATAATAAACTTTGTGGATTTCGGCGCTTTTACGTGCGGAGAAGATGAATATTTGTAAAGTTTAACGTTATCTGCCATTTTGTTTCATCTCCTTTATTTTTGCTTTTGCGTATGATATGCTTTGAACGAGCGAACGTTTAGCAGGGCAGTTGTAAGCACAAGAACCGCATTCTATACAGTTCATAGCACCGTATTTTTCAGCCGCTCGGAAGTTCCCTGCCAAAGCGTAACTTTCTATGTACATAGGCATTAAACGCATAGGACAGTTTTTAGCGCATACGGCACAGTTGATGCAATTCGTAGGTTTGTTTATATCGGCTTCGTCGTCGGTAAGTAAAAGCAAACCCGAATCGGTTTTCCTCGTAAAGTTATTTAAGGAAGTAAGCGCTTTGCCCATCATAGGTCCGCCCGCAACGAGTTTAACGGTGTTTTCGTTTTCGCCGCCGCAATAAGCGACTATATCGGTAAACGGAGTGCCTAAGGCAACTTTTAAGTTTTTAGGTTCTTTAATACCGTTGCCGCTAACCGTCATAACTATTTCCGTCAAAGGTTTGTTTTGTTCTATCGCTTCGAAACAAGCAATCATCGTTTTTATGTTTTGAACGCAGCAACCTACGTCGAACGGCATTTTGCCCACGGGTACTTTTCTTCCCGTGGCGCAGTAGATAAGATGTTTTTCGCTTCCCATAGGGTATTGCTTTTTAAGAACGACGACTTCTAAATCGTCAAACCGTTCAAAACATTTTATCGCTTGCGGCTTATTCGCTTCTATGCCGATTATAATTTTCTTTATGTTGAGCGCCATTGCCGCGTATTTGATGCCTTTATAAATATCGTCGGTACGCTCTATCATTAAACGGTAATCGCAGTTTAAATAAGGTTCGCATTCCGCACCGTTAATTACGATGGTGTCGAGGGGTGTTTTCGGCGATAGCTTTACCGCGGTCGGAAAACCCGCTCCGCCGAGCCCGACTATACCCGCAAGTCTTATTCTTTCTATTAAACTCGACGGGGAAAAATCCGTCATATTATCGAATAGCAATTCCTCGTCGGAATAATCGTTTTCTATTACTATATATTTGAATTTTTGACCTAACCCGTTTACGATATCTTCAATAGCGATAACTTTGCCGCATACCGACGAAAAAACGTTTGCGGAGATAGCGCCGCTCGCTTCACCGATAAGTTGACCTTTTTTAACGTAATCGCCGACGTTTACGCAAGGAATTGCAGGCGCGCCGATGTGTTGCGAAAGCGAGATAAAAACTTTCGACGGAGCAGGCATTTTTTCAATGGGTTTGTCCATCGATAAATACTTTTTGTCCGGCACGTGAATTCCGTATAGGTAATTTTTGCCTTTTCTTATACTCAAAATCAATCCTCCGTTGTTTGTTCTTTTGAAATTAGTTTATCGGTCAAGGTTTTCGGTAGATATTTTATTGCAAAATATACTGCTAAACCGACCGTTATACCCGAAAGTACGCCTATTAAGGCAAGGTACGGCAGATATGCGAAATATTCCGCCGTTCCCGTGACAATACAAAAAATCGTGTTTTGAACGGTAGTATTCAAAACCGCACCCGTTACGCTTATTGCGATAACGCTGAACCGTTCGGTAAAACGTAAAAGCAGAATTTGTATTGTCAATGAAAAGATTCCCGCCGGTAAAGAATATAATACGGCGGAAACGTTTCCCGAAAACAAACTGCCGACCGTTATTTTTACGGTAAGAACGGCAAACGCGTAAGCGTTTCCCAAAAGTATTGCCGCTAATAATATGAAAACGTTTGAAAGACCCATTCTTGCGCCCGGTATAAATAACGGGGGAAAGAGGTTTTCCAATAAAAAAGATAAAACAGCCGCAGTCGCGAGTATTCCCGAAAACGTTAGTTTTATAAGACTAACTTTATTCTTCATGTTAGCGTTCTCCCGAAGTCGGCGGTTTGTAACCGCTGTTTGACGGTACGATTTTAAGTTTATGCGGTGCGCATAATATAAAACCGTCGTCATCCGTTAAGTAAGGCATATGAACGCAGTCTTTACTTTCCGAACAGTTACTGTCCGACATACCGACCGTTTTTTCGTTTGCGTTTACCGTAAGCAAATTAAACTCCGTTTTTTCGGAATCGGTATATATTTTAATTTTGTAAGTGCCGTTTCCTTCGTCGATTACGGTAACGTAGTCGTTATAATCGGCGAAAATTTCATATTCGCGCGTGGAATAATTAAATAAAAAAACCTCGTTACCTTTTAAGATTATTTTAAAACCGTCAGCGTCTTTCGACGCGTTTGTCGACAATAAAACGAAAACAAAAAATAACGCCGCCACGAACACTAATATAAAAAAATATAAAACCAAATCTCCGATTTTAAACGGTTTATTCGATTTTATGCGTTCAAAATTCAAACTTGTCAATTTTAAATTCCTTATCGTTTTAATTTTACTATAACGGCGAACGAAATGTCAACTTATATTCATTATATATAGTATAAAAAGTCTTATAATTTTCGGTTGAACGAAAAATTTAAGTCGGGCGAAATAAAATACGCCGCACGTAAAACTCGCGCGGCGCATTGAGTTTAGATTAAGTGTTTACACACAGTTATT
Source organism: uncultured Christensenella sp. (assembly GCA_964435195.1). Taxonomy (GTDB): domain Bacteria; phylum Bacillota; class Clostridia; order Christensenellales; family Borkfalkiaceae; genus UBA1259. The sequence goes on along the minus strand of CAYSYT010000051.1, from coordinate 1,433 downwards.
TATGCGTTGCTATGATAAAGTAGACTAATCTGGCAACGAGTAATATCAGGCAAGCGGCAAGACCGCAAACGATACAAACGAGTATCCAAGTAACGTGCGAAAAAGCGAAGAACGATAATGCGAATAACGCGGTAACCGTCAATACTGAAAGCATTAAATCGCCGACAGTAACTCTTTCGGACTTGAGATTCAAAACGGAAGTTACGAAAGCGTATATTCCGAAAGCGATAATCGCAATCCCGACGATTGACAGAATTATGAATTTGAGTTGAGGATTGAAAGTACCGTTCTTGAAGTTAAAAGAGTTTTGCAAAAGTCTTGCTTTATACGTTACCGCCACTACCGAAACTATTATGCTCGACAACGACAAAACGAATAAGAAATTGTATTTTGCGAACAGTTGCTTAAAGTAACTTCCGTTCGAAGGTTTGTCGGTGGTTACGGTAACGTCAAAACGCAAAAATCTTACTATACCGAAAATTAAAACCAATGCCGTAAGAATCGCCCACGCAAGGAGAGAGCCCTCCGCCTTCGGATACAATACTAATATCTGCGTTAAAGAAATAGGTAAACTGATTATCGAAGATAAGAACAAAACGTCCGACGGAACGATTTTTTTGGAAAAAGCAGAAGTACCCAAATATAACGCCGTTAAACCGATTGTTATATACAAAACGTATAAAAGAGCGGGGTGCTGCTCGAAAACGGGGCGCACGCTTATTCTAAACGTCGGGTTAAGAACCAAATACAATCCGCAAACTGTAAGTATAGCCGTTAATACTATGCTTATGAAAGAGTATTTTGCAAATACCGTCGCAAAGTAACCCGACATACAGTTTTTAGTGTAAGCGATTTCCGAAGAAACGGCGTTTTCGTCAAAATATTTTGCGTGTAAAATTATAAACGCGATTCCGATTATTAACGCCGCTATTATTACGAAAAGCGGTCTTACGTTTACGGTTTTGAATTTTACGAGATTGTAAATCAACAAAGCTATCGCCGTAAGAACCATTGCAAAGCAGACGTGATCTGCAAAGACTATCTTTTTATTTTTAACGGAAGCAATAAAATACCCCAGTCCAACCGCACAGACGAGAGAAACGGCAACGATTATAACCGTAAAAAGTTTTTTTCTATCGAAAAACTGTCTGAATATATGGAATTCGTAGTTGAGGGCGATAGCCGTAACGGCAAGCGCGGTCAACAAAAGCGTAGGTAATAAGTTGCGTAACTTAAATAAATTTTTAAGATAACAACCGAAATTACACTTTTTGGTGTTTGACATAAAACTTTCCTTCCTTTACATTTCGTTTTGATTTAATTTATTATATAATATAATCGAAAGATTTTCAAGTGTTTTTTCAAAAAAACTATATTTTAAGATTGTTTGGCGTTATAAATATAAAAATTGTAAAAAAATACCCGTAATATAG
>CAYSYT010000050.1:0-11512 GCA_964435195.1 uncultured Christensenella sp. | reverse complement strand
CATATGAATATTATAACACATATTTTTTTCTTTTGCATTCATAATAAGTCAACTTAAAAAATTTTATTAAAAAAACACGAATTTTTTAAATAAATTTTTTTACTCGTTTTACGGTTGATTTTTTATTTTAAGTATGATAGAATATATTTATAAATTTGCTTGAATTTTTCTATAATCGTGTAATACCGTTTTACGGAAATACAAGCAAACCGACCGATTAAATAGCCGTCCTGTCGTTACCGGTGGATTAGCGGAATCAACCGCAGTGGAGCGAAAAGACGAAAAGCCGACCACCTGGGCAAAACGTTACGGTTTTGGCTCGGGTTTTTTTATTTTAATTTTAAGGAGCGAACGAAATGAATTTTAGCGCTTGGAAAGGTTTTAACGCAGGTAAATGGCAAAGCAAAATCGACGTGGCCGATTTTATAAACTTGAATTACACGCCTTACGAAGGCGACCAATCTTTTTTGGCAAAATCCACTAAACGAACGGACGACATAATGCAAAAGGTAAACGCGCTTTTTAAGGAAGAATGTATTAAGGGCGGCGTTTTAGACGTCGATTGCGAAAACGTGTCTTCACTTCTCTCCTACGCCCCGGGTTACGTTGACAAAGAAAACGAAATTATCGTCGGTTTACAAACGGACAGCCCCCTTAAACGCGGAGTAAATCCATTCGGCGGAATAAGGCTTGCGAGAAAATCGTGCGAAGCCTACGGCTATAAATTAAGCGATAAAATCGAAGAGCAATTCAAATACAAGACCACTCACAACGACGGCGTTTTCAACGTTTATACGGATGAAATGCGTGCCGTTCGCCACGCAGGAATAATTACGGGGCTTCCCGACGCTTACGGCAGAGGCAGAATTATAGGTGATTACCGCAGAATCGCTTTGTACGGCGTAAACGTTCTTATCGAAAACAAACTTACCGACAAAAAAAAATACGGCAAAAAGAATATGTCCGAAAATAATATACGCACCTGCGAAGAGTTAGGAAAACAAATAAGTTTCTTGCGGGCGTTAAAAGATATGGCTTTGTCGTACGGCATAGATATTTCTATGCCCGCCGAAAACGCGAAACAAGCCGTTCAATGGACGTATTTCGGCTATTTAGCGGCCATAAAAGAACAAAACGGAGCGGCAATGAGCCTCGGTAGAGTAAGCACCTTTTTGGATATTTATTTCGAGCGCGACCTTAAAAACGGCGTATTGACCGAAACCGACGCACAAGAAATTATGGACGACTTCGTTATAAAACTTCGTCTTGCAAGGCAACTTCGCACGCCGGAGTATAACGAACTGTTCGGCGGCGACCCGACGTGGACTACGGAAAGCGTCGGCGGTATGGGTCTTGACGGCAGAACGAGAGTTACCAAAAACTCTTACAGAATTCTAAACACTCTATATACTCTCGGTTCCGCTCCCGAACCCAACCTTACGATACTGTGGTCGGAAAATTTACCGCAAAGTTTCAAAACGTTCTGCGCCAAAGTAAGCCAAGATACCGATTCCGTTCAATACGAAAACGACGACCTGATGCGCCCCTTGTACGGCGACGACTACGGCATCGCTTGTTGCGTTTCGGCAATGAAAATCGGTAAACAAATGCAATTTTTCGGAGCAAGATGCAATCTTGCAAAACTTTTGCTTTTGACCTTAAACGGCGGAAAAGACGAAAACACGGGCATTCAAATCGCTCCGAAAGGAAAAGTGTTCACGGGTAAACTCGATTACGACGAAGTTATAACCCAACTCGCAAAATACCGCGCGTGGCTTTGTAAACTTTATATCAACACCCTAAACGTAATACACTTTATGCACGATAAATACGCTTATGAAAAAATTCAAATGGCATTGCACGATACGGAAGTCGAAAGATTTATGGCTTGCGGCGTTGCGGGATTAAGCGTTATGACCGATTCGCTTTCCGCAATAAAATACGCCTGCGTTACGCCGATAAAAAACGAAGACGGCTTAACGATAGATTACGAAATAGAGGGTGAATTTCCTAAGTACGGCAACGACGACGACCGTGTAGACGGCATCGCAACCGAACAATTAAAGGCTTTTTACGAACAGTTAAAAAAGACCAAGACTTATAAAAAAGCCGTTCATACTTTAAGCGTTTTAACCATTACGTCTAACGTAGTTTACGGAAAGAAAACGGGCGCGACTCCCGACGGCAGGAAAAAAGGCGAACCCTTTGCCCCCGGCGCAAACCCCATGCACGGCAGAGAAACGAGCGGAGCGCTCGCATCGCTTAACTCGGTAGCAAAACTCGGTTACGACTATTGCAGGGACGGTATATCAAACACGTTCACCATAGTGCCTTCCGCTCTCGGCGAAACTTCGGAACAAAGAACCGCTAACCTCGTTAATCTTTTGAACGGTTACTTTTCGAACGGAGGCTTCCATTTGAACGTAAACGTTTTAGACAGAGAAAAATTAGTAGACGCTATGGAAAACCCTGAAAAATATCCTAATATTACAATCCGTGTTTCGGGCTACGCCGTAAACTTCCACAAATTAAGCAAAGCGCAACAACTCGAAGTGCTTAAACGGACGTATCATGGCAGTTTATAAAGGATATATAGAGTCTATTTATCACGGTTCGTCGTTAGACGGCGACGGGCTTCGCTCGGTAATTTTTTTCAGCGGTTGTAATTTGCGTTGCGGATTTTGTCACAACCCCGAAACTTTATACGATTGCGGTAAACCTTTCGACGAAGACGATATATTAAACGCAATAAACCGTTATAAAAATTATTATAAAAACGGCGGAGGCGTAACCCTTTCGGGCGGCGAACCGTTTTTACAGGCGAATTTTTGCATATCTCTTTGCAAAAAACTTAACGGATTAGGCGTAAACGTAATAGCCGAAACCAACGGACTTATAATAAACGAAAATCTTATGCGACTTTTAAGCGGAATAAGGCTCGACGTTAAAAACCAAAACGGAGAAAACGGAATAACGCTTATAAACAGGTACTCTGCGTTTTTAAACGAATGTAAAAGAATAAATCTACCCGTAACACTGACTAACGTTTTAGTACCGACGATAAACGACGGCGATTACAATGCGAAAGCAATTAAAACTTTGCTTAACGCTTACCCCGAATACGGAAGCATAAAACTTTTACCCTTCCACAAACATTGTGTGGAAAAATACCGAAAGTTAAATATTCCGTTTGTGTTCGAAGAATTTGAACCGGCAACGCAAAACGATTTAAAAAAATTTTACGAAAAATTAAACGCCGTTCAATAATCACCGATAATTATTATAAAAAGCGGTTCGTGAAATTTTTTCAACAAACCGCTTTTACTTTAAGCATTATTAAAACCTATTTATCGCCTGTTTCCACGCCGTCTTTTACGTAACGGTTATTACGCGCCACCGTCTTTCCCGTATTATATACCGTATAAGACTTTCCGTAAGAAATATCGAACGTGTTATTTACAATTTTAATCTTTTTGTTAAAAAAGTTTTTACCTTTTTTAACCGACGGAGATACCGTAACGGCTGATTCTCCTCCGCCATAATTACATTTAAAATTACAATTTTTTACGACAATATTTTTAGTTGCGCCTGCCTCGAACCAGAAATCCGTATCGGCAAAAACACCTACGCCGCATTCACTATTAGAAAAACCGCAACCGTCAATTACGGCTTTTTTATTCGTAGCCACCAAAAAACCACGCGGACGATTACTGCCGGTTTTACAATTTTTGATTACGACCTTCGGGTTTGCCGAAAGATTTTCTACGATATCACCGACCGACGCGGAAATATTCTTACTAAATTTCAACACACATGATTTTTCATTTTGAACGACGCGTTCTTTCAACCTTAAAACCGCCTTGCGTTCAAAAGTTTTTCCGTCTAAAACAGTGATTTTATCGCCTTTTTTATAAATATCTACGCCGTATTGTTGAAAATGTTTAAAAGAAACTTCCAATTTTTTTTCATTTACTTTTTCAACCATAGCGTATATGCCGTGAATGTTAGTTACGTCGTCGTTCATATTAAAAAAAGAACAATCACGAAGAACTATTTTGCCGCGGCAATTAGTAAAATGCGTCGCATCGGCAAGTGTGGATATAATGTATTCGCTATTTTTTTCCGGTTCGACTTTTACGTTTTTAAGCGTTAAATTTTTACTGACTTGGGCAATAACGCCCATTGCGGGCGAATTATATATATTTACGTTTTCTATTTTCACGTTTTTACTGTCATTAATTATAAAGCAATCGGCATACCTGCCTTCGCAAAAGAAACACAAAACGTTGCCTACTTTAAACGGCAATTTATTTTTAGAGGTAAGAATGATATTTTCTCCGTCTTTTTTAAAAGAATATTGCTTATCGCAACCGACGGTCGTTACTCGTATGGGCGAAGATTTCGCAACTCAGACGGGATTTTTTTCAAATTCCTGAACGAATACCGTTTTGTCGGAATAATCTAATTCACCGCCGTCGAAAAATAAGACCAAACCATTATCTTTAATTGCGTAACGCATATTTTCAATCGGTTTCAAAACTAAATTTCCATCTATTTCGTTAACGATTTCAGTTTGAAAATACAAATGCGAACTATATTTTATATTGACGTTTTTAATAAGAATATTTTTACACCCGTCAATAACGAACGGAACGCTGCGACCTGAAAAAATCAGCGTTGAACCGTTAAAATCCAACGTAACGTTATTTTTATCTTTTATATAGCAAAACGGTTTTTTTTCACTTGCGTCGTTATTAGAAACGTACATAAAAACGCCTGTGTTCTCGGCAGTATTTATTTCGTATACGTTTTTAGAAAAAAATTACCTTTTTCCGTTTTTACCGACTATACAGTTTGACAAAATATTTTTCATTACACTCCCAAACTTAAGAGTTTCGGTTTTTAACGCCGTACCCCGTTACGATTTATTTCAATAAATTTTCACAGTAAAGATATACTCCGGCCGTCCACCCCATCATTTCGGGAGTGCCGTACTCACTCGCTACGTCCGTATCACCCTTGATTGCGTTGTATTTTTCCCAAAGGCTTCCCGTACGCTCGTAATTACGTTCGATTAAGTCAACGTATTTTTTTGCGATACGTAGCGCTTCTTCTTTATAACCGTAATTCATAAGCCCCGTAACCGCGCCGAAAATACAAGGCGCCCAAACGTTCGGATACCCCCACTGAAAATTATCTTCTACTTTAACCGCGGTTAAAATACCGTAATCGGCTTCGAGAATTTTCAAAATGTTTTCAAGCCCGATTTTTTTATCGTCGTCGGCAAGGTTCATAAAATACGGCCAAAACGAAGCAGCCGACGGAACGGTAGACCTCTTCCCCGTAACAAAGTTATAATCGAGATAAAGTTTTTTCTCGTCGTCCCATAACAACGAATTTATTTTCTGTTTCCGTTCGTTCGCCGTGTTTACCCAATCCGCACCGTCGGAAACCCCTAAAACGACTTCTATTTCCGCGAAAACTTTTTCGGTCGCATATAAAATGCAATTCAAGTCAACGGGATTACATTCCGCGCACTTTCCCGAAAAACGCGCGGTAAAATCCCAACCCGATTCGGCTTCGGCATAATAATTTTTGCCTGCCGCTACCGGATTTTCTCCGCCTACGGGCTTTATGCGTTGAAATATACCTTCGAACATTTCACGGCAGATTTGGTCGTTTCTATCGGTAAAATGACGATTCAATCCGTTCGGTGCAATTCTTTTTTCCATCCAAAACGCATATTCCTTTATAAGCGTAGGATATGCCTGCGACAAAAATTCTTTATCCGCCGTAGCGTCGAAAACGTCTTTAACCATAAGCGTTAAATACGGAGGCTGACTACCGCCGATATACACCTGTCTGTTTCCGTTAGGCATATAACCGAATTTTTCTACGAGATAAAGCATATTAAGACAATTGTTCTTTGCAAGTTCGGTTCTGCCACATTCTATTAAGCCTTTATTAGTAAAATACGTGTCCCAATAATAAATTTCATCGAACGCGCCCTTTAATCCGGGAACGGTATACGGATACGGTAAACCTATAAGCGTACCTTGGTCTTCTGTATTATGACGAATAGTCGCGTCCCAACTTTTTTCTAAATATTCGTTAAGCGGTAACATAATTCTCCGATAGTGCGCAAAGCAATTCGCACAAAAAATTTTATTATCTAAATTATACAGTAAAACGAATTATATTTCAATATAAAAAATCAAAAATTCTTTTTATTTTTCAATCTTTTTTTGCGTTAAAACATTTAAAACGAACTTTTCATAGAAAATAATACAAATAACGGTACGTCGTGAAAAATTTTTTTCCTCGTTCGTCTTTTAATAACTTAATCGAGCAGCAAAAAAACTTTTCGCTTTAACGTAAAAAGGGTGTAAGAATAAATTCTTACACCCCCGTTTTTATTACGGTTATTTATAAAGTTCCTTATAATGCGCACACGCTCTGAAATCCGCGCCTTCCAAATCCTTCGTACCGAAAGCACTCCAACTATGCGGACGATAAATATCTTTATCGTCGATATTGTGAAGAGATACGGGAATTCTGAACATACTTGCAAGCGTTATCAAATCTTTACCGATATGTCCGTAAACGAAAGCACCGTGGTTTGCGCCCCAATTAGCCATTACGTTATACACCGAAGAGAAAACTTCCGTTCCGTTAAGTCTCGGCGTGAAATAAGTAGAAGGCCAAGTCGGGTCGGTTCTGTCGAGAATAATTCTGTTTACTTTTTCAGGAAGTTCAACCGTCCAACCTTCGGCTATTTGCATCGTATAACCTATACCGTCGACCATATTCACACGAACCAAGGTTACGGGCATTTCGCCTTCCGTAGAATACGTGCTCGAAAATCCGCCACCACGGAAATACCCTCTGTTTGCAGGGCTGAATTTGGTTTTTTCAAGCATAGCGTTAACGTCTTTGCCGTCAACGTCCCACCATTTTTTCATAACGGAATTACCGTTTTCGTCTTTACAAGCGCCCGTTCCGTCAAGAGCAGCCGCGCCGCTGTTTATAAGATGAATAAAGCCGTTAGAAGCCAATCCTTCGGGTTTCCAACCGGTACACCTTTCAACCGATTCGGGCGACCAATAAGTACGAACGTCGGCGAAAACGCTCGCTCTGTTTGTAAGCAAGTTTTCGAACAACATTGCAAGACCGTTACAATTGTCGCTTTCGGTAGCGAGAATAAGCGGACGTTTTTTACCGTTCCAGTCAAAAGTCGAATTCAATATCGCTTCGGTAAAATCGCCGTTGGGCTTATAGTCCGTCCACATACGCTGACCTTGGAATCCGCCTAAAATAGCATTTCTGCCGAGGGCTTCTTCGTGTCTGCCTATTTCGTTTAACTTGGGGTTGCCGAGCATTATATCTTTTATAATAAGCGTCATTTTTGCAACGAATTCCCAATGCGCGTCAAGTTCTTCTCTGGTAAAGTCCTTCTGTCCCCAAGGTCCGCCGTTAAGGTCTTTGCCTTCTTTGATATTCGTTTTAATCCATTTAAGTTCTTTTTCGTATTCGGCTTTGTCGTAAATTTCGAGGTCGATTCTGCGGAGTATCTCGGTCATATCCACCCATTCGGCACGAATACCGAAATATTTCTGCATCATATTCGCGTCGAGGAAAGAACCGCCTATACCCATCGTTACCGAACCTATCGAAACGTAAGCCTTATCTTTTATCTGACCGACGGCAAGCGCGCAACGAGCGAAACGTAAAATCTTTTCTTCGACATCGGGCGTAATTCCGCTGTCGGCTATATCTCTTACACTGTCGCCGTAGATAGCGAAAGCAGGCAATCCCCTTTGAGCGTGAGCAGCCATACAAGCGGCAAGATATACCGCTCCGGGGCGTTCCGTACCGTTAAAACCCCACACGGCTTTTGTCGTTAAGGGATTAAGGTCCATCGTTTCGCTTCCGTAACACCAACAAGGCGTAACCGAAAGCGTTGCGGTAACGTTTTGCGTTATAAAATATTGCTGACATTCGTACGCTTCCTTACCGCCGCCTATCGTACAAGGCGAAATAACGACTTCGGCAGGAGTTCCGTCGGCATAAAAAACGTTTTCTTCAATGAGTTTTTTTGCGGATTTCGCAAGATTCATAGTCTGTTCTTCAAGACCTTCTCTTATTCCTCCCCATCTTCCGTCAATCGTAGGGCGTATACCTATTCTCGGTTTCATAATAAATATCTCCTTATTATATTTTTTTATTTTTTCACACCGAAGTTAAAACGAATTACGTTAAACTTCGAGTTTAAGTTTCGCAACTCTTAAATACATACTCGTGCCGTAGAAAAACGGTTCTACTCTGAATCCGTCTTTACTGACTTCACGCAATTTTTTGCCGTTATCGAGCCATCTCGCTTCTTTAATGCGCGCACAGATTTTTACGTCGTCTATAACTCCGCCGAGCGCGACGTTTACGTTGCTTGACATAGGTGCTTTACAAACGGCGTAATAGCAGTCCTCACCCTTAAATAAAACGGCGTTTTCGGCAGGGATATCACAACTTTTTACGTCGTAAATAAAGTTTTTGTTAAACTTTATCCATTTACCTATTTCGAGCATCATATATTTATCGAGCGGTTTTAACGTTCCGTTTGCCATAGGTCCTAGATTCATTAAGAAATTGCAATCGTACCTTCTGCAATCAACGAGGTTTTCTATCAATTCTTTTACCGATTTATACGCTACGTCGTTTTTTGCGTACCCCCAATGGTCGTTGAAAACTTGACACATTTCGCCCGCAACGGGTCTGTCCGTTTTATCCACGAACGCGGGTTTACCTCTTTCGAAAGTAACGCTGTCGAGTTCTTTATGACCGAGTTTTCCGCACGCGTCAAGACCGGTATTGTTTATTATCATTGCTTCCGGTTGATGCTTCCTTATAGTTCCGTAAAGCAAATCTTCCTGCCAATCGTCGTTGGGTCTATCCCACATACCGTCAAACCACAATCCGCCGATTTTACCGTAATTAGTACAAAGAATTTCAACGCTTTTTCTCAAATATTCCAAATACTTCGGGAAATTTTCCTTATAATCCTTATTATACCAGTCCAACAAAGTGTGATAAAAGAAAGGTACTATTCCCTGTGCGTTACATTCATCGACGAATTCTCTTATCAAATCTCTGCCCGTTGCCGAGTGGGGTGCATCGTAATCGTTAAGCCCGCAGGTATCGTAAAGCGAAAATCCGTCGTGATGGCGCGTGGTAATGGTAATATATTTACAACCCGCACCCTTTGCCGTTGCAACGAGTTCTTTCGCCCAGTTCTTTTTTACCTTGAACTTGGCAGGTAATTTTTGATACTCTTCATCCGGAATTTCGTGAATGCATTTTGCCCATTCGCCCTTACCTAAAATGCTGTAAAGTCCGAAGTGAACGAACATTCCGAAACCGAGTTTTTCAAACCTTTTAACGTATTCGTACATAAATTTTCTCCTTTTTTATTAACCGCTTTAACGCGGAGTATCTTTTTAATTATTTTAGCGTCGCTTGTAATGAAACGTCGCGCAGAAAAAAACTTGCAATCAAATTTTTCGCTTATATTATATACCCTGACGGGGTTATGCGTTATAACGATATTAACGAAAAACTTGTATAAAATTATCTTATTCTTTGACAACTTTATAATTTTATCGTATACTATAAATAAAAAAGGCGAATAAAATGAACAATTTATTTTCAGAATCGGCAACGGCAATCTATCATTACGGCGGAAAAGCAATACTGACACCGAGTTGGCACGACAAAAACGTTATTTGTCCCAATTCCAAAATATATTACGTTACCGACGGTGAAATTTGCGTTGAAACGGAAAAAAAACTTTTAATTGCAAAATCGGGCGACGCGATACTTATTCCCGCAGGCGTAAAACATTCTTACCGATTAACGGACGAAAATTACGCCGAAAAATTTTGGTTTCATTTCGACCTTCGTTTGGGTGTAAATAATTTTTTCGATAATTTAGATTTTCCGTATCTTACGCGATTAGGCGTAAACGATTATATAATTTCTCTTTTCAACGTTGCGGTAACCAAAGCGAAAAGTCTTGCGCCCAACGACCAACTTGCTACCGCCGGCGCCGTTTGTTCCGTTATCGCTTATTATATGGATAACTGTCCTTTCGTTCAAACAACCACCGCCAACAACGACGAAATCGACGAAATAATTTCTTTCATTAAAAAAAATTATTGCGAAAAATTCACTTTGGAGGAACTTGCTTTCAAGGCAAACTTAAGTCCTAATTATTTTATAAGAAAATTCAAGGAACGCACGGGTCAACCGCCGCTTAAATACTTAAACAACTTAAAATTAGAGCGTTGTAAATTTTTGCTCGAACATTCTTCGAAACCCGTAAATGCCATAATGGAAGAAGTCGGTTTTTGGGACCAAGCGCATTTTTCTAAATTATTTAAAGCGACTACGGGTTATTCCCCTCGGAGATTCAGAGAAGTTTTCACCAAAATTTAACTCGTCACACAAAAAATTGACGAACGAATTGATTCGTTTGACTTTTCAAGTAAGAATTTTTTATTTTATCTTTTTAAGCGGCAATAAAAAATACGCCTTTTCGAAAGCAACGATAACTTTAAAAACGCGTATTTTTATAATATTTTTAGGTTTTAAACAATTAAATAAAACAAAAAATCAAATTTAGAAATCACTTTACCCTTTAATTATTTGTTCAAACGAATTTTTTACTCCGTCGAAAAGGCGCATAGCATATTCTTCGTTTTCGGCTTTCAACGAATAATATACTTTAAGTTTAGGTTCCGTACCGCTCGGGCGTATACATACGAAACTTCCGCCTTGGAGTTCGTAATATACCGCGTTGTTTTTAGGCGTATCGATATTCTCGACGGTCCCGTCCGACAAAATACGTTTTGCGGAAGAATAATCCCTCGTCGCCAAAACCTTCAATTCGCCTATTTGCTCTATTTTCAAAGTTTTCATTTTATTCACGACGGCATTCATTTCTTCCATCGCGTTAAGTCCGCCGTAAGCAACGCTTACGTTAGTATCGAAAACGAATCCGTATTTTTCGTAAAGTTCGTTAAGCCGTCCGTAAACGCTTACGCCGTGATAGGTATAATAGCACACCATTTCCGCAAATAACATACTTGCGACGACAGCGTCTTTATCGCGGCAATGCGTCCCCCTCAGATATCCGCAACTTTCTTCAAACCCGAATACGAATTTACGAAGCCCCGTATCGTCGAGTTCTTTTATTTTTTCTCCTATAAATTTAAAGCCTACGGGAGTTTCAAACAAGGTTACGCCGTAATCGTCGGCAATAAGTTTTGCCATTCCCGTCGAAACGAAACTCTTTACGGCAAAACTGTTTTTATCGAGTCTGTCCGTTTCTTTCAGCCGTTTCAAAACGTAATCAAGCAAAAGAATACCCGCTTGGTTGCCCGAAAGAATCTTAAATCCTCCTTTATCGTCTCTTATCGCAACGCCGAGTCTGTCGCAATCGGGGTCGGTACCGAAAACG
>CAYSYT010000049.1:3065-11525 GCA_964435195.1 uncultured Christensenella sp. | reverse complement strand
ATATAAAACATAAAATCAATTAAAAATTTATTTTTTTATAAACTTTTATCATACACTTTTTTTGTTTTTCACGTATAATTTTCATTATAGAAAAAAACACGGATTCGGCGTTTTTGCCGAATCCGTGTTTTTTGTCGCATTATTTTATTAACGTTTCAGTTACTTTTACAATTGTTCGTTTTTTAGACGTTTTCTGTATAACGTAGGCGTTATTCCTTCGTACTTTATGAACATTTCGCTAAAACGTTCTAACGACGAAAACCCGACCGAATAAGCAATTTCCGTTATGGTAAGTTGAGAATCGGACAAATACTCTTTCGCACGAGAGATTCTAACCATTATAAGATAATTATAAGGCGTTTTGCCGAATCTGTGCTTAAACCCCGTTGAAAAATGCGTTCTCGAAAAACCCAACACCGAAGCGACTTCCGATATATTGTCTATACTCAAATAATTGTTTTCGATATACTTTAACGCCAAGTCGAAAATATCTTCTTCCGAATTTGCCACGTGTGATTTAAGCCCGTTCAAAACTGTCAATAGAACGTATAAACTTCCCGTTTTATCGATATTGATTTTATTATTTACCGCGGAAGTCAACGTAACTAAACTGCTTGCGGAAAAACCGACCGTCTGACATTTAGAATAATCCTTCATCAATTTATCGGCAAGCGTTCCGTAAAAACTAATCCAATAATACGTCCAAGGCTCTTTTTCGTCGGCGCGGTATAAGTTTATTTCCCACGGACGAATTATAAAAGCTTCTCCCGCTTTAACTTCGGTAACCGTTCCGTTATATTCCAAATAACCTTTTCCGCTTTCGACTAAATGAATAAGGTAATACGGTCTGATAGTCGGTCCCCACGAATGTTTCGGTTCGGTTTTATGGAATCCCCAATCTTGCACGTATAATTCTTTGTCTTTATCGTAGCAAAAAAAGGTAGACCGATAATTTTCCCTATCGGATACAATAAAATCTTTCATTTCAAATCAATTATCAGACCACCCGTTTAGGCGAATCCGATTCCCCGTTTATCTATATTATTTCACTGCGACGGTTACGCCGCAGTGAAAACCTTTGCAATTATTTTGCGTTTTGGTTAAGAAACTTTTTAACTTCGTTATATTTATATGAAGTTAATTTATCGTTCAAATTTTGCAATTCGCTTTGTTTATTTTTTCCCGATATTACGTTTACGCTATAAGTTTCGACAGCATCGAGAATTTTCGTATTATATTCGTTAAGGTCGTAATCGAAAATAATTTTCTGCAATGCGCTGAAATTTTGATTTTTAACGGTCAAATCGTAAGCGAGTTTCATAAGGTCAGGGTCTGCTGCCGTATCGTACGGATAGTTAATAACGAGTTTGTTATCGACTATCTTATAAGGACAAGGCGTTATTTGATAGCCAAGCATATATCTGCCGTCGGGAGTGTTTCTGTCGCTCGCATTACGATAGTTAAACCTGTTCGCCGGCTCGTTTCTTCTCTGTTCGAGGTTCGGAGTAATTACGCCGTCCGTTTCCGTATAGTGAACGTTCTCAATACCGTAAACGAGTAATTTTTGTCCTTCGGGACTGAAAAGATAATCCATAATTTTAATTAAACGCATAGGTTCTTCAGCGTCCGCACTCATGCACCAACCGCCCCAATAGAAAGACCAACTCTTAAACGCGCCTTTGTAAGTTCCGTCATCGCTGTCGGGCGGAGCAATTAAGGTAAGAAGGTCTTCATAATTTTTATCGGGATACGCTTTTTTAACTTCGTTAATAATACCGTCGAGAATCGTATCGCCTACCGCCAAAACCGCACCGCTTTGTCCGTGATAGAACGACTGATATGCATCGGAATCGGTAAGCGCGTAGAATTCGGGATAAAGGTAACCTTGTTTGTCGCCGTTCTTAAACCATTCGAGAACGTTATCGTAATTTTCCGTAAGAGCGGAAAGAGTAAAGTTTCCGTCGGCATCGAACGACCAGTCGGGTTTTACGCCAAACGTAGCGAACATATCTTGAACCAAGTCAAAGTTTTTGGAAAGCGCAAGCCCGTAAGTGTTTTTAGTACCGTCTCCGTCAGGGTCGCCGTTGCGGAAAAAATTAAGCATAGCGGTGAATTCGCTCAACGTCTTCGGCTCGTCGTATACGGCGTCGCCCGATTTACCGCGGCTTTCGTTCCATTTTTTCATCCAATCTTTTCTAACGAGTAAAATACGCGTAGTATAACCGACCGACTGCGGAACGAAATAATTTTTGCCGTCAATTAAAGTGGCATCTTTATACTGTTCGGTAGCAAAAATCTGTTTCAAATTAGTTGCGTTAGCCTTTTCGATATACGGATTTAGGTCGGTAATTACCTGTTTTTTAATGTAATTAGTGATAGTCGACGTTTCGGGCAAGGCAAAAAACATATCGGGAGTTTCGCCGTCTGCGATTTCGGCCCCCAAACGGTTTTGCCAATCGGTACCGCTCGCACCCGTAATTTTAATTTCTACGTTAAACTTGTCTTCGATATATTCGATAATTCTATCCGATGAACCTTCGTAATCTTGCCAGTTAGACGAATAAAAAGTATATTTTACTTTTTTATCGGTTTCGGTAAAATCGTAATCGAGACTACTGCCGGGTTTTCCTCCCGAACAACCTACCGCGGCAAACGCCGTAACGACGGCAACCGCCAATGCCAAAAATTTTTTCATTTTACATCTCCTTTATATAACGGACTTACGCCCTTAATTATTCTTTTACAGAGCCGACAAACAACCCTTTTATAAAATATTTTTGCGCAAACAGATAAAGCAAAGTTATCGGTATTATAGAAATTACTATAAGCGCGTTTTTAAATGCTTCACCCAAAGACGAAAGGTCTAAACCGGGCGTATTGCTCGTATCCATATTAACCACGATGTTTTGCAAAACGTTTTGGAAAGGCCATAATTCTCTTCTTTCTTTTATGTAATAGAAAGCCGTTTGCCAATCGTTCCATTTACCGACGGCGCAGAATAGCGAAAGCGTAGCGATAATGGGAACGGAAAGCGGAATTATTATTTTTATCAAAACGTACAACGGATTTGCCCCGTCAATTTCCGCCGCTTCTTTAAGGCTTTCCGGAATATGTATAATATAATTTTTCATCAAAATTATACTGTACGCGCTGACCGCTCCGGGAATTACTAAAACCCAAAACGTATCTTTCAAGCCGTAAGAAGAAATCGTCAAGTACCCCGGAATAAGTCCTCCGCTGAAAAGCATAGTGATAAGCAAAAACATCATAAGAACGCTTCTGCCGGGAAGTTTCTTTATAGAAAGCGTGTACCCTGCAAGAATAGTTACCGCCATATGGAAAAGCGTTGCAACTATCGTAACACAGAGCGAAATCAAGAAACTGCTGTAAACCGCCGTACTTCTAAATACGGCGACGTAAGCGTCGAACGTTACGTGCGACAAATCGGGAAACAACATTCCTTTATTGTGTATTGCGGCATAGTTATCGGAAATCGAAAGCGATAATATATTCAGTACGGGCACTAACGTTATTGCGACGAGGATTAAAAAGAATATTATAATAAGCCAATCGACGTAGTTGTAACCCTTTAATTTTCTTTTAGGTTTTGAATTTACCATATTCCCTCACCCCCTAAAAGTTTCGTCGCCTTATTAGATATAACAACAAGGATAAGCCCGATTACCGACTTAAACAAGCCGAGAGCCGTACCGAGTTCGTATTGACCTTCCGATAAACCGACTCTATAAAGATAAGTGTCGATAATATCGGCAACGTCGTAAACGGGAACGGAATACAGATTGTAAATCTGGTCAAAACCGCCGTTTAATATTCCCGAAAGCGATAAAATAAGTTGTATCGCGATTGCGGAAGCAATCCCCGGTAATGTTATGTGCAATATTTTATGCCAACGGTTACCGCCGTCAATTTCGACTGCTTCGTAAAGACCTTGGTCGATACTCGATATCGACGCGAGATATATAATCATTCCGTAACCTGCGTCTTTCCAAATACCGACTAAAATAATCAAAGCCAAAAAAGTTCCGCTTGTCGATAAAAATCTTACGGGCTCTGCGCCGAACAAACCGACGATTGAATTTGCAAAACCGTCTACGCTGAATATCATTTTCACCATACCCGATAACACTATCCAAGATATAAAGTAAGGCAAAAACAATATAGTTTGAACAAATTTCCCAAAGCCTTTATTTTTCAATTCGTTAAAAAGTATCGCTAAAATTATAGGAAACGGAAAACCGCACACCAACCTTAAAAGAGAAATTATTACGGTATTCCATAAAACGTCCCAAAACGTCGGGTCGACGAAAAGTTTATCGAACCAATAAGTAAACGGCTCTGCCCAAGGACTCCCGAAAATTCCGTATTTCGGCCAGTATTCCTTAAACGCCAACACGACGCCTGCCATCGGCACGTAAGAGAACATTATCAGCCCGACGGCACACGGCAGGAAAAACAAATAATACATCCAATATTTTTTCAACGATTTGAAAAACCGTTTGAAAAAACCTTTTTCGCCGGACTCAAGCGTAACTTTCGTATCTGTCATATCTAAACTTATACCTCCGGAACGTTAAACGTTGCTATACGGTAACGCAATTTTTCGCCGTCTTTATGGTTGAGCGGCAAATTGTAAACGTCATTGGGGTTGCATTTATCGTCAAGCCCTTTTGAAACGGAAACACACAAATAATAGTCGCCTGCAAGCATTTTGAAAGGAATTTCAAGCGTTGCCGTTCCGACGGATTCTACAAGTTTTTCGGGATTACGTTTAGGCTCTAAACTTTTAACGTCGAAATCGCTGACCGCAAAAGATTTAATTCTCCCCAAACTGTCTATCAAATAGAAAGTGGGGTTTCCGCCGTCGTAACAGAACGCCGAGCCCGTATTTTTGATTTTAAATTGTATTCTGACCTTTTCACCTGCGTTTACGTTATCGAAAGCAATTTCGGTAAACGTTAATCTGTAACCTAAACGGAGCGTGATTTTGTCCGTCCATTCGGAGAATTTACAAGTGTTAGGATTGCAATTTATACGCGCCCACGTCGCGTAACAGTCTACTACGCCGTTATAGTAAGTTTCCATTATTTGAGTTCCGTTATGGTTTTCAAGTAAAACGGGTTGCTCTTTATAGAAGTTACGCGCAACGGAAGAATTCGCCGTCCACCCTTCGGTTGTACCGTCTTTCGGAACTTGTACGGTATGGTCGGAAACGCCGAAGCCCTTATCCAAAGCATATTGAGTTAAATCGGGATATTTATCGAAAATAGAGTCGTTAGCCTGAATATGTATTTTCTTAAAACATTTAGAATAAATATCCATATGTTTTTTAACCATACTTTCGGTAATGGTGTTGAGATGCGTATACGAAGAGTGCCCTTCTCCCCAGTCGCCGAACGAACCTATTTCCAAAAAGTCTATATCGAAGTCGGGGTCGTTATCGTACTGAGTGTGGAAAGTTTCACTCTCGTAATGAGTTGCCGCCGCGCTCAAAAAATTTTCCAACTTTGCAAGGAAAACGGGGTCGTCGTAATCGGGAACCCAAGTTCCCCTGTAATTTTCAAAATCACCGACGGCGACTTCTTCGCCACCGTTATAATCGGAATCGTTACGAATTCCTACGTTACGTGCGTATTCTTGCGCGTCGAGAGGAACACCCGTAAAAGTCATAGAAGTATTATTGACTATAACGCCCTTTCTCCACCAACTCGAATACAAAATTCGTTCGCCGTTTTCGTTCAACTCGTCGCCGACGGCTTCTGCGTAAATAGGTTGTCCGTCGTTGTCGTAATCGATTACTTTCGGACACCAAAAATAATCTTGTCCTTGCGCGCCCGCGTCCTTAACCCAAAGCGGCGTAGACTGGTCGCCTATAAAGGTTACGACGAAACATAGCGCAATTCGTTTGCCCCTTGAAATCCATTCGCTTGCTATATCGTCAATAAATTCCCAATTATAAACGCCTTCTTGCGGTTCTAACCAATTCCAACCGATACGGAAAAATACTATATCGCAAGGAAAATCGTCAAGATAATCGCCTTCTTTTAAGGTATTGTTAAAATCGTAAACGGTATTAGCGTAATATGTGAAGTTCCAACCCATATTCGGATTCGTGATTTTTTCGCCGTTGTCTTTTAACGTAACCACGTTAGCGGTGGGCGTATCGCTTTTGCACGCCGACACCCCCGAAAAAAGTCCCAACAAACAAACTACCGATAAAACAATTGCCGTTATTTTGGAAAGTTTTTTCATCTCGTTTTCTCCTTTTTCTTTTTAACCGTAAGACTCAACGCAAACGTTGTCAACGAAAGGGCTATTAAAAGCGAATTACCGAAACCGAATTCCGCCGCGCAACCGTTACCTTTGCCGTACTCTATCACTTTTATCGGGTCAATTACCGTTTCGTTTTGTTCGGTGATAAAATCTACCATATAATACTTCCAAGCAGTACCGC
Source organism: uncultured Christensenella sp. (assembly GCA_964435195.1). Taxonomy (GTDB): domain Bacteria; phylum Bacillota; class Clostridia; order Christensenellales; family Borkfalkiaceae; genus UBA1259. Next base: position 5,053 of record CAYSYT010000049.1, on the reverse strand, counting down.
AAGCGTCGGTCTTGCCGAAGTCCTTAACCCTGTCGTAAGTATCGGTGTAGTTTTCGCCGTCCTTCGCAAAATCTATTACGAGATTAAGATTGCAAATATCGTAGTTACATTCTTTATTATTGTTAAGAACAAAGGTTATTTTATCGCCCTTATTTACCGCGAAAGGTTGCATTTCTACGTAATATTTATTAGCGTTAGTTATGGTAAGCCACGGTTCCGCCGTCGGATAGATTATCGACGTTCCGTTAATGAGTATCCTGAATTTAACGCCGTCCGAACGAACGTTGTTAACGTCGAGTTCCGATTGATATTGATAGTTGCAAACAAAACTTTTGCTTATATCTACCCTACCGTTTTCGGGAGCCGTCCATTCAACGCCGAGGTCGTACCCGAAACCGGGGTCAACGTATTCGGCAAAAGCGAATAAGTTTATATCGGTTAAATCGTAATATTTTTCGTTAACGGCGCTGTAAATAAGTTCCTGCGAATAAAAAGTTTCCGTAAACGACTGCGTTTGATATTCTACGGCGTCGCCGACGGGAGTACATTCGTTAACCGAAACGTAGTTATATTGAAAAACGTCTTTCTTCGCGTAACTGCCGAAGTTTACGTTAACAGCGCCGTCGGTTTCCGTATTAGTCCAAAAATTTTCCATAACGCTAACGAACACACCGTTCGGGTTGTCGGTATCTTTCCACAAAAAACCCGCTTCCAAAATAGTAGTGTCCCATTGCGAATTTGCTTGTCCGCCGTTATCGATAATATATTGAAGTTTATCGCCCGCCTGTACGTTTAGCGTGTTGAACGATATATTCAGTTTGTTTTCCGCACCTTGCGGAACGTCTGTCCATACGCCGCTTGTCGGGTAAACGACTACGTCGTTAAGTACGATGCAAATTCTTGTTTTATCGGTTACTGGGTGTGAAGAGTCGGGCTCTTCACCGCAAACGTATTGACGATAAACCGTTCCGTTGCCGAGTGCGTTGCTTATCGTACCGCTGCAAGGAGCGGTAAAACATACGGATGACGCATAATTGGTTCCGGGGGCAAAATATTTGCCGTCGCCAACGTGACAATACATATCCGAATACATCGGAATACCTGCCCAAACGTAATCGTTATTCAAATTAACGTATTGAAAACTATTCGAAGCCGTACGGATTTGTCTGCCTTCCGTTTCAACATCGGGAATATCAGTCAACTCTTTAACGGTTACGTACGCATAAGAAACCAAATCTTTTTTAGCGTAACCCGTGGTATGCTTTTGCGCGCCTTCGGCATCGTTTATATAATACGTTTCGTCGGTATCGAACCAAACGGAGTTGTTAACGGCATCGGTCCACTTAAACGTGAAAGCGCAAAGCACGGTGTCGAAATCGGTATTACCGTTACCGCCGTTATCAGCCAACATATAGAGTTTATCTCCCTTCGATACCTGAACATCTGCGGTAGCCGTTATTTTACAATCGTCGGTAGTCAGTGGTTGCCACAAATCATTCCCCGACGGGAAAATTTTATCGTTGTTCAAAAACACCGACACCCTTACGCCGTCCGCATTGACTTGTTGAGTGTAATCGTACTGCGCCTTTGCCAAACCGATGCAACCGTCGTTTGGAACGATTGTTCCGTCTGCGGGAGCGGTAAAACATATGGCCGAATTATACGTCGTTCCGGGATTCATATAGATAAGAGACGAGCCCGTATACCTGGTCAAATAGCAACTAACGTCGGAAGGCGCGCCGCACCAAAATTGTTCGGACGACGACTCGACCCGTTGACCGTACGTCAAACCGTTTGCGACCACGTAGTAGTTTTTTTCGGTTTCGGTACTTCCGAACGCCCAGGAAACGGCGCATAAAGAAGTGCAAACCGAAAAAATCAACGAAAGCGCAAAAACACAAAACTTTCTCATATTTTACCTCCGTTTATTGCCAAGAAAGTGGCTTATGCGGGTTTCGCAGAAACACGCATAAGACCCATGGGTCTTA
>CAYSYT010000049.1:0-2965 GCA_964435195.1 uncultured Christensenella sp. | reverse complement strand
CTTATGCGGGTTTCGCAGAAACACGCATAAGACCCATGGGTCTTAAAAAACTTTCAACTTTAAATTATAACCTTGGTAGGATTTTCAGGTTAAAAACCCTTGCAAGTTTATTCGCTTATATTGTACCACCGACTACACCGCAGTGTCAATAGTGATTTGTTTCGAATTTTATATGATTTGTTTTATGTTTAATTCAAAATTAAACATAAAACCGTCAGTAATTTACCGACGGTTTTGTTGATTAACACATTTTTAATCCCTATAACGTTCACTTGCTTTTTACTTATAAAACATTAAGGATACGACGCTAAACCGATAGCAAATATCTTCCGCTATATTTGACAACCGCTATTTTACGTATTCGTTAATTTTTACGATTCTGTGAGTTTTTCTGCTTTCTTCGGCAGCGTAAACTATAACGTGTCCGTAAATGGAGTCGTCAATCTTTGTAATTGAAACAGAATTGCTTTCACCGGCAAAGAACCTTACGGCGTCGTGCATAAGGGCGTAATCACCGCCACCGTGCCCGCCGTACCAACTGTTCCTATTGAGTCGTATTTGCGAAGCAACGTCTATTTCTTCCGCAACCGGTCCGTAATTGTCGCCGCTCCTGTCAAAACGAACGTAAGTAAATTTACCTTGGGAAATATTTCCTTTTATTTCACCCTTAGTACCTACTATATGTATCCATCTGTCTTCCATGGAGCAACCGCCTATCATATTCAAGGTTGCGATTGAGCCGTTTTTATATTGTACGGTAACTACTTGTCTGTCAACTATATCTCCGCCCGTCTTATACGCGCATTTACCGTAAACGTCGTGTTTCAAAAATTCTGCTTTTTCTTCCTTGGTAATCTCCTGCCAAGGTTTATTTATACCGCGCCAAGTCTGGAAAGGCATCATATCCTTTTCGAGGTGAACTTTCTGCGCGGAATATATACACGTGTCGTTATGCGGGCAGTTATAACAGAATTCCGTAGAATCCTTCGGGGCGTTCTCGGGAATAAACTGCGCTCTCGACCCGAACGACGAAACGTCTTCTGGAACGGTAGAGTTGTTAAGCCAACACATAAGGTCGGTATCGTGACAACATTTAGCCAAAAGTAAACCCGAACCGCAAACTTTTTCACTATTCCATTTACCCCTTACGAAAGAATCGAGGAAGTGCCCGTTCCAAACGTGTTCGTTCATTTCCATACTAACGATATTGCCTACTTTACCGTCGTTTATAAATTCTTTTATCGTTCTGTAATAAGGAGTATAGCGAAGCACGTGACAAACGAGAATGTTAATGTTATTTTTCTTTGCCGCTTGCCAGATATCGTTAAGTTCGTCAAAACTGTGCGTTACGGGTTTTTCGAGTATAAGGTTATAACCCGCATTTATGAGTTTCATCGCCGACTCGTAATGAAGTTCGTCCATCGTTGCGTCTACCACGAAATCGCATTTAACTTTCCTTTCCAAAAACGCGTCAAGGTTGTCGAAAGACATATCTTGCGATATACCGTATTTTTCGCAACATTCTTTATTGCGGATAGCGTTAGGCTCTACCACCGCTACAATCTCGAGTTCGTCTTTTTCCGACAAACTGTAATCGCAATAAACCTGACCGCGGTTGCCCGCCCCGACGAGAACTGCCTTAACTTTTTTCATAATAAAAAACCTCTTTTATATAAATTTACCTTTTAAGGTTGCTTTTTAATAATTATAGACGCATACTTATATAAATTCAACAGTTTCTTATGACAAAATTTTGCATTTTTTTGACTATTTGAATTATATAACAGTATACGTACGGTGTCAATACCAATATTTATCTTTTTACTGCCAAAATTTGCACTTTTTGAATATTTTTTATTGCAACTTTTGACATAAATTTATTTTTCGTGCTTTACGCCGTATAAAGTGTATGCACGATAAAACGTATTCCAAGAGGTATACCCAACAAGAGTTGACGCTTTGCTTAAAGACATACCTTCGTTTTGTTCCAACAGCACGAGAACTTCCCTTATCCTTCGGCGATTTATATATTCCCTTAAATTTACCCCCGTGGTTTTATTGAACAAACGCGAAAAATAAGTCGTAGTATATCCGAATTCGGAAGACAGTTTTTCGAGCGTTAATTCTTTACGGAAATTTTCCTCTATATATTTTAATACCGACACGAAATTCTCCGTGGTTTTGGCTTTTTTCCTTTCCGTAAGCGGATAAAATTGCATAAGCGTGCCTAAAAGCCCGTAAGTAAACCCCTTTTTGAAATCCACGGATTGAAAATTCCATTCTCTTCCCGCGCGTTCAAACGCTTGCCGAACCAAGTCGGACGCACCTGTTTTTTCCATAAATGCAGGCAAGGTTTTTTCTCTGAAAACCACGTCCGTTATTCGCTTATCGAAAACGATAACGTATACGAGAGCGTCACACACCGTACTATACCAATGCGGAATAAGAGAATCTATATAAATTATCTCTCCTTCTTTAACCAACTTATCGTCGTTTCCGAGGTGTATAAGGTATTCGCCTTCGGCAATATACACAAGTTCACAGGCGTTATGAAAATGTTGCGGAACCCATAAATGCACGTCGTCAAGATGCCGCTCGTCCATATATATAGAGAATATGTCGCCTTCATCGGAAAAACTTTCGTAAAAAGAATCCCATAAACTTTTTTTCACTTATTCACCCGTATAAAGTTAAAATCAAATAATATTATACACTAAACGAAAATTATTTCAACAATAATCGTTCGTGAATTTTATAATATCTTTCTCAAATTATATCAAACGAATTTTATTAACGCAACAAAATTTTTATTTTTAAACATAAAAAAAGACTTCCGCAACTAAACGGAAGCCTTTCGTTTGAGTTAAATTTTTTATTTGTTGAGCGCTTCTTGAACGGCAACCGCACAAGCAACGGTCATACCGACCATCGGGTTGTTACCCGCACCGATTAAGCCCATCATTTC
>CAYSYT010000048.1:0-11614 GCA_964435195.1 uncultured Christensenella sp. | reverse complement strand
GTAATATAGAGTAAAATCATTGAAAAAAAAGATTTTTAATGTTAAAATATAAATAAAGTAATTAAGCGGAAACGGTTTATCGTGTTTAATTGCGTTTTGTTGAAAACGTAATTCTTTTTCGTGTTTTAGCGTTATAATTACCGCTTTACGAGGTGCTTGTGTTTGACGGCGAATTCGATATTTTAATAACTTGCGCGTCGGGTATAGAAAAAGTTTTGAAGAGTGAACTCGTTCGAATGAACTATTCCGAAACACCTGCCGTAAACGGAGGCGTGGTAATCAAGGGTAACTGTACCGACGTTGCGAAACTCAACGTTAATTTGCGTACGGCAGACAGGGTATATATTCGCCTTGCAAGTTTCGATGCGGAAAGTTTCGACGAACTTTTCGACGGCGTTAAAGCGATAGAATGGAAATACGTTATACCCGAAAACGGTAGCGTAAAAGTTAACGGAAAATGCGTTAAAAGTAAGTTGTTTGCGATTTTCGCCTGTCAAAGCGTTATAAAAAAAGCGATAGTCGACAGTCTGTGTGCTTCGTACGCAATCTCGTCTTTATCGGAAAGCGGTGAAACTTACGAAATAGTTTTTTCAGTTTTTAAGAACCACGTCGATATTTTATTGAATACGAGCGGCGTAGGACTTCATAAACGCGGTTATAGAGATATGGTTTGGATTGCGCCCATAAAGGAAACTCTTGCGTCCGCTTTGGTGCTTTTAAGCGATTATTATTATAAAAAGCCGTTTGCCGACCCTTTTTGCGGGTCGGGTACTATTGCGATAGAGGCTGCTAAAATCGCTCTCGACATTGCGCCCAACACTCAACGGAAGTTCGATTTCGATACATGGCGTTTTTTTGACGGCAACGCGCGTAAAACGGTGTTGGAAGAAGCCTTCGACCGTGAAAAACGCGATAGAAAAATAGAAATTTTCGCTTCCGACGTTGACCCGAAGGCAATTAAGTTGGCGAGCAGACACGTCGAACGGGCAGGGCTTAAAAACGTTATAAACCTAAAAGTGTGCGACGTTAAAGATTTTAGTACGGATTTATCGAGCGGAACTATCGTTACCAACCCGCCTTACGGCGAAAGGGTTTACGACAAAACTGCGGCGGAAGAATGTTATAAGTCGCTCGGCGGCGTTATGCGTGCTTTGGACGGTTGGTCTCTTTTTACGATAACTTCGGCTAAAAATTTCGAAAAAGTTTTCGGCAAAAAGGCCGACAGAAACAGAAAATTATATAATTCCGAAAAGGAATGCAGGTTATATTATTATTACAAATTCGGGAGATAAAAAATGGTTGACGGAAAAATTTTAACGGAAAAATTGCTTAAATATGCTGTGAAGTTTTTGCACCTTAACGAAAGGGACGTGATTTACACTCGTAACGTTCTTCTTCGGGAATTTAAACTCGACGGACCTTGTACCGATTGCGGCGACCTTTCTTTTATAGATACGCTTACCGTACCCGACGTACTCGTTTCCGAACTTGAACGGTTTGCGTCTGAACAAGGGCTTGCGGAAGAACATACCCTTAATTTATACAGTACCTATATAATGGGTATTTTGTCGCCGTTGCCATCTAAGGTAAACGAAGAATTCGTTAAAATTAAAAAGGAATGCGGCATTGAAAAGGCTTGCGAATATTTTTACAACCTTTCGGTTATGAATAATTACGTTCAAAAAACCGCTATTTCCAAGAACTTGAAATGGGAATACGTCGACGGCGATAAATTTTTGGAAATTACCGTAAACCTTTCAAAACCCGAAAAGGACAATAAGGAAATTGCGAAACTGTTAACCGCGCCCAAGTCGGTGAAGTACCCCGCTTGCCTTTTGTGTAAAGAAAACGAAGGCTTCGGCGGAACGCTTACGCATCCCGCGAGAGGGAATATAAGAACGGTATCTTTAACGATGGGCGGTGAACCGTGGTTCGTTCAGTATTCGCCGTACGCTTATTATAACGAGCATATGATAGCGATTTCGGAAAATCACACGCCTATGCACATTAAAAAAGATACGATAGATAAGGTGCTCGATTTCGTCGATTATTTTCCTAATTATATGATAGGTTCTAACGCTGCGCTTCCCATTATCGGCGGTTCTATACTTAATCATGAACATTTTCAGGGCGGCGAACATCTTATGCCTATGCATAAAGCGCCGATTAAAGAATATTTTTGCAGTAAAAAATATCCGTCCGTCAAAGTCGGTATAGTGGATTGGTATAACAGCGTTATAAGGTTGGAAAGCGATAACCGTAAAGATATTGCGGCGTTCGCGTCGGAAATAGTAGCCGCTTGGGAAAATTTCACCTGTGAAGAATGTTATATATTTGCTCAAACCGACGGCGTTAAACACAACTCGCTTTCGCCCGTATGCAGGTTAAAAGACGGTAAATACGTTATGGATATGATTTTAAGGAACAATATTACTACGAAAGAATATCCCGACGGCTTGTTCCACGCTCATCCGGAATATCATAACATTAAAAAAGAGGGTATAGGGCTTATAGAGGCTATGGGCTTGTTTATTCTTCCCGGAAGACTTAAAAAACAGTTCGCTATGATTGTGGATATCCTTTGCGGAAACGTTATTTACGACGAAAAAGCCCTGAACGACGAAAACAATTATCTCTACGCCCACAGAAATATGATAAAAGAACTTATTAACGAAGGTAAAGTCGAAAATTTTGAAAACGCGGAAAAGAGAATTATCGATAAGGTTAACGTGATTTGTAAAAACATACTTTTGAATACGGCGGTGTTTAAGAACGACGAAACGGGTAAAAACGGGTTTAGAAAATTCCTGGCGGTATGCGGAGTTAATTAAAAAGATATGTCTGTATTGAACGTAAATTACGATAAATTCGATATAATAGTTATAGCAGGTCAGTCTAACGCCGAAGGAAGCGGTGTCGGAAAGGTGGAAGAACCTTACATTCCGAAAGAATCGGTAAAAATGATGAGCGGCAATTTTACCGCTACCGTAAAACAGACGGAATACGGAAACGATTATCTCGATTTAAATGTGGAAGACGAATATTTCGTTAAAACGGCGGAGGAACGAATTCTCGACGGTAAAATTCGCGGAAATCTCGCCCTGTCTTTTAGCGATGAATATTTGAAAAACGATTTGCCTACCGACCGCAAAATTTTAATCGTAAACGCAACGATAGGCGGAACGGGTTTTTCAAAACGTCATTGGGGAGTCGGTGATATACTTTACAACCGAATGATGCAAATGACGGAAGAGGCTCTCAAAATGAACGGCGAAAACAGAATAGTCGCTCTGTTATGGCATCAAGGCGAGCACGATTCTTTTGAAAACGCTCGTTTTACGCCGTCCGAAAGAGAAGAATTTTACTACGGTAAATTGTCGGAATTTTTAGTTTCTTTTAGAAAAAAATTCGGTAAAGATATTCCTTTCGTTTGCGCTAAATTTACGAAGGCTTGGACGAACGATTATAAAGAACAATGCGAAGCGATTTATCGCGCAACCGAACGTGTTTGCAACGAAGAAGGTAACGCCGTCGTTTTGGAAACTTTCGATTTGACTAATAACGACAGCGTGGCGGCGGACGGGGACGTGGTTCATTTTTCGCGTGCTTCGTTATACGAGTTAGGCAAAAGATATTATAAAGCATATAAAAACTTAAAGGAGAGTAAAAAATAATGAACGTTTTGGTAACGGGCGGCGCAGGTTATATAGGGTCGCACACTACGGTAGAATTGTTGAATGCGGGACATAGCGTCGTTTGCGTAGACAATCTTATGAACAGTAAATACGAAGCGGTAAAGCGTGTAGAAAAAATTACGGGTAAAAGCGTAAAATTTTACGAGGGCGATATCAGAGACAGAGCGATTTTAGATAAGATTTTTATTGAAAATAAAATAGATTCGGTCATTAACTTCGCGGGGCTTAAAGCGGTCGGAGAGTCTTGCCGCAAACCGCTCGAATATTACGAAAACAATATCGAAGGATTACTCGTTTTAATGTTTGCTATGCGTGAACACGGAGTAAAAAATCTTGTGTTTTCTTCGTCGGCAACCGTTTACGGCAAGCCGAAAAGCGTACCCATTAAAGAAGATTTCCCGCTTTCTACCTCTAATCCGTACGGAAGTACCAAACTTTTCATAGAGTATATTTTGAAGGACCTTTACGCTTCCGATAATTCTTTCAACATAGCGATACTTCGTTACTTTAACCCCGTCGGCGCGCACGAGTCGGGTATGATAGGAGAAGACCCGAAAGGTATTCCTAACAATCTTTGCCCTTATATAACTCAGGTTGCCGTCGGTAAGAGAGAATATTTAGGAGTATTCGGTAACGATTACGACACGCACGACGGTACGGGGGTGAGGGATTATATTCACGTGGTAGACCTTGCTAAGGGACACGTTCTTGCCGTAAATAAACTTGCAGAAAACCCCGGACTTATAATAGTTAACCTCGGCACGGGCGTCGGTTACAGCGTACTCGATATGGTTAAGGCGTTCGAAAAGGCTGTCGGTAAACCTATACCTTATAAAATTATGCCTCGTCGCCCCGGCGATATAGACGAATGTTATGCCGACCCGACGCTTGCAAAAGAAATACTCGGTTTCAAGGCGGAAAAAACTCTCGACGATATGTGCAGGGACGCAATGAATTGGCAAACGAAAAACCCCGACGGTTACGGTGATTGTAAATAATTCATTCAAAAACGGCGAATTTATCAAAAAAGGTAAATTTGCCGTTTTTATTTTTTCAAAATATTGCTTTTTCTTTAATAATGGTGTAAAATACGTTTATAAAAAGATGTAAAATTTTAAAAAACGGAGATTTTTATGAAATTCGATTTTGTAAAAGTAGGCGCGTGTACGCCTGACGTTAAAGTTGCCGACGTTGAATATAACTGCCGTTCTATAATAGAAAACGTAAATAAGGCGTATTCGCTCGGCGTGGAAGTTTTATGTTTCCCCGAAATGGCGGTTACGGGCTATACGGTAGGCGATTTAGTGTATTCGGACGTGCTTTTAAATAGTGTTAAAAACGCCGTTAAAAAGATAGAAGAGGCTGTTTCCGGGAAAAAAATGTTGGTTTTCTTCGGAGCACCGATAAAAAAAGACGGTTGCATTTACGACGTTGCCGTTGCGATGGACGGAAGCGGCTTAAAAGCGTTTATTCCTAAAACTTTTCTTCAAAGTTATAACGACGGCTACGAGGAGCGTTATTTCGTAAAGGCGAGCGAATCTAACGGTACCGTGCTTTTCGACGGCAGAGAAATTCCGTTCGGTAAAAAAATAATTTTCAAAGATATAAACAATCCTCTTTTAACGGTCGGCGCTGAAATCGGTTCGGATTTGTTCGCACCGTTGTCGCCGTCAACCGTTCATTCGCTTGCAGGCGCAAATGTTATAGTGAATTGCGGTTGTATGGAAGCGGGTGTCGGTAAAAACGAAATGAGATTAAAAACCGTGTGCGCGCAATCGCAAAAATGCTTATGCGGTTACGTTTATGCCGAAAGCGGAAACGGTGAAAGCACTACCGACGCTGTTTTCGGCGGACATGACGTGATTGCCGAAAAGGGTAAACTTTTAGCGCAAAGCAAATTATTCTTGCCGTCCGTTACGGTGAGTGAAATAGATTTGGGATATATTTCGTTTTGTCGCAGTAAAGCGTTTAAGAATTGCGTAGACGCCGACGGTTACTCGTATATTGAAGTTTCGGCGCTCGGCGACGGAAACAATATGACCCGTGAATTTGCAAAAAGTCCGTTTATGGTCGTCGGTGAAGAGAACGCCCGTGCAAAACTGATACTCGAAACGCAGACGGAAGGTTTGAAAAAGCGTATCGAACATACGTCTTCCAAAACGGTAGTTATAGGGCTTTCGGGCGGGCTCGATTCTACGCTTGCGATTTTGGTTGCGGTGGAGGCAGTGAAAAAACTCGGTCGTAGTGCTAAGGGCGTTATAGCAGTTACCATGCCGTGTTTCGGAACGACTTCAAGAACTTACGAAAATACTTTGCGTCTTGCACGGTCGTTAGGCGTAACGCTTAAAAAGATAGATATAACGAAATCTGTAGAAAGGCATTTTAAGGATATAAAGCATCCGTCCGACGTGTACGACGTTACTTTTGAAAACTCACAAGCGCGTGAGCGTACGCAGGTGCTTATGGACGTCGCTAATATGAACGGCGGTCTCGTCGTCGGAACGGGCGACCTGTCGGAATTGGCGTTGGGGTGGGCTACTTATAACGGCGACCATATGAGTATGTACGCCGTAAACGCTTCTATTCCGAAAACGTTGGTCAGGGTAGTGGTTAATTATTACGCAAGTATATCGAAGGGCAAACTTAAATCGGTTTTAGCCGACGTTTTATCTACGCCCGTAAGCCCCGAACTTCTTCCCGCAAAGGACGACGATATTTCTCAAAAAACCGAAGATATAGTCGGGCCGTACGATTTGCACGATTTCTTTATTTATTATTTTGTTAAAAAAGGTTATTCGCCAGAAAAAATTTATTATATCGCCTGTCGTACCTTTAAAGAAGATTTTGACGCCGCAACTATACTTAAATGGCTTAAAATATTCGTACGCAGGTTTTTCAATCAACAGTTTAAGCGTTCCTGCGTGCCTGACGGCGTAAAAGTCGGGTCTTGCGCGCTTTCTCCGAGGGGCGATTGGAAAATGCCTTCGGACGCAGTGTCTAAAATATGGCTTGACAGCCTTGAAAATTTATAAAATTACAGGAGATTATTTATGGATAAAATTTGTATCGAACTTACCGACGGAAGAAAAATGAATTTCGAACTTTATAGGGAGTACGCTCCGTTATCGGTGGAAAATTTTTTGCAGTTGGTTAAAGATAAGTTTTTCGACGGCTTGTGTTTTCACCGTGTAATCGAGGGCTTTATGATTCAGGGCGGTGGCTTCGAATACGACGGAGGATTGATACCTAAAAGAGCGCCGAGAACGGTTAAAGGCGAATTTGTTTCAAACGGCGTCGACAACCCGTTAAAGCATACCGCAGGCGTTATTTCTATGGCAAGAACTATGTTTCCGAATTCGGCTTCTTCTCAATTTTTTATATGTGTGGAAAATACGCCGCATCTCGACGGACAGTACGCAGCCTTCGGCAAAACTCTCGATGAAGACAGTTTGCGGGTTGCGATAGATATTTCCAAGGCGGATACCGGTTTTGACGGCGGTTACGGAGACGTTCCGCGTAAACCTATAATAATAAAAACCGTTTCGGTAATTAAATAAATTCGTTATAGCGGTCGGTTTAATAAAAAAGTTTCGGAATATTAAAATTTCGGAGCTTTTTTGTTTGACCTTTTACAATAAAATTTAACGCAAAAAAAAATAAAATATTTTTATAAAATGCTTGACAATTTTTTTTGTAACGATTATACTGATAATAGTAATCGTTATCAACAAGAGGTTGCCTAAATGAGGTTTTCAAGACAACGTGAACTTATTAAAAACATATTAAAGGGGAGAAGCGACCATCCTACGGCGGATATGGTTTACGTTTCCGCAAGGGAAATCGTTCCCGATATAAGTTTGGGCACGGTTTACAGGAATTTGAAACTTTTAGCCGACGAAGGCGTTATTCTCACCTTGGAAACGGAAGATAAGCGGTTGCATTACGACGGCGATACTTCTAAACACAGTCATTTTATATGTAACGGTTGCGGAAAAATTATAGATTTGTTTATGCCCGTAGAACCGCCTGCCGAATTAAAAGAGGCGTCGCTTACGGTAACCGAACAAAAATGCGTTTATTACGGCTATTGTAAAGACTGCCGTGAAAAAATAAAATAAAAATTATAGGCGAAAGCTAAAAAAGGAGATTTGTTATTATGAAAAAATTTGTTTGTTCCATTTGCGGTTACGTGCACGAAGGCGATTCAGCGCCCGAATTTTGTCCTCAATGTAAAGCGCCTGCTTCTAAATTCGAAGAACAGAAAGCGGGTATGGCTTGGGCGGCAGAACACGTAGTAGGCGTTGCGAAAGACGTCGACCCTGAAATTATAGAAGGTCTTCGTATGAATTTTACGGGTGAATGTACCGAGGTCGGTATGTATCTTGCTATGGCGCGCGTCGCTCACAGAGAAGGCTACCCCGAAATCGGTCTTTACTGGGAAAAAGCCGCTTACGAAGAAGCCGAACACGCAGCGAAGTTCGCTGAATTGTTGGGCGAAGTAGTAACGCCTTCCACCAAAAAGAATCTCGAACTTCGCGTTGCTGCGGAAAACGGCGCTACGCAAGGTAAGTTCGAACTCGCTAAAAAAGCAAAAGCACTCAATCTCGACGCTATACACGATACCGTTCACGAAATGGCAAGAGACGAAGCGCGCCACGGTAAAGCGTTCGAGGGGCTTTTGAACAGATATTTCGGTAAATAATAAGGAGAATATTTATGAAATACGTATGTCAAGTTTGCGGCTACGTTTACGACGAAAACGAAGAAGGAACGCCTTTTTGCGAACTTTCCGACGACTACGCTTGTCCGTTGTGCGGAGTAGGTAAAGACGAATTCGAAGTCGAAAATTAAGGAGGCGCAAATGAAAGAAAATTATATAGTTTGCAATTGCAAAAAAGTCGATTATCACTCAATCGTTTCCGCTTTGGAAAATCATTCTAAACTTGAAGACGTTCATGAAGTTTTTAAGGACGTTCAAAACGTTACTCACTGTTCTACGGGGTGCGGCGGTTGTTATCAAAAGGTGCTCGACGTTATAAGCGAAGTCCTTATGGGCTAAGATAAATTAAAAATAAAGACAAACGGTTTTTTCCGTTTGTTTTTATTTTGTAAAAGATTTTTCTTTTTTAAATATTTCTTTGCAAAATATCGGTTTTAATGGTAAAATGTAATAAAAATCACGGCGAGGTCGTTGCTTTTTGCAAGCAAGCGTGCTCACTTTTATATTGAAAATTAAAACGGATGATTATGGATAAAGATTTAACGTTAAAAATTACTCAAAAAAAGATTAAAAAACCCAACTTTTTATATAACGTTCTCGGTTGGGTGTGGAAAACTTTCGTCGCGCCTAAATATAACGTTCATTATAATATAAAATGCGATGCGGATTTTAAGAAAGAACAGTTTATTTTTATAAGCAATCACGCGTCTCGCGCGGACTATATTTTTACGGGAGTTCCGGTTCTTCCTTCGAGAATGAATTTTGTCGCAGGGTATAACGAATTTTTCCGCTCGCATTTGGCAGGCGTGTTTAATTTACTTAAAGTAATTCCTAAAAAGAATTTTACCCCCGACGCTTACGCCTTAAGGGAGATTTCTCGAATAATAAAAAGCGGTGGCAATATTATGATTTTCCCCGAGGGAATGAGTTCCATATCGGGCGCAAATCAACCCGTTGCGATAGGCACGGGTAAATTTATAAAACATTTCAAACTACCCGTATATTATTCGGTAATAAAAGGCGGTTATCTTACGTCGCCTAAATATAATTTGAAAGACCGATTCGGCAGGGTGGACGTTGAAATAGACCGTCTTTTTACCCCGACCGATTTGGAAGCGCTTACGCCTGACAAAATTGAGGATAAAATCAATGCGGCAATATATCACGACGATTACGCTTGGAATAAAAAAATGCAGTATAGTTACGATATAGGCGACAGCGGTGCGGAAAATTTAGAAGATTTGCTTTTTTGGTGTCCTAAGTGCGGCAGTTTTCATACAATGAAAGGTGTCGGCAACGAGTTTAAGTGTTTAAACTGTGGCAACGGAGGAGTTTTGCAAAACACTTACGATATAGTTCCGTTTAACGACGATTGCGTTATTCCGGAAACTCAAACCGAGTGGTTTAATATGCAACGTGAAATTATGAAAAAGAAAGTCGCCGAAGACGGTTTCGTTTTGACGGAAAAAGTTAAGTTGGGTATGATACCTAAAACTAAGATGCTAAAAGATAAAAAAACTTCGGAAATAGTCGGCGAGGGCGTTATAACTCTTAACAGAAGCGGATTTACCTACACAGGCACTAAAAACGGTGAAGATTTTTCGTTTCATATAGACAGCAACGGTTTGCCTACTTACGGTATGTGTACCGATTTAAGCCGCTTTTACACTTTTTATCAAGGCGAATTCGTAGAATTTTACCCCGAAAATAATGTAGTCGAAGAATTCTTTCTTGCAACGGAAGAAATTCATAGATTAAACGGCGGAAAATGGCAAGATTTTAAGTTTGAAAAGTAACGGTTGTTAGTTCGCTGTTTTGCGGTATATAAATCGTTGACAAAAACGAAATATTAAATTATAATTAAAAAAACGGAGGTAAACAGTATGTTGGCTATAAATATAATTTTATTGTGTTTGAGTCTTATAATATACGTTGCGGGCGGTTTGGTTTGCGGTATGATTTGTATACAAATCGTAAGAAGTAAAAACGTCGACGCAAACGAGGTTGTTTGGTTTTGGGCAGGGTTTTTGTTCAACGTGATTGCGGTATTTATGACTCTTGCGGTAAAAGATAAAAATAAATAAAATGTAAAATAGAAAAAGTTCCGAACGTCGCTTCGGAATTTTTTTATATGGTTTTGGAAGAAAAACGCAGTATTTTGTTCGTTGAATTTACGAAAGATTCCGTAACGGAAAATATTATAGAAAGTTTATTAAACGACCATCCCGACGCAGTGGACTTGGAGGGCGATTTGTTAAGAATAGATACTTCGCAAAATATACCTATGCGTAAGATAAGAGATTTGGTGTCGGCGACTTTCGGTATTTCTAAAAAAGGAAACGGCAAATATAACAAATAAACGTGACGTCGTAACGGCGTTTTTTAAGTTTTTACGTTAAATTTTTTTCGATATTCCAAAGGTGTGCATTTGTATATTTGCTTAAATAAATAAGAAAAGTGACCTTGTTCGCTATAACCGAGTTGTATTGCGATTTTTGTAATTTTGTAATCGGTATTTTTCAATAAAAAAGTGGCATGCTCCATTTTTTTGGAGCGAATGTATTTGTGAATGGTAACGCCCATGTGTTTTTTGAAAAGAACCGAAAGATGGCTGGGAGAGTAAAAGCAACGTTCGACTAATTCTTGGACTGAAAGCTGATAGTTGTCTTGGTTATCTAATATATTTAAAAAATTAATCAACCATTTAGGTTTTGTCGAAAACGTAGATGAAGAAATATTGTATATAAGGTTTAGAAGATTTATGAGATAAAATTTTAATGAAAGGAAATAATCGGGACTTTGTTTGTTCTCGTGTTTTTCTAATTCATTATATTGTTTATAGAGTTGTTTTACGGAAGCGGAGGAAATATGAAATTTCATTAACAATTCCATATCGTCTATAAAAGTTTTGAAATTTGCGATTCCCAAAAAAGTAATTAAGTTTTTAAAAAAGTTGGTGGAAATTGCAAGATTAAGATATTTAGAACCTTTTTTGGATTTAGGAACTGCGATATAATTATGCGAAAGACTCGGAGATATCAAAATGATATCTCCGGTTTTTATTTTTTCGTACTTGTTTTCATAATGATGTATTACAGAGCCGTGCGTCTGAATATGAAATTCAAAGAATGTATGACTGTGAAATTCAGCATAAGGGCTTGTGTGTAAATTTATAGAAATATCTTGTTTTGTTAAAAAG
>CAYSYT010000047.1:0-11939 GCA_964435195.1 uncultured Christensenella sp. | reverse complement strand
TTAAAATATATTTAAGGAAACGTTTTAATCTAACGATAAACGATATTGTTTTACGTTTGCTTAAACGACGATATTATTATGGAGAAAGTTGCTATTATCAAAGGATAAATTTATGAATGCAGAAGAAATTCTTATTTATATTATTGACCTTTTCACTTATTATTTAGACGAACTCAATCTATTGGAACGCAATAATTTCATTCACGGAGAAATGACCGCTTACGTCGAAACTCTTGAAATTTTACAGTCTTGGGACAAGGCTGATTCCAACGGCTTAAATTTTATTATCGCCGATAAATATAAACTATAAGAAGTTAATATTTTGTTTTGCAACAAAATATTTATAAAACATTCTGTTTTACCGTAAAACTATCTTACTCTTTTGCGTTAAAAAACGACGGCTGAATTTTAACCGTCGTTTTTCCCGAATATTTTGTTTAATATAAGTTAGAACAAAAAATAATAGTCGTAATCTATTTCCGTGTGAGTCAAACTGCAAAAATCTATAACTTCGTTGCCCAACGCAAAAACGGGTTTCTCTTTTTTCGAATAAAATTTCGGTACGACTTGCAAAGTAAATTTCACGTCGTTGTCTTCTCTTATTTTATTCAAAACGTCCGTTTTCGTTTTTAACGCGGCAACCGTATTCAACATTTGATTTTCAACGTAATATTCGTTGGCCGTTTTCGACAAACCGGTTTTCCACATCGAAAATTCGTATAAACTGACTTTATCTTTCAGTTTATATCTAACGTCGCCCTTTTTCCAATGCTCGTCGGGAACAATACCTAACTTTTCGGTAACTTCGTCAGGATTAAAATTCCCCGTTATTTTAAAATATGTTTTTACCTCGAACTTTATACCGTCTCCCATTTTAACACCTTGTAATATAAGTGAAAAAGCTCGCTCGCAAGGGCTTCTTCACGCCGTATTTCAACAAACGGCTGTTATTTTATTTGACCGATAATATATTGAAATAATATACGGGAATCGCGCTCCAACCGTGACACAGACTGCCCGCGCCGTTAAAGTCCGCCTCACCGAGTTCGGTTTCCCAAAAAGACGTCGCGCCTGCGTCTAACATTTTTTTGTATCTTGCGCGAACGTCGTCTAAAATCGTTTGTCTATACTTGTCTCCGAAAGTCAAAAGCGCGTCGTACACGAAAATTCTCATCGAAAGAGTTGCCGTAATCATATTTTCGTCGTGAAGAATTTTTTCAGCCAACGCTTCGTCGCCGAGCCCCGCGGAAACAGCAAGCGCGTTACACAACTGACTGTAACGGTCGCCGTCGGTCGAGAGTTTGAACACACCCTTGTCTTCAACGTAAAAAGTATCTTTCACGGCTTGAATACGCCCGTTAATATCGTCTGCCGCAACGCCGAACATTTCGCAATACAATTTTTTTGCGATAATATACATTAAATTCAAGTTAGAGTCGTAAATTTTTTCGTATTTATCGGGCGGGAATATCCCCCCGTTGCCACATTCGTTCCATTCGTAAAAATTCCAAAAAGAATGGGGCAATCTCGGTATAAGCATATTTTCGTCGGTAAACTTTTCAAACGCCGCGATTATTTTATGTAAAACTGGCGCGACTTCGTCTAACAACGTGTAATCTTTCGTGTATTTCAAATATTCGTAAACTTCTATAAAATACGCGCAAGAAAAAGAAGGAATGGGCAAATCCAAACCCGACGGCGCGCAAATACACAAAAATCCGTCTTCTCTGATACTCTTGCTTATCAATACCAGATTGTGCCGTTGAAATTCGGTATTTTCGTAAAGATAATATCCGCAAAGCATTTGATTGCGACTATCCATAGTATAAAGGGCTTGCTCGCGCCACGGACAATCTTCGTAATGCTCGTGCATACAAAGTAACAACGTTTCCGCCGCGACGTCGTATATTTTTTTATCGAGTTCGTCGGTAAAGTTCTTTTCAATTAGTTTTACGGGATAATACGCAGGGCGAATACCTAAATAATTTATTTTAAGTTCTTTCTCGCAATGTACCTCCAAATACCGTCCCGCAAGACGCCTTAAATGATTCGCAAATACGTTCTTACCCTTTTTCGCTATAAATTCAACGCTGAAATTTCTTTCTTCTATAATATACCTTACCTTGCCGTCAACTATATGTTCGCCGTAAGCGATTAAAACGGATTGGTCTTCCGCGCTTTCGATATCGAGTTCCAAATAACCTGCCGTTTCACGCCCCATATCTATTAAATATCCGTCTTCCGTCTTTTGAATTTTTACGGGACGACGCTCCTCCAACCTTATAAGCGATACGGGACGTTTATGTAAATCCTTGGTTTTTTCGACAAGTACGCTCTCTTCGAATTCCGCGGGAATAACGGTATTGTCGAAAAGAAAACTGTCGCCTAATTGCAAGGTCATAATTTTCTCCAAGCCGTTTTTGTAACCGAATTCGCTTCTCGAAAGGATTTTTTCTCCGCTCGACGAAACGGTTAAGCCGTCGACTTCCACTTCGAAAATCACGCCTGCGGCGGCTTTTATATAAGTTTGGGTATCTAACCCCGTATGCCAAACTATTATACGCAAATCGTTTTCGCCTTTGCAAAAAGAAGTTATGTCTATTTCGTCGTAAAGTTTATAATGCGGAAAGTCCGCGCACTGCGAAAATCCGACGACCGTTCCGTTTACGTAAGCGGCGTAAATACCGTCGCAAGAAAGCCTTAACTTAACGTTATTTTTCGCTTTTACCGAAAAGTTTACCTTAAACTCTCCGTAACAGTTTCTTTTTGCCGGAGTTTTCGTCCAAATCCATTTTGCGTTTTCGAATTCTTTCATTTCAGTCCCCTTTTACTTTTTATTTTTTTCGTCGGAATCGTTTTGAATTATATTTTTATACGTTTCCGTTCCGAGTAAACCGACGGTCTTAAAATCTTGCGGATTTTTCCTGATTATATAATCGACGTAACTTTCGATAAGCCTTGCCGAAAGAACGTAACCCGTCGGCGACATATGTCCGTTATAATAAAATTTAGACGTAAATTCGGCGTCGTATACGGGCGCGTAATCGAATAAGTTTATAACGTAAACGTTCTCGAAAACTTTTGCAAACCCGTTTAACAAATCGAGATGGTTTTTTCTGTAAACGTCGAAATCGTCGCCGTGGCGCGGCAAACTTACGAGAAAGATTTTAGCGTCTTTTTCAAGATTTTTTATTTTTTGTATTATTTGGGCGTAATACCCTGCGAAAGTCGGCTTATTTTTAGAATAATCTTCAAAGCAAACGTCGTCGACCGAACCTATATTTCGGTCTATATTCATATCGTTAACGCCGAGCGCGATAAAATACGCCTGACAAACCTTTTTTTCGTCCCAAAATCCGTTTTCGTCGGCAAAACGTTCGATATATTCTTTAGCCGTCATACCCCCGCGCGAAAAGTTGTAAACGGTTGCACCCGTGCTGCGCGCGATATACTGCCCCCAAGAATATTCGAATATATCGTGATAACCGTGCTCTCCGTCCGCGTTTATCGTTTCGAATTCTCCCGAAGACAAACTGTCGCCTATGCAGGCTATACGGCGAAAGATTGTACAGTAGCCACCGTCGGTAACTATATTATCGAGCGGTTTTTCGTCCTTTTGAATACCGATTAAACTATTTAAATTCATAAACGTACCCTCGCTGATTTACCTTTTTAAGTATATAACAATCGGCTTTGTAAGTCAATCGTAAAACCGCTTTTAACGGGCTAAAATTCCAACGGTATAAAAAGTTGACAACGCTTTGCTTATTTGTTATACTTATTAAAAATATATTAAGCGTTATATATAAAAGTATTTTGTCGACGGAGATAAGATAAAAACCTTTTTTCGACACGATTGCTATGCTGCGGTGCGTTTACGTTCTTTACGGCTTCGGTTATTTTTTATTAAGTAGCGCACGGTAATTTGCAAATGATACTTATCGGGTACGCCATTTGCGTCCTTTACGTCTTTTTTTTAATAATTCTTACGAAATTAGTCTTTAAACTAACCGCCGTTACGGAAATTAGCCGCAAATCGTTGCATATAGGCACTTTCGGTATACTGTTTATCGCAAAAATTTTCTTTACGGATTTTTTTCACTACGCGGTAATTTGCGGAATATTTACAGTCTTCACGTTTTTCGTCGTTAAATTCAAACTTTTCAAGGACATAGAGCGCGAAACACCTTCTTTCGGCGTTTTTTATTACAGCCTTTCTCTTTTTGCTTGCTCCGTTTGTATTTGTTTTTTACCCGACCTTTATCCCTGCTTCGTAGCGGCGTTTACGGCACTTGCAGTGGGCGACGGCGCGGCTTCCGTTTTCGGAAGAATAACCGAAAATATTAAAATAAGCAAATCGAAAACCCTTTCCGGAACGGTCGCCTGTATATTTTTTACCTTTTTAATTTTATTCGTTTTAACGTCGACCGACTTTATTTCCGTAGAATTAACGACCGTTATTGCCGTATCAGTCGCTTCGGGAATATTCGAATTAACCGAAACGGGTTTCGACAACTTAACCGTTCCGTTTTCCGTTTTTATTTTATGTTCATCGTGCTTTTATTTCGGAACACCGTTTACGGTATCGCTGTTAGTGGCGGAAGCGGTCTTTTTAGCCGCTTTTCTGTCGAAATTTATAACTTACAGAGGAAGTCTTTTGGCGGGAGGTATAGGTTTTTCTTTTTATCATTTCGGCGGATTGTTTGCATTTATTTATATCTTGGGTTGCTATTCGATTATGCTTTTAACACACATCGTTCGTAAAATAGTAAAATCCCGTTCAAACGGAGAAAAACTCTCCGTACACGGCAAAAACGCAATTCAAATATTCGTAAACGGTTTTATCGGCACGGCCTCCGTAGTTTTTTACGGAATTTTTAAACTCGAACTCTTTCTCGTTGCGGCGTTAATCACCGTAGGAAGCGCTTTCGTAGACTCCGTTTCATCCGATATAGGCACTCTGTCGAAAGGCAAAACCTACGATATTATAACCCGTAAACCGATAGAAAAGGGGCTTTCGGGAGGAGTATCGCTGCTCGGAACGGTTACCGCTTTTTTCACTTGCATAGTGCTGTCGGTTGCAACCGTTTTAATAACGTCGTTACCTATTTATTACGCGACTATTTTAACTGCCGTTATCTTCACGGGGACCGTAACGGACAGTCTTCTCGGTTCGCTGATACAGGCAAAATATAAGTGTACCGTATGCGGAAAAATTACCGAAAAACGCGTTTGCTGTCAAACCGAAACCGTACTTGAACGTGGCTTACGGTTTATCGACAACAACGCCGTCAATTTTATTTCTCCGATAGTGCCTTTTGCCGTTTGTTGTTTTGTAATGTCGCTATGTTTAGTTTGATATCTCTTTTAATTTTAAGTTTAAGTTTCGTATGCTCGGTTGTTTCGCTTATCGTTCCCAACGAAATTTTAACGGGGGCGGGCGTGATTTTCTTTTTATATATAGCCGTAGTTATACACGAACTCGGACACGTTACGGGTTGCAAAATAAAAGGCAACCGCATAGTTTCGATTTCCGTTTTTCCGTTTGCGGTTAAAAACGGAAAACTTTTCTTAACCGATAAGTTAAAATACGCCGTTTTTTTCGAAACGGGAATAAACGACGGACTCGTTTACTTTTTAGGCATACTTTTCAGTTTGGGCGCGTTACTTGTAACAATCCCGTTCCTCATTCTGTTTACCACGCCTTTAGCGGTCGTTTTAACGGTTGCGACGGGGCTTCCCTTTATAGGGGCGATAGGCACGGGAAAAAACGGCGACCTTTATAAATCGATTTATAACAACAAAAAATTCGGAGAATAATATGTTCGGTTACGTTAATTTGGATAAAAATGCGCCGCAAACATTAAAAAACAATTTTAAAAAACACTATTGCTTTTTATGCCGTTCTTTGGGCTACCATTACGGACAGAAAAGCAGACTTTTCGTTTCGTACGACGTTACTTTTTTTCTAATGTTACTATCAGGCGACGAACTTTTAGCCGACGTAAAAAACATAACCTGTTGAAAAAAAACTCAACCCCTTTTACAAGCCGTACAAACGGACGTCGCAAAAAAAACCGCTGCGTTTAACCTGACGCTTATGGCGGGAGTGCTTTCCGACCATATACGCGACGGCGACAAAAAATATGCAAAAACCCTGTACAAAATTATGAACGGCACTTTTAAGAAAATTCAAAAAGAATATCCGTCTATGTGGGAAACCGTTCTTTCCGGCTACGATAAAATGAGCGAGATAGAAAAAAACGGCGGTACGGTATACGACATTCAAAACTGTTTTTCGGGATTCGTCGAAAAAATAGCGAGAGAATTTTTTTGCGTTACCGACGAAGCCACTCTTTCCTATATTTCTTTCGTAGCAAAACACTTATATTTTCTCGACGCGGTAGACGATTTGGACGACGACGTAAAAACTTCGGCGTTTAATTCGTTAAAACGGTTCGAATCCAAAAACCGCCTCGCCAACGAAAATTATTTAGAATTGTCGGAAATGGTAAGAAACTCTTTAAAACACGTAAAACCGCTTGCCGACAAAGGACTTAACGCAGAAACCGTTTCACGAATTATAACGTACGGAATGTCCGAAAAACTTTTCGTGATATTAAAAGGAGAACTTAAAAAATGAATCTACATTTAGAATACGACAAGTTTTCCGTTTTCAAAAAACAATTGAAGGATTTAAACGATAAAATAAAAGGTTCTCACGTAACCGTAAACTTGCATTATTTGAAAAAGTTCTCCGTAAAGCCTTATTCGTTATTAAAAAGACGGTTAGTAAACGTTGCTTTCACCGTCGACGTTAAAAATCTTTCATACTCGGCAATCAATATAGTAAACGTTCGGAAAATAAAACTTACACTTACCGCTACCCGCCCGTTAACGAAAAAAGACGTTAAAAAATTAAAATTATTAAAAGAATTAACCGTTATAAAACCGTTGAACGAGGCGGCGGAACGAAGCGTAAAAAACGCAAACTTAGATAATTTGATATTAGTTACCTCTTCTTGCAACGATGCGTTAAAGGCTGACGTTTATAATTTATGCCTTTCTTTACCTCCGACTTTTCATTGCTTTTTTACCTCTTGTTTGGGTAAAAATTTATACGTCGCTCGAAACGGAAATTTAAGTTTTTGTCCGGAAAATCCGAACGGCTCGCTTATAGGTAACGTATCCGACGAAGGCGAAATATTTTCACACCCGCGTTTTAACGAGGTTCTCGAAAAACAAATAGCAAGACGAAACGAATGCTTAAAAAACTGCAAACTGTTTTCTAAATGCAAGGGCGGTTGCGCTTTAACCGACACCTGTGAATCGTTTAAGGAAAACTATAAACGGACGAAAACGGAAATTGCGGATTTAATATCAAAAAACAAACCGTTAAAAGAACAAAACAGAGTTTTTGCCGAAGCGGTTTTGAAATCTGCGGTTAACGGCAATTTTTTCAAGGTTAAGAAGAAAGAAAATAAAACTCTTAATTAAAATTTTTCACCAAAACGAACCGCTTGCGTTTTTTTATGCAAGCGGTTCGTTATATTTTTTTCTATCGTTACTCTTCGAAAACGAGCATAACCGAACCTTGTTTTGCCTGACATAAAGGACAAGTTTTCCACGCTTCTTTTTGAGTCGCCTCGAACCCGCAATCGGCACACTTCCATTTTACGGGTTTTTCTTTTTTATATATGGTTTTGTTTTTTAACTGTTCGTATATATCCGTAAATCTCTTCGCATGACAATTTTCTACCTCGGCGACTTTTTTAAATAACTCCGCGATATCGTCGAATCCTTCTTTCGTCGCCGTGGCGGCAAAACCGCTATATAAATCTATTTCGTTTTTTTCGTCTTCTATCGCAAATTTTAAATTTTCCAAAAGAGTCCACTTTTGTTTGAACGGATACCCCGCTTTTATATCTATGTTTTTTATAGGGTCGTCGCTTGCGTCTTGCATTTTGGTATAAAACATTCTCGCGTGGTTAAATTCGTTATATACCACTTTATCTATAAGTTCGGCAACTTGCTTGTAACCTTCGTTACGCGCGCCGTATTCCATAAATTCGTACCTTTCGCGAGCCTGACATTCGCCCGCGTACGCTTTGGCAAGGTTTTCAAAAGTTTTACTGTTTAAAAGTTTCATATAATATCTCCTTTCTTTTTTATTGAATTTTGTTCATTAAACGAAAATTTATACCATAATAGCAAAAAAATTTTAAAATTTTGTCTTAGAACGCTTTACTTTAATAAAACAATAAAGTATAATATTACCGTTAAATCGCTTTACCGTGGTAAAGCACTAAAACAAACAGGAGAAATATTATGAAAAAATTCGCTACACTTTTTTTAACGGTTGTTCTTGCAATCGCAGCATCTTTTTCTTTCGCCGCTTGCGGTCAAAAGGAAACAAAAAATTTCGGTAAAGATTTAATTAAATACGATTCGCAATTAGATACTCTTACCAATCTTAAAAACGGAACGGTCGATATGTGTATTATCGATTCGGTTATGGCAGGTTATTACGCAACTAACGGTGAATTTAAGGACTTAATAAAAGTTTTAGACGAAGACAGATTTATTCTCGCTACCGAAAAATACGGTATTGCGGGCAGAAAAGAAGATAAGTCGTTAATGTCTAAAATAAACGAAGCGCTTATCGCTATTTCGGAAAGCGACTATCAAACGGTTGCGGAAACTTACGGATTGACTTCTTCTTTATGTATTGAAAAAACTACCGTAAATCCTTTATCTTCCGCAACGGACGAAAGTTGGAATAAAATTAAAACCGCAAAGAAGATAATTATAGGCTATACCATATTCGCCCCCATCGCTTACGACGTCGAAAACGGTACTCCGTCGAAAGGCTTCGATATAGACCTTGCAAAAGCGGTTATAAAATATTTGAACGATACGTATTCTTCCGAAATCGTTCTCGAATTCCAAGAAATCGACTGGGATTCCAAGGAAGCTTTGCTTAAAAACGGAACTATCGACCTTATTTGGAACGGACTTACCATAACCGACGAACGCGTCGCGGAAATGTGTATTTCCGTACCTTATCTTAATAACAACCAGGTTGCGGTTATAACCAAAACCAAATACGAATCTTTGGATTTAACCTGTCTTAAAGATACCGTTACTTTATTTGCAAACGCAACCATAGGAGTCGAAAGCGGTTCTGCCGGAGAATCGGTAGTTCTTTCAAGCGATAAATAATGAATACGACTTCTAAAATTTTCAACGACCTTTTACAAGGGTTCGGCAATACGGTATTACTGTTTGCCGTAACCCTCGTATTATCTATTCCGTTAGGTCTTTTGATAGCGTTCGGGTCTATGTCTAAATTCAAACCTCTTAAAGGCTTTACCAAATGTTTCGTTTGGATTATAAGGGGTACCCCTCTTATGCTGCAAATTTTGTTGGTAAGTTTTATTCCTTTTTACGTTTTCGGTATTATGAATAAAGATTTTGCCGGATTTTTCGGAATGGATACGTCTTCGCTATTGTTTTTATTCGTAGTAATCGCTTTCACTATAAATTACGCCTGTTATTTTTCGGAAATTTTCCGCGGCGGAATAGAATCCGTACAAAAAGGACAATACGAAGCGGCGCAAGTTCTCGGAATGACAAAAAGTCAAGTATTTTTCAAAGTAATTTTAATGCAGGTTTTTAAAAAAGTATTAGCGCCTACGAGTAACGAAGTCATAACGTTGGTAAAAGATACCGCACTTGCTCAAATTCTCGGTGTTGTAGACCTTCTCAGTGCGGCTAACCACGCCGTTAATACTTACATCGTGTTGACTCCTCTTATATACGCCGCCGTTTTTTATCTTATATTTAACGGATTACTTACTCTTTTATTCGGTTTTTTAGAAAGAAAAATGAATTTTTACAAGGAATAATTTATGGCTTATCTTGAAATTAAAAACTTTAATAGAACGTTTAAGGACGGATTTAAGGTTCTTAACGACATAAATTTAAATGTAGAAAAAGGCGAAGTGGTTTCGGTTATAGGTTCTTCCGGCAGCGGCAAAACTACTCTTTTGCGTTGTATAAATTTTTTGGAAACACCCGACGAAGGCGTTATGGTTTTAGACGGAACGGAACTTTTTAACGGTTCTACCGAAAAAAAAGATAGCGATTCCGTTTTGAGAAATAAAAGACTGAATTTCGGACTTGTTTTTCAATCGTTTAATCTTTTTCCTCAATACAACGTTTTAAAAAACGTTACGCTTGCTCCTACCCTTTTATTAAAAACTAAAATTAAAAATTACAAAAAACAACTTAAACTTCAAAAAAAATCACGCGCGGAAATAAAAAAATTATTAAACGAATATAAAGAAACCGAAAAAAATTCGATTCATGAAGACGGGCTTTCTTTATTGAATAAAATAGGTCTTTCGGATAAAATCAACTCCTATCCGTGTCAATTATCGGGCGGTCAACAACAAAGGGTTGCAATAGCCAGAGCGCTTGCGTTAAAACCGAAAATTCTGTGTTTCGACGAACCTACTTCCGCGCTCGACCCCGAACTTACGGGCGAAGTGTTAAACGTTATTAAAACGTTAAAAGAAGAAAACAGAACCATGATTATAGTAACGCACGAAATGGGGTTTGCTAAAAACGTTTCCGATAAAGTTATTTTTATGTCGGAAGGTAATATTTTGGAAAGCGGAACGCCTACCGATATATTCGATAACCCGAAATCGGAAAAACTTATCAAATTTTTATCCAACGTATCTAATAAAGACGATTTAAACGAAAAAAAGACTTAATCATCGTTAAGTCTTTTTTTATAAGTAAATTATTTTAATTCCTTTTTTTTCGGCGTATTTAACCGTATTGAACGTTCCGCCGAAATCTCTTCTTAAATACGCGATTAAAACGGAAGAATTATCTATCATAAATTTATTTCTTTTTTGCATACACCCTTCGGTATATTCTTCTTCCAAAACGAAAACTCCGTCGGCAAATTCAATCATTTCGTCGTATTCGCGTTTTTGATATTTATTATATTTTAACGATTGTGTTTTACAAGGAACGCACGCGACGAGTTTTATTTGCGAATAGGTTTCTTTCAACCGTTTTAAAACCTTAAAACAAGCCGTATCGAAGCCGAGAGCCATACCTATAAGAAAAGTATCGTAACCCTGTTCTATCAAACCGATAAAACGGCATTTAAGGGTTTGTTCGTTATAATCTTTTTGCATAACCCTGTGTCCCGTTACGGCGCACGCTCTGTTTTTGTTTATAAAAATTTCTTTCAAAGGGGGTTTTTCCTTTCTTTACCGTTTCCGCGCGGATATTTTAGTTCCGTGCTTTTTATTTTTTCTATTTCTATAAGAGTTCTTTTTGCTCCGTCTAAATCGTAAACGTAACTGCCTTTCAATTTTCCGCCTAAAATCATTATAGCGTTTTCCGCTTCTTTCAATTCTTCGTCGGAGTCTCCTTTATAAGATACGAATGTTCCGCCTATTTTTACGAACGGTAAGCAATATTCACATAGAGTGTTAAGCCTTGCCACGGCACGCGCTACGCAATGGTCGAAATTTTCCCTGTATTTACCGTTTTTAGCAAGGTCTTCGGCTCTGCCGTTGATAACTTCTGCGTTTTCCAATTTTAACTCTTTTATTAAAACTTTTAAAAATTCGCACTTTTTTCCGGTGGCATCGAGTAAAACGCCTCTTAAATCCTCTCTTAAAATAAGCAAAGGAACGGACGGAAAACCACCGCCTGCGCCTACGTCTATAAAAGTTTTCCCGGTTATCAACTTTTCACCGAGACAACTGTCTATATAGTGTTTGTTGAAAACTTCTTCTCTGTCGGTTATAGCGGTAATATTGAATTTTTTATTATAAAAAGTTAACAAATCGTAATATTTTTCAAACTTTTCGTATTGCGTATCGGTAACCGAAATACCGTTACTTATAAAC
>CAYSYT010000046.1:0-12106 GCA_964435195.1 uncultured Christensenella sp. | reverse complement strand
CCGTAAAAAGAATACGGTTTCTTTGTTTGTCAACGACGGGACGGTCAA
The DNA here is from genome assembly GCA_964435195.1 of uncultured Christensenella sp. Lineage (GTDB taxonomy): Bacteria > Bacillota > Clostridia > Christensenellales > Borkfalkiaceae > UBA1259. Next base: position 12,058 of record CAYSYT010000046.1, on the reverse strand, counting down.
TCCCGACGGGCACGGGTTCGTTTTCGATTATCGTTCCGCCAACCAATTTACCCGAAAGAGAAAATATTGCTACGTCTATGCCTGTTTTTTCTTTTATGCCGTTTACAAACGATTTTATATCCGAATCCATTTATTCACCCTTCCGTAAATTCTCGATACGTGAATTATACCTTTTTTTTAACTAAAATACAATTAAAACGTTAAAATTAAATTGAAATTGTAATAAATTTATCGTTTATAACCGTTAATTAGTTTATTTTAATTCAAAAACTCGATTTATGGTTATAAATTATTAACCAAACTCTTTCGAAAAAAAATTTTTTTGAAAAACGAATCGTTTTTTATCCAAGAAAAAATAGCTTCACAACTATTTTGTTGCGGAGCTATTTACTTTTTTATTGTTTTTATTCACATAATAAGAAGCAATTGCTATTTTCTGTTTTTTTCTTGCCTCTGGAGTTTTTGCTTTAATAAATTTACTTTTCTTTTTTTCTTTATTGAAAAACATTTTATTCTTCTCCAACGCTTATCTCTTCTTCAAAATTACAATTATCGGCATATTCTTGTAATAAATTTATTAATTTTTCACTTGGCTTATATTTCTGTTTAATAAAATAAATATTGTACATATTACGTAAAGGAATAGATTTTATTTTACTTTTATCGATATCGTATATAACACAATAATTAGTTTGGTCGTATAAATAACCGTAATAATAATTAAAAGCAAACGCTTTATATCTATCGTTAGTTTCTTTATCTCTAAAATATATTATATCATGTGTATAACAAGCATCACTAAAAACATCCAACTCTTTATCAAATACAAATACTTCTCTTTTATATTGCGGAAAACGAGAATATTCGTTTAATAAACCGCGAATATATACGGATATCTCCTGTGCAGTTATGACAGTTTCGCTCGTTTCTATTTCTTCGTATATCGTCATTGCTTCTTTCCATGGTCTTAGCCAGATATATTCATCTAAAACATTTAGCTCCTCATCGCGAAAATATACTTTATCTATAACCGTGTTTACGGCATTATATATATTTTCCGTATCATCACGCCTGTATTCGTTTTTTAATACATATTCAATCTCATTACGTCTTGCTTTTCTAACTTCCACAAGGGTAGGAATAAGTTTATTGAGTAAGGCATTTTTATTTGCTTTATTGTTTTTCATAAAACCGAAACACAATGCGTCGTTTTCTAATACATTAGCCACAAAAGACGATATTTTCACCTTAATTTTATCCGTCATTATACAAACTCCTTTAAATGTATTATACAACTTGTCTACCCAAAAATCAATAAAATATGGTAAATATGTATGTTACAGTCTACCCTATGACGATTATCAGAGTAGACATTATTTTGTTGAAAAATTTTTTATTCATTGATATAATATATTTGAAAAGTAAAAAAATTTTATACCTTGACTAACTTATGAGGAGGTGATATAATATGAATATACTTGATTTTATGTTCAGAACAAAAAAATCAAAAGATAAAACCTTGCCAAAAAACACATATAAAATTCGTAAATATTATATTACGAAACATTGCGTTAAAGATATGAATGACAGAAAAATAACAAAGGGTGAAGTCTACGTTAATTTAACGACAAAGCCAATAAATATTTCAAAAATTAAAATAGATTCTTTTGGCAGACCGTCTTATCGCAGAAGTAGTAAAAATAAAATCACAACGGCGATTAATCCAATAAATAACAACGTTACTTCTGTGAATAGATTACACACTAAAACTTACAACAAAATAATGCGAGGTGAAAAATGATAAATATAACTAAAAAAAGTAAGGACTTTATTGAAAAATATATTTTGGGTCGTCTTGGTTATACAAGCATAACAGACGATAACATTGCTGAAATTGTCGACTTTATTATTGACAACTTTGAAATTCCACTTGCACAAGCAAAAGAATCCGGAGAAAGCGTTGACGAAAACTTATTAACAATGGCAACTGACGTTGTAACTGAAATCACTTCAAACCCCGAATGGTAAAATAAAGGCTGACAAAATATTTTGTCAGCCTTTCATCTCGTTTAATAATCCCGTCGAGAAAGCAATAACGCTTGAATTTTAACTTTATATTATTTATTTTCTTCGTCGATTGCTTCTGTTTCTTCGGCAGGCGCTTCCGAAACTTCTTCCGTCGCATCTTCCGTAACGGGTTCTTCTTTCGCTTTACCGAACAACTTTCTTTCTCTCTTTAACCTTTGTTTCTCTGCGAGCGCAGCGGCCTTAGCTTCTTCTTCGGCAAGTTTTTGCGCTTCTGCGACGGCCTTCGCGGCTTCCTCTTCTTCGCGTTTAGTCTGCAACGCTTCGATTTCGGCTTTGTTTTCTTCACTGCGAGCAAGAATGGTTATTTCGGTATTCTTATCAAAGATATGGCAATGAACGATATCAAGCGCAACGTTTATGGTATCGCCCGCCTTGGTAGTCGACCTCGAATCGACTTTTGCGGTAAGATTGGAAATATCGTCAACGATACTCTTTATGTCGTTTTCGTCGCTTTCGGTCTTTTCATGTCTGGTCTTGCAGTAAAGCAAGGTTTCGGAACCGAGCGCTTCTACGACGTCAACCGCAACTTCGATAACGGGATTACCGCTTTCTTTAACCCATCTTTCCTCGTCGTGAATATCTTCCGGTCTGATACCGAACACGATTTCTTTATCGGTGTTAAGATATTTATCGAGATTTACGATAAGGTCAACCTTTGATTTGGGAAGGAGAACCTTTTCCATACCGAACTGAACGTAAACTTTATTTTTAGTGCCTACCAACTTACCGGTAAAGAAGTTCATTTGAGGCGTTCCGATAAAGCCCGCAACGAATTGATTGATAGGATAATCGTAAAGATTGATAGGAGTATCGACCTGTTGCATAAAGCCGTCTTTCATAACTACGATACGAGTACCCATCGTCATCGCTTCTACTTGGTCGTGCGTAACGTAAATAAACGTCGTAGCAAGCCTGTTGTGAAGTTTGGTAATTTCGGTCCTCATTTGAGAACGAAGTTTTGCGTCCAAGTTGGAAAGCGGTTCGTCGAGAAGGAATACCTTCGGTTCACGGACGATTGCACGACCGAGTGCGACACGCTGTCGTTGACCGCCGGAAAGCGCTTTCGGTTTTCTGGAAAGATACATTTCGATACCGAGAATTCTTGCCGCTTCCTTAACCCTTTGGTCGATTTGTGCCTTGGGCATTTTGCGAAGTTTAAGACCGAACGCCATATTGTCGTAAACGGTCATGTGCGGGTAAAGAGCGTAGTTTTGGAAAACCATCGCGATATCTCTGTCTTTGGGAGCGCGGTTGTTAACCAATACGCCGTCGATATAAAGTTCGCCGGAAGAAATTTCTTCCAATCCCGCAATCATACGGAGCGTGGTTGATTTACCGCAACCGGAAGGTCCTACGAAAACGATAAACTCTTTGTCTTCGATGTTAAGGTTAAAATCCGTAACGGCGGTAACGCCCGACGGGTAAACCTTATAAATGTTTTTTAACTCTAAACTTGCCATAATTTTCCTCCATAGTCGATTAAGACTAATATTTACTCTATTATTTTACAACTTTTAGCGGTTGTTCTCAATGGTATTTAAAACAAATATTTTAATGCATTATGTACAAACTGCACAAAGCGTTAATCTAACAAAATTGTCGTCCCAACAAATAATCCGCCGAAACGTCGAAAAAATCAGCTAATTTAATTATATACGATGCCTTTGGCTCGTTGATTCCACGCTCCCAAAAATCGATTGCTTTTTGGCTAACCCCTATTTTACTCGCAAGTAAGCTTTGCGACAATCCTTTCTCTAATCTTAATTCTTTAATAATCTTACCTATCATAACAACTAAATTATAGAAGTAATCTTCTCAAATTAGTTGACATAGAAGATTTCTTCTCTTCTTATATAATTATTCCCGTAAGAAGTTTTCTACTTAACACGGGAGGAGTTTTATGAAAAAGAAGATTATTATAATCGTATCGATTTTTTTAGTTTTAGCGGTTGTCGCCGTTTCAACTATCGGATGTATATGCAGAGCAAATAGAAATCTGTCAAAAGAAGGCGACGGTGAAACTTTTTCTTTTACGAATATCGATTTACTTTCGTCAAAAGCCTCATACGAATATGATAAGGAAAATTCGTCATATTGGGATTATTTCTTTATGGAATACGATATTACAACTTTTTTTTGCGAATACAACGAATATGTCTATCAAAGCCCAAAATATCAAACGCATAGAGAATTAACCAACGTGTATACCGAAAAGATTTCGGGATATATGTCTCACGAAAACGGAACTTACTATTTAAAAGAAAATTACGGCTCGGAATCATGCGAATTCTTAATTGATACGTTAACAAATAATTTGGCTTTACGTATAACCGGAAATAATATAATTTCTTATTTTACAAGCGATACTAACGGTTGGATTAATTGCGACGCTAACCAAAACGATATCAAATACGTGTTGGAACTTTGCAATCATTTTTACGATATTGAATTTTTAAAATATTTTCACAAAGACATAAATAACTTTTCTCAAACCAAAGATAATATATATACGGTAAATAGCGAAAAAGCGGTCAGTGAAAATGCTTTTGCACGTTGGTTTGAAGCTTTTGACGCTAACGGCAGACAAATATATTTTTCCAACGATATACAATCTTGTTCCGTCGAAATAGACTTGAACAACCCGCAAGCACCTATTCTAAATTTCAGTTTAACAACGTTGTTTCCCGCCATAGACCGCTCAATCACTTGTGGCGGAAAAATTAAATACAATTACGTAAATAATACCGTTATTGAAATTCCGCAAACGGTAAAAGATATGTGGCAACTATCTAATTGTTAAAATCAAAAAAAGAGGTTTTTTATGACAAACGATATTCAAAACACGCTTCAAGAATCACAAGATGAAAAAATAGATTTATTTAAGAAAACCAAAAACTTTATTCCCGCCTTTATATTCAGTATAATCGCCGGTTTTATTATATGTATAATGTTTTTTCTACCGATTTACACTCTTTCCGCCGAACAACCGTCAACAAAAACAAGCCTTTTTAGGTTTTTTATCAGTTTAATTCGCATGTGTTTTTCCGTAAAAGATTTTCCAACAGGAATTGTTTTACTGTTAGGATATATACAGATTATAAGCATCGGCATCTTTTCAATTATTTTTATAATAAAATATATCACCTTTTTGTTCGCAATAAAAAAAGAAAGACAAATAGCAATGTTCAGAATATGTAAAAGCTATCTCTCTTTGTTCAAATTATTAGTTACTTTGTGTTTAATTGTGATTTCGGCAAATCTTATTATTTCGAAAAATATTACGAAAAATGTTGAACTTGCAATAGAAATTAAAAATGCAATATTTTTAATTCAATTCCTTCCAAAGTCATACTGTTACGTATATTTAACGTTATCCGTTATCGGCTTAATTTTAATCGGCATTACAAACCGGACTACATCGTTAACAAAATTAGATATCGGTTCGAATATATATAATATTTTAAGATTTTTCTTAAACCTTACAATTTGTATTTTATTATTTATAACACCTATTATACAATTAACGAATAACGACTCCTTCTTCGAACTTTGCTTTTTCGGAGCGAACGACACTGGCCTTCTATATTTTTCCGAAGACAAATTGATTTTTAACGTTAACGAAATATCCTCTTTTTTTAATCAAGTCGAGAACTCGTTTCCCAAAGGGAGTGATTTTTATCCGATTCTAATATCCGTGTTAACGGTACGCATTTTACCCGTTTTTATTATATTTACCGTAAATTTATTTTTAACTTCTTTAACGCGCATTATATTTACGGAAAACTATATCGTTGCTTGTTTCAATTTACACGGCAGATATATATATCTACTTCTGCGTATAAAAAATCTTTAGAAAAAACACAAATTTCAGACAAATCCGCTATTCCCTGTATAATAATCGGTTCAATACTTGTTTTTATAAACTTTGCATTACAACCGATATTAACCGCAGCGGGTTTGTGTGAAAGTTCTTTTCCGACGTTTAGTTTTCTTACCGCAACGTCGCTTGCAACGACAATATCCGGAATAATTCTTTTAATATACAAGAAAAAGCACAACAAAAAATTATAAAGACAATTTGTTCTTTTTAATCGAGTTCGTCTAACGTGAGGTCAAATGCGGGTGCAAAATTTTTAAGAAAATACGCGACCGATTTGTCGTCTGCCGATTTTAATTCTTTCTCGATTGATATCTTTGCTTTTTTGAATTCGTTGTTGCCTGCTTTTATTTCCTCTACGCATTTCAAGTACGCCGAGAGCCTATCCGCATACTTAACCAACTTACGCTCGATTCCGTCGTCCTGAGGCAAAATATACGACCGATATTCGCTTTTGAGTTCTTCGGGAAGCATATTTATAATCCGCTCGCACGCGATTTTTTCCAAATCTTTATACGCCAAATTTATTTCCGGATTAAAATATTTAATAGGAGTTGGCAAATCGCCCGTTATCACTTCGCCGACTTCGTGATATTGCGCGAGCAACACGGTTTTTTCGACGTCGGCGTTTCCGCCGTAAATTTTATTGTTTATAAGTGCCAAGGCGTGAGCGATAACCGCAACTTGCTGACTGTGTTCCATAATATTTTCTTCCCTGACCGAACGCATAAGCGACCAACGCCTTATATACTTCATTCTGTTTATATACGCAAAAAACTTAAACATTTTACCCTCCGTTTATACTTGAAATTTTTTTAATTGTACCACATTATTTTGCTTGACGCAAGATTTTTTTTATGCTATCGTATATATAGATAAAATTAAATATTCGCTATGGGTGCCGTTTCGGCTGAGATTATACCATTTGAACCCGCAAAGTAATGTTTGAAGGGGATGCAAATTTTATTAACGACAATTAACGCGCTCTCATATCGAGAGTGCGTTTTACTTTATTAGCGAATAGAAGGAGTATTTATGTATCATTGGTTTCAAACACACACAGACTTGACGCTCGGTCAACAAACCGATGCGTTAAAAGCGGTAATCGCCGGTATAGGCGACTTTGCGTTATGGACTTTTATCGCGCTTGCGGTAATTTTAACGGCTATCGGCATAATAGTCAACGTTAAATTTCGCGATAAATTTTCCGCGTTCTTAAAAATAGCCGTCGCCGTAACGGTTGGCTTTGCCGTCGCGCTCGTCGGCGTATTATTATATTTCCAAATAACGCGACTTTCGATGAAAGGAAAAATCGGAACGAACTTTTGGTTATGGGTAGGATTTGCCGCTTTGACGATAATTTCGGTAACGGTATGCGCTTTAATCAAAGTCTTTAACGGCAAATATTTCAAACCGTTTGCTACGGTCTTAGCCACTTTATGTTTCGCTTACGTAATAGTTCTTTTATGCACGTACCCGACCGAACTCGAAGTTCAAGGAAGCAAAGCGTTATATATTATTCTTGCGGTATTGCTCGTTGCCGCCATAATAACGCTTGCGTTCGTATTCGACGGAAAAAGCGCGGCGGCTAACGACACTCGCTCTCTAACGTACGCGGGGATATGCATTGCCATATCGTACGCCCTTTCTTACATAAAAATATTCGACGGTCCGCAAGGCGGCGCGGTTACTCTCGCAAGTATGCTTCCCATTATGATTTATTCGTATATTTTCGGAACGAAAAAAGGCGTGCTCACGGGAGCGGTTTACGGCGTTTTACAATGTTTACAAGACCCGCAATTTTACGAACCGTTGCAGATTTTACTCGACTACCCCATAGCGTTTTCGGCGCTCGGTCTTGCAGGGATTTTCAAAAACGCAAAATTTATTAAAGGCAACAAAATAATCGAAATGGTTTTGGGTGCGGTAGTCGCAGGATTTACGAGATACTGTTCGAGTGTTTTAAGCGGATACTTCGTTTTTTATTCTTGGAGCAGTATGGATAGTTCCTTGCTTTACAGCATAGTTTACAATACCGTAATACTTATAGACGCAACCATCTGCGCGGTAGTCGGCGGATTTTTATTCTCGTCTAAAACGATGGTTCGCCAAATCGAACTTATAAACCCCTCCGCCGCCGACAAAGACGCTACAGACGAACGATAATTCTACCACGAACAAAAAACGGCGAATAATATTCCTAAAAAGAATATATCGCCGTTTTTATTTTTTTCATTATTCCGTATCTAACGCTCGATAACGGTTACTTCTTTCGGAGAATCAACCTTCAAACCGTTTTTATCACATTCTATCTTAACCAAGCCGTACGGCGTAGGAAACCCGACCTTTAACCATTCAAGATTTCCCAAATCGGGTTTAAGTTCTATCGTTCTATCGTCGATAACCTTTACGCCGGCAACCGTTCTTTGTAAATATTGAACGGGTCCGCTCGCCCAACCGTGGCAAAAACTGTGTCTGAACCCCTTGTAACAAAAATCCCCGTACGTTGCGTGCACGTCGACTTTCCCGTCGGGAAATTCGTCTATCCGCGCGGCATTATTCAACCATTCGACGTCAAAATCTTCAAAGAAGGTAGTTGCACCTAAATCGAGCATTCCACCGTAATAATTTTTAAGCATTTCCGTCGCCGTTGCCACGCCGTATTTTTTCGCAATCGAGTCCAAAATATAATAACTCATAAAGGTGGAAAACCCTTTAACGCCGTCTTTAACCAAAACGCTTGCGTCCTGATTCAGTCCCGCGAAAGTGCGCAACGCCGCGCCCTGTTTGTAATCGCAAAATTCGACGTTGTTGTCTTTAAGCGCATTTGCCGTTAAGCGTATAAACGAATCGTCTTTCCCACACTTTGCGAACATTTCCGAAAGAGCGCTCATAGTCATATACGCAAGCGCAACGTTACCGGCGTAGCCTTTATCTTCAAAATTTTGACTGGGCCAATCGAGGAAAACGAATTCGTATTTGAGTTTTCCGTCTGACGTAACGTTGTCGCATATAAACCGAGCGGTATTTTCAATATAGTCGATATGTTTTTCTAAAAATTCAACGTCGCCCGTATGTTTTAAGTATTCGTTCAGCACTATAATCAGCCACATAGAATAAGCGGGTATACCGTTAACCCACGCAGGCGGAACGGTTTGACTAATGCTGAATTCAAGACTGTTTCTCAAACACGAATAATCGTCGTACAACCCCAAATAAGACAGAAATTCCGGATGCAAATCGCCGACCCAAACCAAACGGTCGCGTTTTATACCGTCGTAAATTACACCGTTTTGAACGTTTAAATAAACGGTACGAGCCGCAACGTCGAAAATTTCGTTCAATCGTTCGTCGTTGCACTTAAAGAACCCTTTTTGCGTTAACCCCGTATGCGTATACGTAAGCAAAACCTTTTTTAACCGCACGCTCTCGCTACCGAGATTGTCGATACGGCAAAATCTAAATCCGCTTTTAAAATACACGCTGTCGGAATATGCGGGAATGTAAACGGTAATATCGCGCAACGAATGGTCGTTACACGCGCCGTTCTCGCCGAGTTCGGCGCAAGTTTCGGTAACGCTTTCGCCCACGCGGATTCTTAACGACTTACATTCCGTATAAGCAAGTATACGAATACCGCCAACGTACTCTTTTTCGAAATCTAAAATAATCGACCCGCCCGAAGGAATTTCGCACAAGTTCGGCTCTGAAAGACCTATTTGAGGATATTCCTCCTTAAACAAAACGTTTTCACCGTTTACGCCGTCGGATTTTAATATAATTTTAACGGGGTAAATCAATTCAGTCATACTTTTTACCTTTTTTCAACGATATTCACAGAACGAACGCCGTCTTTTACGACAATCTCTACGCCGCCTTTCTTCCACGGAATAAAGAACTCGCAATCGATACCGACGAATTTGTCTTTGAATTCGGGTTTGTCTTGATAAAAACCCGTAAAACCCGTAAGCGCGGCGATAACTATATAACCCGCGTACGCCGCAATACCGTGATTGCAACTGCACGCCGAGGATACGAGTTCCCAAAGCGTTCCCGTGGTTTTAGCCATAATTCCGTAAACCTGTTCGGTTTCTTTCAAGGCTTTTTCGACTTCTCCGTTTTCGATGAACATCGTTTCTCGCATCATAAGTCCCGTGATAACGTTCGCTTTGTCGATATTCGGATATATTTGTTGCTTGTTTCTTTCGGGAACGAACACTTCGTACAATTTTTTATATAATTCGGGGAAAGTTTCTTTAGTGGCAATGCCGGAAAAGAACGCGTGATACTGACAAGCCTCGCTTATATGATTAAGCGATTTCAGTTTACCGTTTTCTCTTACTCGGTTATCCTCGAAGAATTCTCCGTTAAACGACTGTTTGATTATATTTCTCTTTATTCTTTCGCATTTTTTGGTAAGTTTTTCGGTATGCCAAAGTTTATTAACCGCCGTCAGCATTTTATAATACATCATATTCGACGGATAATTTACGCCGCAAACAAACTCTTTACTGTTTGCTTCCGACCACTCGATAAAAATCCAACTTTCCAAATCTTCCAAAAGCCCGTCGGAATTTTCAAACCCTTCGAAAAATTCCAAAAGCCCTTTTATTTGAGGTTTAACTTGTCTGCAAAACTTTTTATCGCCCGATTCCGCCATATACTCGCACGCTATTATTACATACCAAATAGCGCAATTAGGGATATATTCTCCGTTAATATGGTCGGACGGATAACACATAGGCACCATTTTATCGGGAAGTTCCGGAAGCGGCTCTGCAACGGCGTAATTTTCCAAGGTGTTTTTAAGCGCCTGATAACTGCCCGTAAACTCAGTTGCGCTGCGACGCGAATAATATATATCGTTAATCCAACCCGCACGCTCCCTCGACGGGCAATCCATCAATAAATCCGATGAATTTTGCGCAACGGTATTCTGCGCCGCCCTTAAAATTTTTTCAGCCGTTCTGTCTTTAACCTCGAATTTAATTTTGAAAGCGTCGTTGTTTTCTACAGGAACGACGTTTACTTCGCAAACGGCTACGCTACCGGAAACGACGATTACCTGCGCGTATTTCAAAGTATACGGCTCGATTGTTTGAAGATTATACTTGCCCTTTTTAAGCGTCCACTTTACGACGTTGCAACAAGACAATCTTTTAAAATCCACAATTCCGTTTTCGCCGAGAATTTCGTCGAAGGTCAAATAAACTTCGGCATCTTGTAAAACCTCTAAATTCAAACCTATAAACCCGCTGACGTTACGTTTAAGGTCGTAAACGGAATACTCCATAGCGCCGAGCGTATTTTTAACCGTTCGTTTAGAATAAGTAAATTTAGAAACCGTGTCTGTAATACATTCCGCAAGCTCCGTGCGGTAATAACCGTCGAACAAATTGCCCACTTGCGTAATCGACCTGTCTTGCCAACAAGGTAAACCGTCGTCGACGGAAACGCTGCCGCTTTCTATGGGATTAACGGATTTTATCGTGTAAAAATGAGGGTACGGTACGCCTCTCGACAATATTTTCGGTTCGGCGACGGAAACTTTTTCAAGTTCAACGCCGAACGTTTCGGGGGCTTCAAAATACGCGGTAATATCTGCGGCTTGAACGAACGATTCGCTAAATCCCCTTTGAAAACTGTATCTTTGCGCGTTTTTAACCCTTACCGAAAAATCGTAACATTTAAAATCGTTTGCGGTATGGAGTTTGCCGTTTAAATTAAAATTACAATAAAAATACGGCGTATCCTTTATCATATTAAACGCGTGTACGTTTTGCGCGCTTGCAACCGCAACGATGCGGTGTTTACCTTTTTTTAACGCGATGCTTTTTTTGTCCATACGGCAATAACCTTTCGCCGTTCTGGCGGGTCCGTAAAGGCGGAGTTTTCCGTCTACGTAAAATTTATACGAACCGTTTGCCGTTAAATTAAATTTTATCGACGAATCTTTTTCAACTTCTACGTCGAGAATAAACGCCAAGTTGCTGTTCATCGTTTCCAACTGCTGTTTTGCCCATACAAAGTCTGACATTTTTATACCATACCTTTTTGTTGATAAATAAATTATACAATAGAATTAAGTAAAGT
>CAYSYT010000045.1:0-12993 GCA_964435195.1 uncultured Christensenella sp. | reverse complement strand
GGAGTCCAAACACTCTGCTTGCCCCGCTTTCGCGGGTGTCTTGTGCGGTCATCTGCGCTTATCGAACAAGTTACAGCGGAGAACAACCACACGATAGCTCTGCTTGCATTTGCGTTTGCAATGCAGGCATTTTTTGTTGTAGGCAATGTGTCCCGAAGGCTTTCGGAAGAACTGCCATTCGTCTTGTTTTTTCTTCGTCATTCGCTTTTCCTTTCATCAAATTTACTTGCGGGGGAGGAGTAAAAAAGGCGTAACATCCGAGACAAAATGTCACGGCTGTAACGCCTTACACGCCTTTTTTCACACACTCATAATTTTATTTGCGCTCTCCTTATAGAGCAGAAGAACGCGCTTGGATTTTGAACCGAACCGCATCGAGCGTGTGTTCTCGCCTGTGTCGGTATTGATAAATCCTTCGTCTGCAAGTGCCTTGCCAAGTGACTTTGACGAGATAGAAAATCCCTCGCCCTGATCCTCGCAGAATTTCTTTACCGCCTTGTGCGTGGCTTCAAAGAAAAGGTAATAATACTTCTCATCCTCGTAACCGAAACAGCTTGAAGGGAGAACGATATTACAATCCTCTACGGGAATGAGTGAGCCTTGTCCGCACTCCACCATCGCAAGAAATTTACGAATGAAAATGTGCGTGGGCTTGTCTTGCTCAACGGCTTCGGATTGCTTGTCGGCAAGGTCAAGCAAAATATCCGTGAGCTTGTTTTCAACGTCCTCGGCATTGTCCGCTTTGAGCATCCCGTGCTGACAGAGGAAGGACAGCAGAAAACAAAAACCGACCTCAAGACACGCAAGCGTATCGGGAAGTCGGTCGTGATATTTGATTTCTTTCTCTCGGAGCTTGGCTCTCCAATCGGCGCGGTAACGCTCGTATTTTACCTTGAGCGCGGTGAGGAATTTTTCTTCGCTCTCACTGTCGGCAAGATATACCTTCCGCAACCATTCGGTATATGCGAACATACATCTCATCAGCATACCGCCGTGGGCTTGCTCTTGGATCATCGTCAGTGATGGCAAGTCAAGCTCGCCGGGCTTCATCTCAACGCAGAACAAACGCGCCGTTCCACTCTCACCGATGTCGGGGGCGAACTCTGCCGTTACGATTGCGTTCCCCTGCGGCGGTCTTGTTTCTCGTAGCTGAATGTCAGCGGTCAGACGGTTGCGAGCTGCCTTATCACCGTAACCTCTTGCCAAGGCTTGCATCGTGGCTTTCATAGCATCGCTTTCTTTTCTGCCTGTCGGGTGGTAATCGTCAATGCAAGTCAGCACGTCTTTGAGCGCGAAGGACGAGTGAATAATGCTGTTGGCTGTATCCCGAAAGCTCATCGGCAAATCGGTGTTGGAGAAGTTGCCGAAGAAGGATAGGAACAGAGCCGCCACGGTGCTTTTCATACTGCCCGTCCTTCCGAGAAGTAATAGGATGAATTTCGGCTCGTGACCAACTCTGCGTAAAAACTCATTCAGCGGTGTGAGGAACACAAGCGACAAGCAAGGAAAACTAACCTCGTGAGGAATAAAATCGGAATATAAAAATCCCGAAAGGTACGCGAGATCTTCTTCCTTGAACGTGGTTGCCGCGCGATAGCTCTGCAACGAGCCTTTCAGCTCCACGTCGTATTTCTCATTACCGGGCAGAAGAAAGAAATACTTGCCGTCTATCTTCTTCCATCCCGTATGAGCGAACACGGACTTCTTACTCGCATAGATTGCCGTGCTTTTGATGGCTCGGCGCACATGGCGTTGCACCTGCGGAACAACGTCGAGGTCAAGCGAAGCATCCCAATGGTTCAGCATCCATTCCATCTTTTCAAGCTCTGTGGCTGCCACCTCTACCAAGGGAAGCTCCCGACCGCTATCGTCTTTGCCGCCGATGAGGTATTTTCGTGTCAGCTCGGCACCGTCATCCACCGTGACCTCGCTGACGATTTTGGGAGCGAAGTTGCAAAGTCGGGTATAATAGACTCCCGATTTCGTTACTCGCTCAATGCTCAGACATCCGTTGTTTAACGCATAAGGCGTATCGTAGATGCCTATAAGCTCGCCCGATTCTTTGGGCGCTTGGGTTGTAGATTCATTCATTATTTGAATCTCCTTTCTGCCTTATGGCTGTAAAATTATTTGCAAACAAAAACACTCTCCCGCGCTCTGAGAGAGTGAATTTGCGATTGCCTACACTACATTATGGGGGTAGTGTTCATATTACCACATCTATCTTTCCACGCCCTTGGTGTAGACATTTAGGGGCATATATGGGGCGTACATCCACCTATTTTCAAGGGGTTTCCTTGCCTTTACGCGCACGTAAAATCTTGCCGAGGGTAAACATACCACCCGCCCGAATAACGCTCAAAGGGGCGTATATCGGGAAGGATTATGTGGGTAGTATTCATTTTACAAACCACTTGAAAAGTTCACGATTATATGATATACTGTTAGTAACGATTACTGACGAGAGGTGAGATAATGCCCGAAATACGATATAAGATACCGACCTTATCGGCACAGGCTATTATTGCCTATGCTAAAAGTGACGGCTTACCCGAACGCTATCGCTTCCGTCTGAATAAGCGCGAAACCGAAAGCACGATTATGCGCCAAGGGGAAACATATCAAGAGGACAACGCCATCTTCTTTCAAACGATGTGCGCGCTGAAAGGACACGACTATAAGCATCCTACCTATGATACTGTAATCGAAGATCTGTACGATGTAATCGTGTATATTGATTTCAACGGTATATTTGACCGTGATGCAAGCAATCCGAAAATCGCGCTGAAGCAGAAGAAGGCGGAGTCTATGTTCCGTCCGGCAGGAATACAGCTTGATTTCGGCAAGGGCAAAGAGGTTTACTATCCGTTTGAACGCTCGGCAAGTATGAGCCGTAATTCTCGCCTTGCCTTTATCCGTATGGACGTTTACGGAGAGGTTCTTAACCGTATGACGCTTAAATTGAACATCGGGGATTGTCAGCTCTCCAAGCTCTATGCCTACAACGGTCTTTTGTTTTCAAGCGGAACGAGGATTGAAGCCCCGAATCTATGGAAGAAGCACAGTATCGTTGTTATAGATAACCCCAAGGAAACGGTGAACGGCGCAAACGTGATCACCGTTGAGGATGTCACGGGAGAAGGAAACGTCCGTAAATATGAGCGCGTTGAGAAACAGACCAATATAGATATTACGCTGTTTGACGGCGAGGGCTTGATTTCCAAGGAGTTCTCGGCGCAGATTGACAAGTATCTCTCCCGTAGCCACGAGCATCATTCCTTCCAAATACGTATGCCTTATATCAAGGGAATGGTTCACGAGGTCGATTTCCGTGCATTGCTATCCTCGGTCGGTATTACTACCATCAAGGATATATGGGGCAAACGCCATCCCGTAAGTGAGGTATGTCTAATACTCACAAAAAGCCAACTCAAAGGCTTCGGGTGGCTTCGTGAGTGCGGATACGATTGGTATAAATATCTTGAGATCTGTGAGTACTACCGCCACGCACTTTACGTTACGGGAGTCAGCAAGCCACATCCCGAAGAATTGACAGAACTGAATTATCAGTTCTTGAACACGGTGTCAATGAAATCCGAGCTGTTTCGCCCCGACGATCTTCCTCTCGGATGGGAGCATAGTCCGGCAGAAGAAGAACGGGAGTGGCTGACCAAGGCTACCGAGCAGAGATATTACGACCTTGTTGCCAACGATGATTTCCGCGAGAAAATGTTTCTCTCCCGCGCGGAACGGTGGTTTTCTCGCACAAAAGAGAGTAAGATGGCGAAGCTCTTGCGCAAAAATCCGCTGTTTATACGTGAAACATATTATACGAATGAGCTTGTTGCCTTGGCAGAAAGAACACTCAAAAATTACGCTGTGGGTAAGCTCTTGATTGCAGGCGACAACCGCTATCTTTCGGGCGATTTGATTGCTTTCTTGTATTATTTTATTCAAGGTCAGTATGATAACAATGACCAAGCCTACCGCTTGCAAATGTCGCTATTCCGCGAAATGCTCTCCGAGTCGGAGATATACGCACCGATGGCGGAGTATAAAAATCAAGAGCGTTATACATTGCTTCGTAATCCGCATATAGCGCGTAATGAGGAAGTATTGGTTGCTCCTATGGAGCGAGAAGGTACAAACAGAAAACTCTATCTTTCACACTTGACCGACGTGGTAATGGTATCTCCCGCCGCGCTTATTGCTGAACGCCTCGGCGGTGCAGACTATGACGGAGATATGGTAAAAACGATTGCCGAGCCGATACTGAACGATTGTGTAATGCAAAACTATATGGGTGCGGATTATAGTATCACGCACCGCAACGCCATTCCGCTTTTGCAGATACCTACCGCAGAGCCGCAAATAAGGAACGCAAGGGATTGGTATGCTCGCTTTGAAGCCATCCGCAACACTTTCTCCTCGCGTGTCGGTCAGATCTCCAATGCGGCACTTGACCGCAGTATCATCGCATACGATGAGAACGCCGATGCCGAAACGAAGGAGAGATGCAGACAGGAAACCGAAACACTTGCTATCTTGACGGGGCTTGAGATCGACTCCGCGAAAAGCGGTATCAAGCCCGACCTATCTGAATATCTCGGCGCAAAGAAAATTAAGCGTAGCAATTTCCTCAAATATAAGAAGATACTTGACGAGTCCGAGGAACGCCGTCCGTGGTACGAGCCGACTTTTGACGAACAGTTCAAGGAATACTTCGGCTCAACCGATTGGAACGGCATCAGCTCAAATTTGGAGAAGCTGCCATATTATGCGCAGATGTTAAAGAAGCACACTCCAAAGGCAAAGCGTAAGCCTGCCCAGCCACAAGAGCTTTTCGCCTTTGCCACCGAGCAGGGATGGGAGAAGAAGCTGAATCCCGAATTGCTTGAGCGCATCAAGGCACTTGTGGGAACGTATGATAGCTGTCTAAAGCGTATTCGCGCAAGTCAGCATCTTCCGGGCGGTAAAGCCAAGAAGAAAGGCATCAACCGCGTATTATTTATGCGCGATGAGGAATCCGTTTACGATGCCGACGAGCTTTACGCCTTGTTCGTCAATCTCCCTGCCGACCGTATCAGTGACATCCGCCGCGCTATCCGTGAGGAAAAGTGGCAATTTTTGCCCGAAGAACAGAGAACGCTGTTCTTGCATAAGCATCTGCCCGAAGAAGAATTTGTAAAATACTATGATTTGTTTGCAGATTTCCGTTGCGGAGGCTACCGCTTGCTCGGTGACTTGATTATAGATACCGACAATGATAATATTCAGCAGAACAGAGCAAGGCTGCATTACGAGGGTGACTCTCCCGAAATGACCACCCTTATGAACGCTTATATCAACAAAACGTCGGGAGATACCTACCGCGAGGCAGTTGCCGACAAGTGCTTGGAGCTTGTCAAGGGTATCTGTAAGCCTGCCGAGTCGGTCAAGTACGTTGTTGCTCTGAATAAGCGGTCGTTCCTATGGGATGTGCTGTGGGAATACGTTGATAAATACGCATTAAAGAGGTGAGCCGATATGACGAATGAATGGAACGAATACAAAGCATATATCGGCACACCGACCTATGCCGTTGCCGATAAGAAAGACACCGCCTTTCTCGGTAGGTTCACCTCGGATATGATTAAGGACTTTTCGGGGCTGACGCGCATTTTTACCATTCTCGCCCGTGGGTATCTTTTTCATAATGCTGACGGCTCTTTGAAGGACGGTGATCCATACGAGCGTATTGACTATGCTCGTCGCGCTCTTTGTGCGTGGTGCAGTTTGCCGGGCAACAAAAAAGCCACTCCTACAAAGGAATGGCAGTATAGCACAAATTTTTCAGAGTATCACGAGGAATTTCCCGAGCTTGTTACCGAGAATGGCGCAGGGTGGTATTACCGCCACGTTCACTCGCTTGCCGAGTTTATCCGTAATAACACGGGGAGCGTGAATAAGCGGTTGCATTGTTTGGCAGAGAGAACGAAGGAATGGGATGCGGCTTGGGAGAATAAGGTCAAGCAGTATCAAGTACCGCTTTTTTCGTCGAATACCAATGCCGAGTGGCTTCTGTCCTTTGACAGTGCAATTGCCGATGCCTTGGAGATTGGTGCTTTGCGTTGCGAGGCGGTAACACTTACGGCAGAACATACAAAGCGTTTGGAGCAATTTAAACCGAAGGATGTGCCGATGAAGGTGCTGACCACCCTTGCCGAGTTCTATATTGCAAACAAACAGGAGCAGAGCGAATGGGTGATTTTGCCCGTGACAAACATCGGTGCATATCTCGGTAGCTCGTCGCTCGGTAGGCAATATTTGAGTAAAATACCGCCCGAACTGATGGAACGTAAGCAGAGTAGCTTTGGGGCAAGTGCGTATAAAATGATACTTTGATGAGCGAGTGTCGGGGCAGCTGAGGTGTGGTTAAAAATCAAATATCCCTGTAATGTTATCACATCAGCATTACTAACAAGAAAACAAGCCATGACATTCGCGAGTGCAATTTACAAAATTTCTCAATATTATGTGTTGAGAGTGTTGAAAATATTTGAAAAATGTGCTATAATAAAAAGGGATTTTGATTGATAATTGTTTCAAGGAGGAATTAGTAATGGATGTTTTTGATTTTACCGATATAATTACTTACTCAAGCAGAAATGGTGTATGCAATAGCGTTGCTCAATGTGGATGTTCTACGTGTAATACCGTCGCACAGTGCGGTTGCTCTGGCTGCAATGTAAACAGCGTTGCACAATGTGGATGTAGCTGATATTTAATTTTTTGTCAATCAAAATCCCTTTCACTATCACTATATAAGGAGATAATCGCAATGTCAAAAAAATACAAAAATTCAATGTATAATTTCTTCTTTGAAAATGAAGGAAAGATAAATGTATACAACTCGTTAACCGGTTTAAAATGCTCAATACACGACGAAAAATTAATAGATCAAATTCATCAACTAAAAAAAGAGCCACTTGAAGAATCATCTATAGATAAACGGTTAATTGACACCAAGATTGCTGTTGAAGATGATATTAATGAGGCTATTGTTGCCGATGATGTCATCGCTTCTTTGCTCAGCAACAACAAAAACAAATTAAGGCTCATTATTCTTCCAACGAGAGAATGCAATTTTAGATGTAAGTATTGTTATGAAACAAAAAAACATATTAATATGACAAATGAAATGGCAGAGAATCTTGTTGTCGCTACAAAAAAATATTTATATGATAATAAGAGCATTACATATTTGCAATTAGAATGGTTTGGCGGTGAACCTATGTTGTGTTATGATACCATTGTTTACGTGTCTACACAACTTAAGGAATATTGCGATGCCAATGATATTGTTTTCAATATGAGTATGACAACAAACGGTTATTTGCTAACAAAAAAGAGAGCAGAAAAGTTGTTATCTCTTAATCTTTTCTCATATCAAATTACAGTTGACGGTTGTTCAGAGTACCACGACAATTTGCGTGTTTTGAAAAATGGCGGTCCCACTTGGGAAAAGATTTATAAAAATCTTTTGAATATTAAGACTATTAAAAACCCAAACTTAGCAATAACTATAAGAATCAATTATCACGCTGATATGCTGGAGGGACTCCCTGAGTTTATTAGGATGATAAAGCGGGACTTTGATGATAGATTTGTGGTATATGCTATTCGAATCAATCCTACGCCCGAATTTGAAAAAGAATTTATCCCTGTTAATGCTGAAGCGGAAGCCTATGCTTTAGAATATGTTATTGATCTCTTAAAAGAGAATAATTTAAGCATAGAAAGATATATGACGAATCTCACTCCCACCGCCTCTGCTTGCTATGCAAGAATGAATTATGCACTTGTAGTTGACACTGACGGAACTATACGTAAATGTACAGAATTTCTCGATGATGAAAAGTGGAACAATATAGGTACAATTAAAAATGGCGTTTTTGAAATAGATTATTATAAACATATGCAATGGCTTCATCCAAATCCTCAACATTTAATAGATCAAAAATGTTATGAGTGTAAGGATTATCCTAACTGTTGCGGCGGATTGTGTCCAGCACAGTGGTTAATTACGAAACAAGTTGTTTGTAATCCTTTAAGAAGCTTTAACAAGTCTTTTTTGGAGCAATACATATATGAAAAATGCAATAAAAAATAATCTGTTTTTGTATGGCTATATAAAAAAATACGCTTTTGCATATATTCCCTTGATTTTTTTAAGTGCCTTATTTCAAGCTTTATCGTCTATAGTAAGTGTTTTGGGAATAAAATATGTGGTCGACGCAGTAGAACAGAAAAATTTCACTTATAGTATTTTTGTAATTTTAATTTATCTCGCAATAAACCTATTTGTTAAGAGCTATTTTCAATGGACCAATTATTATTTTCCCCTTTTGGCAAAAAAAGTTTCTATTGGAATGACATTGGAAAGAATGTCTGCGAGCCAAAAATTAGATTTCCAATGTTATGATATCCCTGAATATTATGATGCATATTCGCGTGCTTTGCGTTCAGGAGAACAGCAGGTTTCAACATTGGTTGGCTCGTCTATAGCAATGATTTCTAACATTGCTACACTTGTTTCCATTTCGACCATTATAGCAAGTTATTCTTGGTGGTTTCTTTTGTTGGCTATTGCAGAAACAATAGTTTCCTATTTTGTCATTGTTAAGCAAAATAAACTAACTTATGATTTTAATCATGACAATACACGAATTAATCGCGAAGAAGGATACTTCAAAAATGTATGTTTTTCTTCAAGTGTTCAAATGGAAGACAGATTATTCAATGTTATCGACTATATGAAGGAGAAATACCACAATATAGCTACAGAATTATTTGGTATTCAAAAAAAGCACTTAAAAAAATATAATTCCATAGGATTTTTGCAAGTTGCAACCTCGACTGTGCTTTTAGCTGTTTCGATGTTGGTATCAACAATATTGATTAACAAAGGTCAATTAACATTGGGAGAATTTGTTTCTTCTATAAGCGGTGTTCAAAGTTTAGCGGCTCAATTACTTTCGCTCGTAATTCAATTTCCCAAGTTAATCCAAAATGCTCGATATGCAGATGACTATAAAAAAATTGTTGATTACACTCCGTGTATAGAAAAAAAAGAGGATAATCCCAACGAGCAGAGTTCTGCATTCTCCCCTTCTACAATAGACAATAACTATATCATAGAATTTAAAGATGTATCATTTAAGTATCCATCAAGTGATAAATGGGTATTGCGCCACCTATCTTTTGCTATTGACTCTAACAAACGTATCGCTATAGTTGGTGAAAACGGCGCAGGAAAAACCACCATCATAAAGCTACTTCTTCGTTTGTATGATCCTACAGAGGGAGAAATTATGTTGAATGGTAAAAACCTTAAAGAAATACCAGTTTCTACACTAAGAAGTTGTTTCACATCGATATTTCAGAACTACAACCTATATTGTATCTCGTTACAAGAAAATATTTGGTTTGATTCACGTGAAAAGCAAACGATAGAGCTACTAAAAAAAGTAGGCTTAGATGACCGATTTAACAGTAGTTCTGATTTGAACCGAATGATTTCAAGACAATTTGACGACAACGGGATTGTCCTTTCGGGAGGAGAAGCACAGCGTTTGTGTATTGCTCGTGCATTAAGCAAGAACGCTCCTATTATGCTTCTTGACGAACCATCAGCTGCACTTGATCCCATAATGGAAAATCAAATTATCAACATATTGATGAATGAATCCACAAATCGCTCTATGATTATAATCACACACAGACTCTCTATGTGCGTATTAACAGATGAAATATTTTACATAGAAAATGGTCAAATCTTAGAAAGCGGAAGCCATGATGACCTTATTCAGAAGAAGGGGAAATTTTTTAATTTATTCAATACTCAAGCTAAAAATTACATTAAGAAGGGGGGATAATTATGCTGTATTATTTGTATAATTTTATTTTAAAAACAGACACTTGCTTTGAAATGTTAATAGAATGCGATAGAACCCTGCGAAATGAGGATATAGTTGTTTCGTTATTCGTTAATAAAGAACTGGAGGAAGAACCTGAATACATAGTGCCATTTAAAGAGGATATAAGATATTATCTATATCCAAAGAAAAATGAAATTTACGTAGAAACAGGAGATTTGAGTTATCTGTATAGTTCTTTTTTCAACATTCCAATGTCTGTGTTTTCTTTATTCAAAAATAAAGCTGTCATTCATTGTAATGCTCTTGAATTTAATAATGAACTATATTGTTTCAGTGGCAATAAAGCCATTGGAAAAACAACATTAGCAATGTTTTTAAGAAAATACTGTTCGCTTTTTTCGGATGATTGTGTTGCGATTGACAGTTGTTCGGATGGAAGAGTATATGGGTATCGGGCGGCACATACATTAAAGCTATGTAAGAAAACGTATGACATAGTAATAAATGATAATTGTTATGAAGAACATTTTGACAATATTTCTCAGAAAGCAAATATTTTATTGCCAGATATGCAATACAAAAAAGCACCAATTAGAAAAATGTTCTTTTTGGTTAGAGGAAATGACAAAGAATTTGTTTGTGATAAGGTTGAATCACTCATAACAAAAAAAGTTTTATTAATTCAATCAATTGTAGGAAAAGATTATATTCCTAAAAGCGTCATAGATATATTTGGTCGAACCAAATTGTTCTCCGAAACAATCGCTCAAGTTCCATTTTATATTCTAAAAATTCCATCAGTAGAAGAGTATGATTCACAAATTCAAACATTCTTTAATACCATGATTAAGTAAAGGATTGTCTATATGATAGAAGAACAGTTGAAATTCTTTTTAGATAATAACTTCAATGATGAAGATAAATTCTCGCTTATAAAAGCAAATGGACTATCAGCAATTATGGCAAATTATTATAGTGAGTATCCATTGTCTGAATTTGCGAAGAATATGAAAAGCAACAACCGTGTAATACATATTGTTAAACAAGGGCAGATGGTTAAGTTGATTAAAGATTTTAACCATAATGATATTTCTGTATTGTATTTCAAGGGAGAGATTCTACAACGTCTTCTATTTGAAAATGTAGATTTGCGTCCCGCCGGAGATATTGACATATATGTTGTTCCAGATAAATTTAATACTGCTATGTCGGTTTTAAAAGAAAATGGATTTATTTTTAGAAACAGCAATACCATAAATAATAATCATCATGTTCAATATGTTAAAGGACATATAAAATTAGAGCTCCACAAAAATCTCTTCAATCCCTTTACAAAAATAAATGAAACAATATTTTTTGATCATCTTATACCATATCAATGTAAAGGATATAGTTGTTTAACATTTGATAAAACGGCGACTATTTTGCATTTGTTCTATCATCTCTACATGGATACATTATTATCCAAACGTAGCTTTGATTCAATTATGAAAAACAACGCTTATATGGCGAAAAGGTTTTTGTTTAGAGCTTATGAAATCGCAAAATATACATTCATATTCAAAGATCAAATAGAATGGGATCAAATTAATTCCGACATTATGTCGCAAAATTTGCGTATTTATTTCAAGAATATGATAATTATGATAGATTATATTTTTCCAAAGATTCTACCTGAATCATTTTTGAACTCTATACATAAAAAGGAATATACTGCATAATAAACACGATATCTTTTAACACAAGGTCGCTACTCACATTAATTTGAGTAGCGACCTTGTGTTATTCATCGTATGACTTCCAGAAAAGTATCTGCATAAAGTTCCGTCTGCCATAGAGTACACGGATGACGTGAACCTCGTCGCCCTCAACCTTGTAAAACGCGGTATAGTTACCGCAGACAAGGAAACGGTACGGCACTTCAAGGCTGATGATAGAGGAAAGCGGCGCACCGATTTCGGGGAAATCCGCAAGCTGACGGATGCGCTTCATAATCTTCTCAATCGTGTTGATTGCCGATTGCTCGCTGCATAGCTCGTCGGTGATATATGCTTTAATCTCCTTCATATCCTCAAGGGCATCGGGCGTGAAATTGATTTTAGCCATTACTTACCC
The DNA here is from genome assembly GCA_964435195.1 of uncultured Christensenella sp. Classification (GTDB taxonomy): domain Bacteria; phylum Bacillota; class Clostridia; order Christensenellales; family Borkfalkiaceae; genus UBA1259. The sequence goes on along the minus strand of CAYSYT010000045.1, from coordinate 958 downwards.
CCAGAAGTGCTTCGACCTCCGAGATATCAATATATCCTTTTTCTTTAGCAGAAGCTTCACCTTTGGCAAGCTCGCTCATCAGCTTGAGCGTTGCCTGTGTCTTTTCAAATTCTTCCATATCAACGATGGCGTATCTGCCGCGACCGTTCTTGGTGAGGAATACGGGTTCGCCAACGGCGATATCGCTCAGTACCTCGTTATAGTTGCGCAGATCTGATACGGGCTTAATGTTTGGCATCATAAATTCCTCCTTTGTTTGTATTCTGCTGTATTTATTATACACTAATTCTTCGTAAAATTCAACAGCAAAATCAAAACTTTCATAAAAAATTTATAAAAGCAAGGGATGAACCGCTTGGGAACACCCCTTTCTTTCGGTTTATGCGAGTATCAGTTCACGCATTACGGTTTCTTCGGCAGAGCTGCGAACATTGTTCATCATCTGCACCCACCGCATTTGGTCGGTTGTCTTGAGGTGTTCGTCGATGCCTTGGCTCTTGGCAAGTTCTACCGTCAGAGAAGTCAGCATTTCGTGTGCCTGTTCGTCCACGTTGGCAAGGTAGGCATTGAGCCGACCTTCACCGAGCAGGGCGGAGTACCTTCCGCGACGGTGTTGCTTGATGTAGTCGAGGTGCATCCGTCCGTATTTGCCGATTGGCTTCTGTTCGGGAAGCTCCACGTCGGGAACGAGGCTGCCGTTTTCCTCGCGGTATGTACCTCCGAGCTGTTCGTAAATGATTTGTTTCATTACATTTTCCATCCTTTCATTTATTTTATGCCTCTCCGTATATTCACCGTTGAGGGCATATTTTTCGTCATTCTTCACAATTCAAGCCTATCCTTTTTGACAGTTCGAGCATTGCGAATATGAATTTGTTTTCGGATGTCAATGTTGTCTGCGACGGGTCACCCTCTCTGATACGCATCGTCCTTCTGATCTCCTTGGGAATAACGACGC
>CAYSYT010000044.1:0-12993 GCA_964435195.1 uncultured Christensenella sp. | reverse complement strand
ATAATAAATATATATTTTTTTGTTTTTGCCTTGGTTTTTTTTATTTGCGCGTTTACGAACTGTCGTTGCAAAAGGTATTTGTTCGACGGTAACGAAATAGTGGTGTACGCAGGTTTTAGAAATCATTACTTAAAAGTTAACGGTGAACTTTGCGACGAATACGTTGCGTCAATTTGTTTTTCTGCAATATATTTAAAAACTACCGTAAACGGCGATTGCCACGTGGAGGCTAAAATATCTACGGCGAACAGAATAAGCGTACAAGCGAACGGAAAACTGATATCACCGATGAAATAATTTTTAAAAATCGCGTAAAAAAGCAGGTTATCAACCTGCTTTTACTTTTTTATCAATACGGCTTGCGCGTGAACGCAAATGCCTTCTTCTCTACCTACGAAACCCAAGCCCTCTAACGTGGTTGCGCCTATTCCTACTTTATCTTTGCCGACGCATAGAACTTTTGCGAGATTTTCCGTTATCGACGGCAGGTAATTTAACAGTTTGGGTTTTTCAGCCATTACCGTTGCGGATATGCTATCGACTTTATAATCCTTTTCGTCAATCATTTTAAGAACGATTTTCAAAAGTTCTATGCTGTCGGCGTCTTTATACGCAGGGTCTTTGTCGCTGAAATGGTAACCTATATCGCGGAGAGCAAGCGCGGACAAAATCGCATCCATAACCGCGTGCGTTAAAACGTCTGCGTCCGAGTGCCCTAACAAGCCTTTGTCGTGGGGGATTTCTATACCGCCTAAAATGAGTTTGCGGTTTTCCGTTAAACGGTGGCAATCGAAACCCGTGCCGACGCGACAACCGAACTTTTCGTTTAATTTTTCAAAATCTTCTTTATAAGTTAATTTTATATTGTCGGCGTCGCCTTCGCATAAAGACGGCGAACCGAACGTGAGTCTGTAAACGGAGCCGTCGTCGGGGAAGGTTTGCCCGTCGACTTTGTCGTAAGCGGCAATAACGTCTTTCGTAAAGAAACCCTGCGGCGTTTGAACTTTATAAAGACCTTCTTTACCCAAATAAGAAACGTTTTTTCCGTCTTCCACCGATAAAATCGTGTCTGAAGAGGAAATTGCCGTTATAGCGCTGCCGTTTTCGATAACCCCGTCTATACAGTTTTTTATAATCTTTTGCGTAACGAAGGGGCGTGCGCCGTCGTGTATTAAAACTATTTCGCCGTTTGCTTTTTTCAGTGCTTTTTTTACGGATGCGGTACGTGTATCGCCGCCGACCACCACCGTCGCCACGGCGGAAACTAATTTTTCCACTTCGTCGAAATCTTCTTTCGATGCGGTTACTATATATTGATTTATTAAACCGCTTTTAGTAAAGGCTTCGAGCGTGCGTTCGAGTACGGTTTTGCCGTTGAAATCTATTAAAAGTTTGTTTTTGCCGTAACCCGCGCGGCTGCCTTTACCGGCGCAAGTTAAAATAAGAGTAACTGTTTTCATAACGACTACTCCGTGATAATTTCGTATAAAGAGTCGGCTTCTTCTTTTTTGACCGTTTCTTTAATTTTTAATATTCGGAATTTTACCGTTCCGCTGTTAAAACCGAGTTCGACGACGTCGTTTTCCTTGATTTGACAAGAGGGCTTTACCGAACGCCCGTTAATTTTTACGCGTCCGCCGTCGCAAGCCTCTTGCGCGAGTGTTCTTCTTTTCAATATTCTCGAAACTTTTAAAAATTTGTCGATTCTCATATAATTCACCGTTTTTTAGTCGAAAAAAATAAAATTTTAAATAAATATTTGAAAGATGCGTTTAATTACTTGACTTTATTGACGGATTAAGATAATATTATAAAATGCATTATGATAGGTTATTATCGAATCTTATCGCCTTTTGCGGAAAAATCAACCTAAAAAACAAGGTCGAAAAGCCGTAAAATCGGTAAAGAAGAACAAGATAAAACCTACTTTAACCCGACGTGATGATTATACAACATTTTTTGCGCTTTGTAAACTCTCGTCGCAGTAAAATTAAAATTTTTTTAAGGAGTGTGTTTTAATGGCACGAAATCTATCCGAAATCGAATGCGGCAAGGTAAAGAGAAAAACGTTTAGCAAAATTAAAGAAGCTATCGATTTGCCTTACCTCGTCAAAATCCAAAAAGACTCCTACGATGCGTTCATCAAGGAAGGAATAAGCGAAGTTTTTGAAGATTTTTCTCCGATAACAGACTATTCCGACCACTTCGAACTGTATTTCTTAGACCATAGTCTTGACGGGAAACCCAAGTACGATGAAAAAGAATGCAGGGACAGGGACGCTACTTACGCTCTACCGCTTCGCGTTAAGGTAAGGCTCGTCAACAAGGTTACCGACGAAGTTATGGACCAAGAAGTGTTTATGGGCGATTTCCCGCTTATGACCGACAACGGTTCGTTTATAATCAACGGCGCGGAAAGGGTTATCGTTTCTCAACTCGTCCGTTCTCCCGGTGTTTATAACGGCATGGAAGTCGATAAGTCGGGTAGAAAAATATTCGACACTACCGTAATACCTTCGAGGGGTGCTTGGCTTGAATTCGAACAGGATTCGCAGGGCATTTTGTGGGTTCACGTCGACAGAACGAGGAAACTTACCGCAACGGTTCTTCTTCGCGCGTTGGGTTTCGGTAGCGACGACGCTTTGAAGACTCTTTTCGACGACGACGAAATGATAAATTGTACGATAGAAAAAGATACCGCTAAATCCGAGAACGAAGGTTTGGTGGAACTTTATCGTCGTCTTCGCCCGGGTGAAGTGCCTACCGGCGACGCCGTCAGACAGCATCTTAAAAACATATTCTTCGACCCACGCCGTTACGATTTGGCAAGGGTCGGCAGATATAAATTCAATAAACGTCTCCGTATGGGCGTCCGTATCGTAGGGCTTAAAGCGTATTCCGACGTTATTTCCGCCGACGGCGAAGTGCTTGCCGAAGCAGGCAAAATTATCGACCGTTATACCGCGGAAGCAATTCAAAATGCCGGTATAAACGAATTCTATGCCGACGTAAACGGGAAAAAACATAAAATTATCGCTAACAACGTAGTAGACTTTAAGAAAGTAACCGGTAACGACCCGAAATATTTCGGTTTGCTAGACTACGTTTATTATCCTACGCTTGTGTTTGCCGAAGAAGTAAATAACCTCGCAAGAGAAAAGGGTGTGGAAAATACCGCCGAAATTCTTAAAAAAGAAATAAACGATATGTTCTACATTTCCGAAAAAGAATTCGTTGAAGGCGAAGAAAAACCCGAAGACAAAAAGAACGGCGAAAAGGCAAAGGAAACGAGGATTAAATTCGTTAATGCCTGCGTCACTTATTACGATATTTTGGAAAAGGGTTTCGACGCTCCTCTTACTTCGGAAGAAAGAAAAACTCTCCGTCCGCTTATGGACAAACTCAATCATAAACACATTACGGTTGACGACATAGTCGCTTCGGTTTCGGTAAACCTCGACCTTAATGCGGAAATCGGTTCTATCGATAATATCGACCACTTGGGTAACCGTCGTGTTCGTTCGGTAGGCGAACTTTTGCAAAATCAATTCCGTATAGGTATCGCAAGGTTAGAACGCGTTATCAAAGAAAGAATGCAAACGCAAGACCCCAAAGAAGTTTCTCCGCAAGGGCTTATCAACGTTCGTCCCGTAAGTTCGGCTATTAAAGAATTTTTCGGTTCGTCGCAACTTTCTCAATTTATGGACCAGACTAACCCGATTGCGGAACTCACGCATAAGAGAAAACTTTCGGCGCTCGGCCCCGGTGGTCTTAACAGAGACAGGGCAACGTTCGAAGTTCGTGACGTTCACCACTCCCATTACGGAAGAATGTGTCCGATAGAAACGCCGGAAGGTCAGAATATCGGTCTTATATCCTCTCTTGCGGCGTTCGCGCAGGTAAACGAATTCGGCTTTATCGAATCGCCTTACAGAAAAATCGAACATACGCTTAAAGAAGACGGTACGATTGAAACAGTCGTTACGGAACACGTAGATTATTTGACCGCCGACGAAGAAGATAACTATATCGTCGCGCAGGCAAACGAACCGCTCGTAGACAATAAATATTTCGTTAACGACCGTGTATCTTGTCGTCATAAAGACGAAATAACCGAAGACGTTAAAGAAAAAATGGATTATATGGACGTTTCGCCTAAACAGCTTATTTCGGTTGCGACCGCGCTTATTCCGTTCTTGGAAAACGACGATACCAACCGTGCGCTTATGGGCTCCAACATGCAACGTCAAGCCGTTCCGCTTCTCTGTCCCGAAAACGCAATCGTAGCAACGGGTATAGAAAGAAGAATAGCGTACGATTCGGGCGTTATGATTAACGCGAAAGAATCGGGTTACGTTAAAAACGTCGCTTCCGACCGTATCGTCATCACCGAAGACGACGGCACGGAAAGAGAATATAAACTTAAAAAATTCGAGCGTAGTAACCAAGGCACGTGTCTTAACCAAAGACCTATCGTCGATAAAGGCGAAAGGGTTGAAAAAGGTCAGACGATTGCCGACGGTCCTTCTACGAAGAACGGCGAACTTGCGCTCGGCAGAAACATACTCGTCGGCTTTATGAGTTGGGAAGGCTATAACTACGAAGACGCTATCTTGCTTTCCGAAAAACTCGTTCGCGAAGACGTATTTACGACTATTCATATAGAAGAACACGAAACCGAAGCGAGAGATACCCGCCTCGGCGAAGAAGAAATTACGAGAGATATACCTAACGTCGGCGACGACGCGCTTAAAGACCTCGACGAAGACGGTATTATCAGAATCGGTGCGGAAGTAAACAGCGGCGATATACTCGTAGGTAAGGTTACCCCCAAGGGTGAAACGGAACTTACCCCCGAAGAAAGATTGCTCCGCGCTATATTCGGCGAAAAGGCAAGGGAAGTAAGAGATACTTCGTTACGCGTTCCGCACGGTGAAGGCGGTATCGTCGTAGACGTTAAAATATTTACCCGCGCCAACAAAGACGAATTAGCGCCCGGCGTAAACAAACTCGTAAGAGTATATATAGCGCAAAAACGTAAAATTTCAATCGGCGACAAAATGGCGGGCAGACACGGTAATAAAGGTGTCGTTTCGAGAATTCTTCCCGAATCGGATATGCCGTTTATGGCGGACGGTACGCCGTTGCAAATCGTTCTTAACCCGCTCGGCGTTCCTTCGCGTATGAACATCGGTCAGGTACTCGAAGTTCACTTGGGGCTCGTTTGCAAACAACTCGGTTGGAAGATTGCTACGCCCGTATTCGACGGTGCTACGGAAAGCGATATTAAAGAATTGCTTAAAGAAAACAATATAGTTAACCCTGACGGCGAAGTCGACGGAAAAATTCAACTTTACGACGGTAGAACGGGCGAACCTTTTGAAAACAGGGTTACGGTCGGTCAAATGTATATGATAAAACTTATCCACCTTGTCGACGATAAAATTCACGCAAGGTCTACCGGTCCGTACAGTTTGGTAACGCAACAGCCGCTCGGCGGTAAAGCGCAATTCGGCGGTCAGAGATTCGGTGAAATGGAAATCTGGGCTCTCGAAGCGTACGGCGCGGCACATATCTTACAAGAAATTCTTACGGTAAAATCCGACGACGTCGTCGGCAGAATAAAAACTTACGAATCTATCGTAAAGGGCAATAACATAAGCGAACCCGGTATACCCGAGGCATTCAAAGTACTTCTTAAAGAATTGCAGAGTTTGGCTCTCGATATGAAGGTTCTTACCGAAGACAAAGAAGAACTTGCCATCAAAGATATTATCGAAAACGACTTTGACGATACTCCTGTCGTTAAAGAAAAAGAACATTTCGAAGAAATCAATATCGACGACGACGGCGAGGAATTGTTCGATAAAGAAATGGTTGACCTTGACGAGTTCGAATTCAACTCCGGCGTATTCTTTGAGGACGATGACGAAATTGATACCACCGTTCCCGACGACAGTATGTTCGATGACGATTTCGACTTAGAAGACGACGAATAATTGGGGAGGTAAAAAAATATGTTTGAACTTAACAATTTTGATTCTATTCAGATAGGGGTTGCTTCTCCCGAAAAAATAAGAGAATGGTCTTACGGCGAGGTTACCAAGCCCGAAACCATAAATTACAGAACTCAAAAACCCGAAATGGGCGGTCTTTTCTGCGAAAGAATTTTCGGACCGACCAAGGACTGGGAATGTCATTGCGGTAAATATAAACGTATTCGTTATAAGGGTGTTATTTGTGATAAATGCGGTGTCGAAATAACTAAATCGAAAGTTCGCCGTGACAGAATGGGACATATCGAACTTGCCGCGCCCGTTTCACATATTTGGTATTTTAAGGGCGTGCCTTCGAGAATAGGTCTTATGCTCGATATGAGTCCTAAATCGCTTGAACAGGTATTGTATTTTGCTTGCCACGTCGTTCTCGACCCGGGCGAAACTCCGCTCCTTTATAAACAGGTTATTAACGACCGTGAAAAGCAGGAATACGAAGAACAGTACGGCGCGGGTTCGTTTAAAACGGGTATGGGCGCGGAAGCCATTAAAGAACTTTTGATGGCAATCGACCTCGATAAAGAAAGCGCGGAAACCAAAAAGATTATTGAAGAAAACGTTTCGGGTCAACGCCGTATTCGTGCGGTAAAGAGAATCGAAATAATAGAGGCGTTCAGAAAGAGCGGTAACCGTCCCGAATGGATGATTTTGGACGTATTGCCCGTAATACCTCCCGAACTCCGTCCTATGGTTCAACTCGACGGCGGCAGATTCGCTACGAGCGACTTAAACGACCTTTACAGACGCGTTATAAACAGAAATAACCGTTTGAAAAAGTTGATGGAACTCGGCGCGCCCGAAATTATAATAAGAAACGAAAAGAGAATGTTACAAGAAGCGGTCGACGCTCTTATAGATAACGGTAGACGCGGAAAGGCGATAAGCGGCGCGGGTAACCGTGAACTTAAATCTCTTTCGGGTATGCTTCGCGGTAAGCAAGGCCGTTTCCGTCAGAACCTTCTCGGTAAGCGTGTAGACTATTCCGGTCGTTCGGTTATCGTCGTCGGACCCGAACTTAAACTTTATCAATGCGGTCTTCCCAAGGAAATGGCTATCGAACTTTTCAAACCGTTCGTTATGAAAAAACTTGTGGAAAACAATATATGTCATAACATTAAAAACGCAAAGAGAAGGGTAGAACGCGCAGAAACCGTAGTATGGGACGTTCTTGAAGAAGTTATTAAAGACCACCCCGTAATGCTTAACCGTGCGCCTACGCTTCACAGATTGTCCATTCAAGCGTTCGAACCCGTTCTTATCGAGGGTAGGGCGATAAAACTTCACCCGCTCGTTTGCGGCGCGTTTAACGCGGACTTCGACGGCGACCAAATGGCAGTACACGTACCTCTTTCGGTAGAGGCACAGGCGGAAGCAAGATTTTTGATGCTTGCATCTAACAATATATTGAAACTTTCCGACGGTAAGCCGGTTATGAGTCCTACGCAAGATATGGTAATGGGGTCGTATTATCTTACCATTATAAAGAAACATATCGGACGTAAATATAACGAAAAAGACAGAGAAGACGAAAACGGCAAAATATACGGCGTTCCCGAATATACCGTTTCGTATACCTGTCCCGAAGAAGCCGTTATGGCTTACCAAACGGGTAAAATAAAATTACAAGACGAAGTTTACGTAAGAAGAAGCGTAACCGTTGACGGCGAAATCGTTTCGGGTAGAATTAAAACTACCGTAGGTAAGATTATTTTCAATCAGGCAATTCCGCAAGACCTCGGGTTTACGGTAAGAAACTGCAAAGAGGATTATCTTAAATACGAAATCGACAAACTCGTCGGTAAGAAAGATTTGCAAAAAATCGTCGGCGCTTGTTTTAAACGCCACGGTGCGAGTTGCGCGGCGGAAGTTCTCGACGAAATCAAAGCTCTCGGCTTTAAGTATTCTACGATAGGCGCGATAACCACCAGCGTATTCGATATGCATATGCCGAAAGATAAACCGCGTATTCTTAAAGAAGCGGAAGAACACGTTCTTAAGGTTGAAAATCTTTACAAAAAAGGTTTCATAACCGACGACGAAAGATATAAGAAAGTCGTAAGCATTTGGAAAAAAGCAACCGACGACGTTACCGCAAAACTTAAAGAAACGCTTGACGAGTTTAACCCGATTCTAATGATGGCTAACTCCGGTGCGCGTGGTTCTATCGACCAAATTAAACAGCTTGCGGGTATGCGTGGACTTATGACAGACCCGAACGGTAAAACTATCGAAATTCCCGTTAAGTCTTGCTTCCGTGAAGGGCTTTCGGTTTTGGAATACTTTATTTCTTCTCACGGCGGACGTAAAGGTTTGGCGGATACCGCTCTTAAAACGGCAGACTCGGGTTATCTTACCCGTCGTTTGGTCGACGTTTCGCAAGAAGTTATCGTTAAAGAAGACGACTGTTTCGCAAGTCTCGGCGAAACGCCGAAAGGTATAGTTGTTTCTGCAATTAAAGGTAGCAAGGGCGAAGTTATCGAAGGATTGCGCGACCGTATCGCAGGCAGATTCGTTATTAAAGACGTCGTAAATCCCAAAACCGGCGAAGTTATGGTTAAGGGCGGCGAAATGATTACCGAAGATATGGCTGACGAAATCGTTAACGCGGGCATAGAAGAAGTTGAAATAAGAAGCGTATTCACGTGTAAGTCCAAGACGGGCGTTTGCGCAAAATGTTACGGCAAGAATATGAGTAACAATAATCCCGTTCAAATAGGCGAGGCGGTAGGTATTATCGCTGCGCAATCCATCGGCGAACCGGGTACTCAACTTACCATGCGTACCTTCCATACGGGCGGTATCGCAAGTACGGGCGATATAACGCAAGGTCTTCCCAGGGTCGAGGAACTTTTCGAAGCGCGTAAACCTAAACACGCCGCAATCGTTTGCGAACACAGCGGTTTGGTAGATATAGAAGAAAAAGACAAAATTATACACGTAATAGTAAAAACCGACGAAGGCGAAGTTAAAGATTATACCATACCTTTCGGTACGGGTGTAATAGTAAAAACGGGCGACAGGGTAGAACCCGGTTCGGTTCTTACCAACGGCGCGGTATATCCGCAAGATATTCTCAAAACTAAGGGTATTAAAGGCGTTCAGGATTATATTCTTCGTGAAATCCAAAGCGTTTACCGTTCGCAAGGTGTTGATATCAACGATAAACACGTTGAAATTATCGTTCGTCAGATGATGAAAAAGGTTCAGGTAGAAAACCCCGGCGACGCAGACTTGCTCCCCGGCGAAAAGATTGACCTTTACAGATTCGAAGAAGAAACGGTTAAAGCGCTTGAAAGCGGTTTAAGACCGCCCGTCGGAAAGAGAATTCTTCTCGGTATAACAAAAGCGGCTCTCGCAAAAGAAAGTTTCTTGTCCGCCGCGTCCTTCCAAGAAACCGCAAGGGTACTTACGGAAGCAGCCATCAAGAATAAAGTCGACCCGCTTCTCGGTCTTAAAGAAAACGTCATTATCGGTAAACTTATCCCCGCGGGTACGGGTATAAAAGATTATAAAAACGTTTCGCCGCAATCGGTGGTCGTTGCGAATACCGATAGTCAAGACTGAAAGGTAAAATAAAAACAATAACGCATTATTTTGTTTGACTAAATATGCGAAAAATGGTAAAATAACAATTCGGTAGGCGTGAAAACGCTTACCGAAAGAAAAACAGTTTCTAAAAGCGGTTTCCGAATCCGTTTTCTGAATATCCGAAATTTTATAAGGAGGTGCGTAAATGCCTACAATTCAACAGTTAATCAGACAAGGCAGAAAAAAGATTACCTACAAATCCAAGTCTCCTATTCTCGACGAATGTCCGCAGAAGAGAGGGGTTTGTTTGTCGGTTACCACTACTACGCCTAAAAAACCTAACTCTGCGCTTCGTAAAATTGCCAGAGTTCGTCTGACCAACAAGCAAGAAGGTATCGTTTACATTCCCGGTGAAGGACACAATTTGCAGGAACACAGTTCCGTTCTTATCCGTGGCGGCAGGGTTAAAGACTTGCCTGGTGTAAGATATCACATTATTCGCGGTGCTCTCGATACTGCCGGCGTAGCAAAACGTAAACAGGCTCGTTCGAGATACGGTGCTAAACGTCCCAAATAAATCAAAAACGGTTTATTAACAGACACAACCTACTTATAATCGGAAATTCGGAAAATCAGCCCGATTTGGTAGGCAGTATGTCGCAAGACAGAAGGTTCGCTACCCGCAAGGGCAAGTGATAGCTGTACTGAACAAAGGGTTTACCCTTAAAAGACGCGCCGAAATAGTAAGGCGCAAAAAATTAAAGGAGGATTACATTATGCCGAGAAGAGGCAATATCGCTAAAAGAGACGTATTACCCGATCCCGTGTATAACGACAAGGTTGTAACGAAACTCATCAACCAAGTTATGTTAGACGGAAAGAAAGGTATCGCCCAAGGTATAGTTTACGACGCTTTTACCGTAGCAGCGGAAAAAGTCGGCGCTACCCCGCAAGATATGTTTGCGCAAGCGCTTGGTAACGTTATGCCTATGGTAGAAGTAAAGGCAAGGAGAGTAGGCGGTGCAAACTATCAAGTACCTATCGAAATCAGAGCCGAAAGAAGACAAACGCTTGCAATCCGTTGGTTGGTTGCCGCAGCAAGAAAGAGAAGTGAAAGAGAAATGGCTTCCCGTCTTGCGGCAGAACTCGTTGACGCGTTCAACAACACGGGCAATGCGGTAAAGAAGAAAGAAGACACTCACAGAATGGCGGAAGCAAACAAGGCGTTCGCGCATTTCAGATTTTAATTTTGGAGAAATTTTATGCCGAGAGATTTAGATTTGGGTGTAACCAGAAATATAGGCATAATGGCGCACATCGATGCAGGTAAAACCACCACCACCGAACGTATTTTGTTCTATACGGGTAAAACTCACAAGTTGGGTGAAACTCACGAAGGTGCCGCTACTATGGACTGGATGGTTCAAGAACAGGAACGTGGTATTACCATTACGTCTGCCGCAACCACTTGCTACTGGAAAAATCACCGTATAAACATTATAGATACCCCCGGACACGTTGACTTCACCGTTGAAGTTGAAAGGTCGCTCCGCGTTTTGGACGGCGCTGTCGCTACGTTCTGTGCAAAGGGCGGCGTTGAACCTCAAAGCGAAACGGTATGGCGTCAGGCGGACAAATATAAAGTTCCGCGTATAGCGTACGTTAACAAGATGGATATCAACGGCGCAAATTTCTTTAACGCTATAGATATGATGCGTGACAGACTTAAAACCAACGCCGTACCTATTCTTCTCCCTATTGGAAAAGAAGATACGTTTAAGGGCGTAGTCGACATTATTACGAGACAGGCAGATATATATCTCGACGACCTCGGTAAAGAAATTCAGGTTACCGACGTTCCCGACGATATGAAAGACGCGTGCGAAGAATACAGAGCACAAATCGTTGAAATCGCTGCCGAAGCCGACGACGCTTTGATGGAAAAGTTCTTTGAAGAAGGCGACCTTTCCGTCGAAGAAATAAAGAGAGGTTTGCGTAAAGCGACGCTCGCTATGAAAGTAACCCCCGTACTTTGCGGTTCGAGTTATAAAAACAAGGGTGTTCAAAACCTTTTGGACGCTATCGTAGATTATCTCCCCAGTCCTTTGGACGTAGGCGCCGTTTCCGGTGTTGATTCCAGAGGCGAAGAAGTCAAGAGAGAAGCGAGCGACGACGCTCCGTTCTGCGGTCTTGCGTTTAAGATTATGACCGACCCGTTCGTCGGTAAGCTTGCGTTTTTCCGCGCTTATTCGGGTGTTCTTAAAACCGGCTCTTACGTTTATAACAGTGTAAAGGGCAAAAAGGAAAGAATTGCGAGAATACTCCGTATGCACGCAAACCACAGAGAAGAAGTCGACGCGGTTTACACGGGTGAAATTTGTGCACTCGTCGGTTTGAAAGAAACGACCACGGGTGATACGCTTTGTGACGAGAGTAATCAAATTATTCTCGAACAAATGGAATTCCCCGAACCCGTTATCAGGGTTGCTATCGAGCCCAAGACCAAACAAGGTCAGGAAAAAATGGGTTTTGCGCTTGCCAAACTCGCAGAAGAAGACCCCACGTTTAAGACTTATACCGATAGCGAAACCGGTCAAACCATTATCGCAGGTATGGGCGAACTTCACCTTGAAATTATCGTTGACAGATTGCTCCGCGAATTCAGAGTAGAAGCCAACGTAGGTAAGCCCCAAGTTGCATATAAAGAAACGATTAGACAAGCGGTCGAAGCGGAAGGTTTGTTCAAACGTCAAACCGGCGGTCACGGACAATACGGACATTGTAAAATCCGTCTTGAACCGCAAGAAGCAGGTAAGGGTTACGAATTCGTGGACGAAACGGTCGGCGGTTCAATTCCTAAGGAATTTATTCAACCTATCAATAAAGGTATACAAGAGGCTGCGAAGAACGGTATTTTGGCAGGTTTCGAAGTCGTTGACTTTAAGGTAACCGTTTACGACGGTAGTTATCACGACGTCGACTCGTCTGAAATGGCGTTTAAGATTGCCGGCAGTATGGCTCTTAAAGACGGTTTGCAAAAAGCAAAGAGCGTACTTTTAGAACCGATAATGAAGGTTGAAATTCTTACCCCCGACGCATATTTCGGCGACCTTATGGGTAACGTTACCGCTCGTCGCGGTATCATTCAGGGTACGGAAGACAGAAACGGTATTAAGGTTATAGACGCGCATATTCCACTTGCGGAAATGTTCGGTTACGCAACCGACCTCCGTTCGAGAACGCAGGGTCGCGGCAACTATACGATGCAATTTTCTCATTATGCGGAAGTTCCGAAATCGGTCGCTGAAAAGATAATGGGTAAAAAATCTTAATTTACTGTTGACAATCCGTTAAAATTATTGTACAATATGTATAACTTTTTAATAAAAAGCAATAAAAAATATAAAAT
>CAYSYT010000043.1:1522-13377 GCA_964435195.1 uncultured Christensenella sp. | reverse complement strand
ATTATAGGGGTAGTATTTATGATGTTAATCAGTTTTTTCGCTTTTGTACCTGCAATGCTCACTAAAAGACTTGTAAAAAATTACTTTCCACTCTATCAAAAAGACCGAGAACGCTTTTTTTGGTATATCAACAAACAAGAGGATTGTTTTAAGCGTAAAGAACAATTAGAAAAAAATATTTTGAGTTTACAGACAGAAAAGCGTTTTTTAAATGAAAAAGATTTTGATGTTATAAATAAATCTATTACTAAATTAAAAGCAGAATATTCTGTTATTTTGCAAGAATATTTAGACATTCAAAACAAAACAGAAATGCAAGTAAAATGTTTTTATCTACTTTATCCTTTTGCTAAACCTTTTAATTTTGAACTTTATAAATACGAACCCCTTGATGTTCATGAGTTAAGTTATAAAAAAGTCAAAAAAGAACTTGACAAACAGAAACAAATGAAGTATAATAAGAGAGAAGAAAAGAGGTAATTAAAATGAAAACTTTAACAGAACTTTTTGCACTCGCAGTACAAACCTCTAAACAAGCCCACACGGGGCAAGTTGACAAAGGTGGCAATCCTTATTTTTTACATCCATTAGCAGTTGCAAGTGGAGTAGAAAGTATTGAATGTAAAATTGTTGCACTTTTACACGATATAATCGAAGATACAGGTATTACTTTTGAACAACTTTTTTGAAATGGGTTTTCCCGATAAAATAGTAAATTCAATTAAAGCGATAACAAAAATTAAAGGTACTCCATATAAAGAGTATTTAAAAGTAGTTAAAGCCGACGAACCTGCAAGACAAGTTAAAATTGCGGACTTAAAGCACAACATGGACATTTCTCGAATACCCGAACCAACCGCAAAAGATTATGCCTGAATTAAAAAATACAAGAAGGCACTTGATTTTTTAAAAAATGATTGACAAATTCTTCCTTTTGTGGTATAATGATATCACAAAAGGAAGAGAGGTAATAATAATGACTGAAAAAAATCGAAAAAAGCAAGAAGCAAAAAAATACCGCAATGTATGGGGAATGAACCCCCGCACCCGCAAGCAAGCCAATGGTAAGGCTTATAGTCGACAAAAAGTTAAAAAAGAAGAAAAAAATTATAAATAACCCCTTGACAAATACGACTAAATGCGCTATAATAGAATCGCAAAAGAGAGAAGGGCGGTGGCACTTAGAACCGTACGGTGCAAGAGGCAAAAGCCTTTGGCTGGTGTTTTTAAAACTCTTCTCTCTTAACTGTAAATCAACTCTATTCCAAAGAAGACCATGAGCAAGTCATCTAATGGTAAGACACGGATGTGAATGTGGGTTCAATTCCCACCTTGCCCACCAATGCCTCCAAAATAATTACCTTCTTTCCTCTACGCCCTCTGACTATAGTCAGGGGGTTAGAGCCTTCGGCTGCTCGCAGACGCAGTTTGCGAGCAGAATTTAGCATTAAATACTATTATAGCATTTTTTGCCACAAAAATCAAGTAGTAAATGTATACAATTTTTTTCCCAAAAGTTTGTGCAATTTGCTACTTGATTTTTTGGTTTGTATCTGTTATAATAGTATCACAAAAGAAAGAGAGGTAATACCTTAATGAAAAAATTTAAAGACTATTTTGAACTCAATCAACCCTATCAATTCGATCCAACAGACCTAACTGCGGTAATATTTTGTTTGTGTGCGGTTTTAGGTATTTTTACTGATACAGATATTACACCATTGTTTTTGCTCGGCTCTGCTATCAGTTTAGTGTTTAGTTTAAGTTGTCGCAGACTTAATTTAATTTTACTTAATGGTTCGCTTTTTATACTTAATCTTGTAAATTTTATAAAAATGTTTTAAAAAACTATTGACAAATTAAGCAAAGTATGTTATAATAAATACACAATAAAGAAAGAAAACGAGGTAATTAAAAATGAAAAAAATTAAAATGGTTTGTTTTGATATGGATGGCACAATCGCAGACTTGTATAAAGTCCCGAATTGGCTTGAAGAACTGAGAGCAGAAGATTCTTCTCCCTATAAAAAAGCAGAGCCTATGTGGGATATGGAAGAACTCGCAACAGTTCTTCATCAATTACAAGTAATCGGTATACAAATTAGTATCATTACTTGGCTTGCGAAGGAATCGAGCAAGCAATATGATAGAGATGTATACACTGCAAAAAAAGAGTGGCTTAAAAAACAAGGCTTTCCTTATGATGAGTTCCACGGTATAAAGTACGGCACTACAAAAGCAAATTGTGTACGCAAAAAACTTGCTGAAGATGAACTTGCTATACTGATTGATGATAACGCTAAAGTCCGCAAGGGTTGGACACTTGGAGATACTATCAATCCAACAGAAGATGATATAATCAAAATGCTAAAGGCTCTCTTATGAGAGCCTCCGCAAAAAAGTTCTTGACAAACAGAAAGAACTGTGTTATAATATATATACAAGATACGAAAAACTTATCAAGTAAATAAAATCAAAGTCAAATTCAAGATCATAAAACAGAAAGGAATTGATGATTATGAAAATTAAAGTGTGTGCTACAAGAGAATTTTAGAGTGGCAAGAAAAACTAGTAACTTGCACATAAGCGAATTGCTATTTTTATACTTTTTTGCCTCTTGACAACTGCTCCTTTACGCCAGCAAAGGAGCAGAATTTATATTATACCACAATCCACGCATTTTGTCAAGCAAATTCTCTTCGGCAAATTGCACAAACTTTTTTCCCGAAATTTTGTGCAATCCTACAAAATTTTCAGCACTTTGCACAAAAATAATCCGCAATCTTTGTGCAAAATACCTATTGATTTTTTTTATATTTGTGATATAATAGGTACTGTAATCAAGAGGGGATGCCCTCGATTATAAATCTTTATTAAGGTGGTTATAAACCCATGAAAATTGTAGTATTTGATACGGAGACAATCAACAGTGAAAAGCCATTTTGTTATAATATCGGCTTTATCATTTATGACACTGAACGAAAACAAGCGTTATGTAAGCGTGAATATATGGTGAATGAGGTGTGGCACAATAATATGCTTTTTGCAACTGCTTATTACAGTAACAAAAAGCCAATTTATCAAGAGCGTATACTTAACAATCAAATTGAGGAAATTGATTTTTCCGAATGTTGCCACAGGATGAAATGGTTATTTAACCACTTTAAGGTATCATACGCTTATGCTTATAACTCTGCTTTTGATGAAAGAGTTTTTAAATTTAATTGCGAGTATTTCAACACTTCAAACCCGTTTGACAATATCCCTATTATTGATATTATCCCTTATGTGCATAAAACAATTGCTTTTACTCCACATTATCAAAATTTTTGTGAGCAATTTGAACTGTTTACAGAATCAGGCAATTACTCCGCAAACGCAGAAAGTGTTACTAAATTTCTGATGTATAATAACGACTTTGTTGAAGAGCATACCGCTTTGGCTGATAGTGTTATTGAATTAAAAATTTTGGTTGAATGTATACAAAGAGGTTGTGAATGGGGGCAAACTTATAAAAAATACGCCACTATTCC
The DNA here is from genome assembly GCA_964435195.1 of uncultured Christensenella sp. GTDB lineage: Bacteria > Bacillota > Clostridia > Christensenellales > Borkfalkiaceae > UBA1259. The sequence goes on along the minus strand of CAYSYT010000043.1, from coordinate 9,844 downwards.
TCGAAAAATTAAACGCACTTTACAAATTAAACAGTACATTGATAAAACTAATTATGCTTTGACTGAATTTGACTTTAATACAATAAGAATTTCTAAAAATAAATTGGAAATTATTTTAAAAAACACTTGACAAACGACTTTGTTTATGGTATAATTTAGATGTTCTCAAGAGAGAGTTTGAGATGTTTGATAAATAACTATGAATTAAATGGTGACTATCGCAGTCAAATGGAGTTTGAACTCAATACACCAAACTTTCTCTTGTGGCAATAAAAAAATTTTTAAGAAGGAAAAGTGATAACTATGGAAAAAATTAACACTAAAAAAACTATGAAAACTTATTATAATGAACTCCTTGCTCTTTCACAGGTTCAAGAGGACGAAGAACTTGTTAAATTCATTAACGGCAGAATTGCTCAAATTGAGAAGAAGGCAAGTAGTTCGTCATCCGCTAAATCGCTTGAACAAAAAGCCAACGAGGAACTCAGGGAGAAAATCGTGAAGGCTATGGAGGAAGGTAAAAAGTACACTATAACCGACTTGCAGAAGGCTTTTGATTTCCTCGCGGAACTCACTAACCAAAAAGTCGCGTCATTGATGAAGGGGCTTGTAGAAGGTAATCAAGTCGAAAGACTCGTAGAAAAACGCAAAGCGTATTTTAAGTTGGTTTAATCAAATAAGGGTAGGGGGGCACCCCCCTACCGCACAGGTAGGAAGGTGATTTTATAGACAAACGAATTGAACAGTTAATAAAAGCATTGGATATTACCGAAGAGCAAGCAAGACAGGTGATTGAAGATGATAAACGAATTGACAATAATGAAAAATTATTTGAACTCACCGAAGAACAAAAAGCCAATAGTAAAAAAGCAAGGGCGGTAGGCAGTCGCAAAGTGACTGCTACTAACTCCAAGAGAACGCACAAAGAAGATGCTGATAAACAAGAACTAATTGCGGTTTTGGGTACGGCTCTGAAAGAGTGTGATACTAATCTTAATATCACGAATCCGGAACGGCAGATAGATTTTCAGTACAATGGTAGAAAATTTCGTGTGGTGTTATCTGCCCCCCGCACTTGACCTCCCCCTCCGCAGTTGCGGAGGGCTTTGTGCATTTTGCACAAAAATAAAATTCTCTGTTTTGCACAAAATTTAAATTGATTTTTTGTATAGTTTGCCGACTTGACAACTGCTCCTTCACTAGCGCGAAGGAGCAGAATTTACATTAAAATACTATTATAGCATTTTTTACCGCAAATGTCAATAGGAAAAATTGCACAAATATTTTCCTAAAACTTTGTGCAATTTGCCTACTTGATTTTTTTAATAAAAAATGTTATAATAATACCACAAAGTAAAGAAGGGAATTGATAAAAAATGAATGAAAAATTATTTATTACTTTTGTAATCCTCAACATTTTAAATGTTATTATTCAAACAGTAAAATCACTTGCTACTGTAAAATGCGGAAAAGGGATTGCAAGTGTTATTAACGCAGTAGCATACGGATTATACACTGTTGTAACAGTCTATATGATGTGTGAATTGGACTTGTGGCTTAAGGCACTTGTAGTAGCACTTGCTAATCTTGTCGGAGTGTATGTTGTAAAATTCTTTGAAGAAAAAAGTCGAAAAGAAAAATTGTGGAAAATTGAGGTTACCGTTAAGGGCTTGGATACTTACAATGAATTATGTGAAAATAATATTTCTTGTAACTGCTTAAACACCAACAGGAAAAACGAATTTATAGTTAATTGTTTTTGTCCGACAAAAGAAGATTGCAAAACCGCAAAAGAAATACTTACAAAACACAAAGCAAAATATTTTGTAACAGAAACAAAAATTTTATAAAAAACTATTGACAAACTCAATAGTTTATGGTATAATTTAGATACTGAAAAACAAGAAATGAGGTAATAAAAAATGACTATTAAAAATACTAAAATTTACACATTCTCGCAAGAAGAAAGAAACGCTTTAAAAACAGTTCATGAAATCCTTAGTGGTTTATATGAAGAAGATAGTTTTTGCGAAGGTGTCCTTGGTGGCTTTGATGAGTGCGGGTGTATAGAACTGATTAACGCTCTTTTGGAATTGGAAAACACCCCGATAGCCAATAAAGTGGAATACTAAAAAATTGATAAAAAGAGAGTTGGAGAAATTCAACTCTCTTTTTTGTGCAATTTGCCTCTTGACAACTGCTCCTTTACGCCAGCAAAGGAGCAGAATTTAAATAAAATTTTATTTTACCACTTTTTTCGCCAAAAATCAATAGGCATTTTGCACAAAGATTTTTTCCCGAAACCCCAAAAGTTTGTGCAATTTGCCATCTTGCATTTTTAAACATACTATGGTATAATGTATACATCAGATGAGGGTATGGCTACCGCTCACTGACACTCAAAAAAATTCAAAAAACCTCTTGACAAAATGTACCGAATGTGGTATAATAGAGAGGTCGGAGGTACTCCGCAAAGCACCTTGAAAAAAGTTTTTTAAATTTTTCCAAAAACCTATTGACAAATCAAGTCAAAAGTGGTATAATAAGGATGTTCTTAAGAGAGAAAAGCAAGTCGACACTCTTCTTTTTTAATAGCAAATAAATATTTTATATGTAAAGGAATTGATAACTATGGAAAAAACTACTGCTAAAAAAGCTATGAAAACTTACTACAACGAACTTCTCGCTCTTTCTCAAGTTCAAGAAAATGAAGAACTTGTGCAATTCATCAATGGTAGAATTGCTCAAATCGAGAAAAAAGCAGGCTCTTCTTCGACTAAAAATCAAGAACAGAAGGTTAATGAGGAACTTCGAGCAAAAATCCTTGATACTATGGAAGAAGGCAAAAAGTACACTATAACCGACCTTCAAAAAACATTCGATTTTCTTGCCGAACTCACCAACCAAAAAGTATCATCTCTTATGAAGGGGCTTAAGGAGGCTAATGAGGTAGAAAGAGTGGTTGAAAAACGTAAAGCCTATTTTATAAAAGCCTAATTAAATCTACAAGGAGTGGGGATAATTCCCCACTCCGCACGAGGAAGGTGTGATTCAAATAGACAAAAACCGCATACTTGAATTGATGAGGGTGTTAGATATATCAAGGGAGGAGGCTATTGAGGTTATACAAGATGATGACGATATAGACCACAATAAGCCGAAAGACTTTGACTTGTCACCCGAACAGCAAAAAGTTGTTGCTACCGCAAACCGCAAAGTAGCCCACAAGAGAACTACAAGCGGTACACCAAAAGAGCGACAACCGAATGAACGCAAGAGGACTATTATTAACGCGTTGTATGAGTTTTTAACCAATAGCGATATAGAGTTGTCCGAGTTGAAAATCGAAAAACCCGAAAAGTTAATTACTTTTGCTTATGGTGAAAAAACCTACTCGCTTGACTTAATTGAACATAGAGGGAAGAAAAAATAATTTTTCTTCCCTCGGGGAAGGAACTTATGACAAAAGAATATTTTTATGTTGGATACTATTTTGATATTAACGGCAAGTTTATTTTAAAAATAGGCACTACTAATGACTTAAACCGCCGACAAAAAGAACATACACGCAATTATCGAAAAGCCAAAAAATATACACTACCACCTAACGAAAAATTTTACTATATATGGTCGAAGGCTTTATCAAAATATACAACTTTGCGGTTAGAGGATAAAGTTCGCAAACGCCTACAAGAATGTGGAATGGGGTGTTATGTGCCGAATGATAGATTCGCTTTCGACACCCCACCTGATGAAATTGATGTTACTATCAGAAAAACATACAAAATCCCTATTGTGTAATAGGGATTTTTGTGCATTGTGCTGAAATTAAAGTTTGTGCAAACTGCACAAATCTCGGAAACTAATTTTGTGTATTCTGCCTATTGACAAACTGCTCCTTCGCGCTGGTGAAGGAGCAGAATTTAGAAAAAATATACAATTTCAACATTTTTTGCCGCAATAAAGGTCAAAACAACTTAAACCTTGTTTTCCCGCAATTCTATTCTTCGTTTGCGGCTCTTCTTTGATTTTTATTAAAATTTTTGTTATAATATATATAGAAAATAAAGAAAGGAGAGAAAATTGAATAATGGAATTAGAACTTGTCGAAGCTCTATTGACACTTGCAAAACATTATCTCAATTGCGATAGTTGCAAGGATTGTCCAATAAAGTCTTTTTGTGGCAAATTACCTTCTGAATGGTAAAACGCCAGGCTCGTAAGAGCCCAAATTTCGACAAGGCTAGACCTCACACAATTTTTCTCTCCAATACTCGCTTTTATGAAGCTTGGTTAAATCTCCCGAAATCGGGTTTAGCTTGGTCGAGCCGAGGGCGAACGCCTTCGACTCGTTCTCCCCCCCAAACCAAGCATATGGACTTTTTTTCTGTTGAAAGTGGCTCCCCATATCGCCCTCAATTTTCCCGAAAACCAAGTTCTCTTTTCTCTTAAGTCTTGCAAGCACTTCACCCCTTACCTTACCTCACAAACACGACTTTGCAAGCACTAAAGAACTCTATACCATATCTCATTTTGTTTTTTATCACGTGTGCCCACATCCATCGGCCTTCTCTACGCTTCCAAGAGCCAGCACTAAGACCTTACTTCGCATACATCTTCTGTCTCTACTTCGCGCCGAGCGCGCACAAGAGCCCCGAGAGCGCCATTTTGAAAGTTCGATTTGGAATTTTTCATTTCTCTCTTTTCATTCTAGCTTTCACCCAGTTCACCCGAATTAACTGCAGTTCCATTAAAATCAGAAAACCGAGTCTCTCTTCGTTTTTCAAAAAACGCCAATAGAAAGAGCCAAAAGCACACAAAGCACGGCTCTGAGACCAAGAGCCTAAAGAATAAAGAAACGTGCGGCCTTTCGTTCAAAAACGCGTATAGTCACTTTGTAATACCAAACGACTCTTCGCCTGCAGCGCCTTTACTGGGACTCCCGCTCCTCTAGCTAGAGCTCCGCGCCTTATACGCGACCTCAAACTCTTTAAAGCTTAATTCCGGCGCCGTTACTTCTCACAAAATCTAACGACCGCGTACAAGGAACTTATAGCGCCCCAACCGACCTGTTTCTTTTTCTCTCTTAGGAACTCAAATTTTTCTTCTCTCCCCTTTCAAAATTGCAGTTAGACAACCCCGTTTTTGTCTATAAAATCTATTACTTTGAGAGACTTTGCGAAGTTCTACTCGTTTCTTAAAAAAATCTTGACAAATTGACCTAAAGTTAGGTGTTTTTCCATGAGAAAAGGTGTGATTAGACTCGTTTCCGGCTCCAAGAGCAAAGAAAAAGGAGGAAAACTGTGATAAAAAAGAGAAAATTTTTTCTTTCTCTCTCCCACATATTTTCGTGGCAGCCACACTTCTCAAAATAGTTGTCTTTACTGCGGTTTGGGGTGAAGATGAATAAGTCAAAGGACGAAGTAAAAAAGCTACAAAAAAATCGACAAATTGAACTAAGGTAAGTAAAAAAGAAGAAGGCGGCTAAGCCGGCCTAAGAACTTCTACCCTGCACCTGCACTTTAAATGCCTTAATAACATTATAACTCTATATATGTATAACTTTACTTTTGGAACTTGAACTAATGCTTTTGCGGCCGGAGGCGGAGCCTCTACCGGCAAAACCGCACTCTTTCTCTTTTTCTCTCTCCCTTACCACTTTTAGCTTTACTGGTGGAGCTGGTATTAAGGTGTTTCATTAAAAAAAGGCGTTTTGTGAGTCAATGTCAGTCAGAAAAATTTTTGAAACAAATTGACCTTAAAATCTGGCTTCTGGATTAAAATAGGTCTTTCACTTCGATTTTGGTTTTGGTTTTTAAAACGAGAATTCGAGAGAGAGGCGAGACAGTTTTGTTCTACGAAGTAGGACAAAACTTAAAATGTCCCATTCTGGACATAACATGGACAGAAATGGGACATTTCTATTTATATTAAGGTTATGTCCAGTTTTGTCCACCCCTAGTAAAAAACCAAGTTATGTCCCAGTTTTGTCCTAAAATCAGGACAAAACTCAAGGTGTTTGTGTCCAGGTTATGTCCAGTTTTGTCCTGAAATCAGGACAAAACTTATGTCCACCCTCAAAAGACAAAAGTAGTATCTTCATTTAAAATTATGTCCTGGTTTTGTCCAGTTATGTCCTGGTTTTGTCCAGGTTTACTTATATCGTTTTGTCCAGTTTTGTCCTAATTATGTCTAGGTTTTGTCCACTCGTTCCAATAGCGAGATACAGTCTTCACAGAACACCCTATCTATTCGGCCACCTAGGTATTTGACATTCCAGAAGCCTTGAGTCGAAGAACCTCTTCTTTATCATACCTTGTCGGTCGTCCGCCTTTAGCCCCACCATGGACAGCACTCTCATAGCGCTTTGTCGCATTCTTTATTCCTATACTAATGGTCGGCAAATAACTTTCTACAACCGGATCATTACCACTATATTCTCCATAAATTCCTATTTCTATAACAGCGCGCAACAATTTATTAGACAATTCTTGTTGGTTAGCTGCATCAAGTTTTTCTATAGTTTCTAAAATAGAAGCATAAAAAACAAAACTATTATTCATGTTTTAGTTCCTCCTATCTTAAAAAATCATTCACTGCTTGCTGTAGCTCAGCCGTGTTTTCAAATAAATAAACATTTAACCAAGGCTTATGATTATTCACTTCTGTTCCTATGATTTTAAAGCCTTGGCCGCACAGTAGATTGGCTAAGCGTTTTGTAAAGATTTTGTATGGTTTGTTTTGCATTTTTTTAGTCTCCTTTGTTTTTTATTACACATGGCAGTTGCCTACTGGCTAAAGCAGATTAATTATTGTGTTTTCTACATTAAATACCGATAACTCCTTTTCTAAAATTAGAGGTCTAATATCTAAATCTTTAGAAGATATATTGTTTTTTGTGCAGTAAGCATAAAGTCTAGAAGTTGTTTTTTTGTCACTAATGGCAGATAAATGCTGTCGTTTTCTTTGTTCAAAATTATTGGTTGCACCTATGTAAATAATTTCACCTTGGTAAGTGATTGAATAAACACAGCTAGTAGGTTCGTTTAGTTTAAAGCTAGTTAAATGCAAATTATACAATGTCTTGGTCGAGATTCCAAGAGCGTTAGCAATATCTGTAATTCCGGTTATGTCTGGTCTAATGTCTCTCAATATTTTTACAGCTCTTAAATTCTTGTTATTTTCTTCATTATAGAAGTTGGTGATAGGAAACAAAGTGTCCCAATTTGGTACATTGCAAAAATCTTTGTATTCTCTAGACACTGTATTTCTATGAATTCCAAGACTGTTTCCTATGGTCATATAATTGATTTTTTCATACTTATGTTGTAATAAATATAAATATGTTGAATTTGTTAATAAAGCATATTCTTTCATTACTTTTCACATCCTTTCAGAAGAATATAAAAAATCACTGAGAAAAATTTAATCACTTTGTTCAAAAAATTTTAAAAATTTTTAGTACATTCTGTACATATATAGTATTTTATGTATAAAAGTGTTACAATTTTTCAAATATGTCAAAATGCTGCTATAAGTGCCGCAAGCGGTTCAAGGACAAACTAGGTTAATCTATTCACTCTAATTTTTATATAGAGTGAAAGGAGCTGTGAAATAATATGAAAAAAATAGAAAAATCTTTTCCGGCAAACAACAAACTTGATATCAAAACCTTTTTAAATGACCCTAAAGTAGATGCTGAACTTTATGCCTTTTTAATGACCCTCTCTAAAGGCTCTGATGGCCAAACAATAGTTTTGATTAAAGATATTCCATCATACGCAAAAATAGGACAGCTATTAGCTGCCGACCCCGCATCCCCCACAACAAGGCAAACAATTTCATCTCATTTTAAATATTTGGTATCTAAAGACTATCTTAAGCTAACTGAAGATAAAACAGGATACTATATTTTAAATCCTGATAAATTGTATTTTAATATTCCTTTAGATACCTTGCGATACCTACTGGACACAGTTAAAGAGTTAGTAATTAAAATATATATCTATTTAGGTATATGTAATAATGTAAGTCCGAATAACTATGTTTTTACTATTAAAGAGCTATGCGAACACTTAAATATTAATTATAGTCATACTGCCAGTAGAGATAGAATTAGGAACTGTTTAGATTTGTTAAAAAAACTAGGATTGGTCAATTATACTATAAATCAAGATGATAGTCGTCATGCATATTTTAAACTAACCAAGTTTACCACAAAATGTCCCATTGATCAAAAAAGATGAATGTTAAAAAAGTGCTTACGCGAATGTTAAAAAAGTGCTTACGCGAATGTTAAAAAAGTGCTTACGCGAATGTTAA
>CAYSYT010000043.1:0-1422 GCA_964435195.1 uncultured Christensenella sp. | reverse complement strand
AAAAGTGCTTACCATTCATAATAATAAATAATAGAGTTTCGCTTCGCGAAACTCTAATAAATAATAAGGGTAATTTTTTTAAAATCGCTTCGCTCATTTAATAAAAGTACCCGCCGCCGCCTCTTAATTGATTTTATTAAAAAAATTTGTTATAATATATATGTAATAAAAATAAAGAAGTAATATATGACTAAACAAATAGTATGTGTAATTGTTCTTCCAGAAGAAATGATAGATGAAAGTTTTGAGTTATGCGGCCTTCCTGATTATACACAAATGTTTATCTATAGTCCAGAAGACAAACGACTGCTGTTTAGCGGTGATACCACACACGATCGACCTTTTGAGTATTTAGATGGCTTAATACAAGGTATAAAAATGGTACCTGTGCGGACCGAGGTAGAGTGGCGTGTGTATCCACTCAAAGACTATAAACGAGTCACCGATGCGGAAATAGTGAGCGCCTTAAATGACCCGATAGCGCCAAACCGCAATCTCTCTAAGCTCTCTCTTGGAAAATAAAAGAGGGGGTAACGAGCTCGCTCCCCCGAAGTTGGTTGTATAAATTAGAGTTTAATCAAACCGCTTTTTTACTTTAACCCCTTAAAGCGCACATACCTTGCCTACTGGCTGTAAGTAATTGTATGAGGACAAGGGCTAAAAATTTTTAAGCGAGTGATTTTACAGACTAACCTATTAAAATACACTTTGTGTTTCTTTTAAATTATAGTATTGTGCTCTAGCAAGGGCTAATCCGGTGCGTTGGCAGGGAATAAAGAAATGCATTGTGAAAAAAATTAAACCGCATTCTTCTTTTTTTAAGAACCGTAATTCTTATCCTCCTTTAAAATTTTTAAATGAAAAAGAGCAAACTAATACTTTTATCCACTTGCTACACATTCTTCTGAACTCTATATTAGCCTACAGTTCATAAAAAAATGTAGCAAATTAGTATTTTATCCCCTTTCATTACATCATAAAAAACAATCTTGTCCAAAGCGCCAACTTGAAAAATTTTAAAAAATTTGTTATAATATATATGTAACAAAAATAAAGGAGCAATGTAAAAATGAAAAAAGAACTTGATCAACTTCTTAAGGAACATACACCAGAAGAAATCATTGATGCAGTTGCTGTTCTTGTAAGTGAAAAAGAGCAAAAAAAAGCTGCGGAAAAGGAAAAAGAAGCTCTTAAAGAGGATATGGCAGTAATGATTGATGCTATTCATAATTTTCTTACAAAATGGTATGCAGAAGATTATGATGGTAGTCTTGCAGAAGGGAAAATTGATGATAGTTTTGTAAAGCTATTTGACACAATGATTAAACCGACTATTAGAGTAATGTCGAATGATGTGTCACATAGTAACAAAATTTTGAAATTCTTAGGGTTCTAAGAAGGGCGAGCGGAGCGGAGCACCCC
>CAYSYT010000042.1:0-14476 GCA_964435195.1 uncultured Christensenella sp. | reverse complement strand
ACTCGAACCTACGACCGCCCGGTTATGAGCCGGATGCTCTAACCAACTGAGCTAATGATCCAAAAAAGCGATACATTTCTGTATCGCCTTGTTAACTAAACTGTATAGTGATAGGATTTATCCTTCTTCTTGATAATCCATAAACATTCTACTTTTAACTCTTTAAAATGACTTATCAAAGTAGTCTCTTCGCTGTTATCTGGATCTGTTGAGAACGTCACCTGCAAATCCTTCGCCTGAATATAAGGTATACCTCTGTTTGCATCAAATACAACATCGCCGGTATCAAAATCAACATGAGCAACATAGTTATTTCCGTTCCCAAACCATCGAGACTCTGTACAGCTATTAAAGAGATCAAGTGAACAAGCGCCGCTACGGACGAGTTTCAAAGTTTCGCCATTTTCAAACTGAAGAGTTAAATTATAAAATTCTTCATTTACGTTGATGATGTTCAAGTCTTTGATAGCTTCGGCAAAACTGATACCAGTATTAATTTCAAAGGCAATAGATCGTAAACAGTCATAGTTCAAATCTATTTTTTGGGAGAAGGCTATTACCTGAGCAATCTCTCCATAATACTGTTCCTCCAGTTTATCTTCCAGATATTCCTGAATTTCTTCTGTACTCGGAAAATCGAATCTAAAGTGATAATGGAATCTTCCAGGACGATTAATCAGATATTCATTCAGATTTTTGATGTTATTACAAGTAATCACGAACATCTTTTTGCCTTGTCCTACACCATCAAACAGAGTGAGCAATTCCACCTGAGGATCTGCCATTCCGTCTTCTGCCTTAACGCTACCGTAAGTTTTATCAAACTCATCAAATAGAATCATTACTTCCTGTTGAATACTTTCTAAGAATGTAGCGATTCCTGGAATGTATGTGTCCACGATGATTAAAGGAATATTATTTTCGACAGCACGGATAGAAAGCATTTTCGCAAACAAAGATTTACCGATTCCCTTGTGACCACTAAGGATTACTCCTAAATGTCTGTCAAACTTTTCGAAAGATTTTAAAACCTTATTTATCTTTTCCTCATGAACACCATAAATCTTTTCTTTGATTTCAATCTTCTCATACTTTTCCAAAAAGAATCCGCTTCTTTTATCACAGCGGACAACATAATTCTGTGATGGCAGCAGGTGATATGTAATCAAACTTTCATCATAGATTTGATAAGTCGAACCCGAATTAACAATTTCCACACTACAGTTCCTCCTCTGGCTTAATTAAAAATACAGTGTCTACTCGCTTGAGACATTTAATATTAAGTTTATTTTTCTGTAACCAATTACGAATGCTCGTAGTTCGAGCGTCTGCTTCCTTAATTGTGTCATATTTTATTGCCATCGTTTTGCTTTCTTTTGAGATAAAGTCTTCGATGTACTTTCGTTCAGCAATAGGTTTTTCACCCATTCTATTTGGCACTGGAATATCATATTCTACTTTCATTATCATAACCTCCTAAAAATTAATTAACTTGTCAATATAGTCTCTGCCTTCACCAACAAAGACAGGGATTTCTGTATCAATAGTCCAGTAAGTTCTATTGTATCCAGCAGTTCCCTCATCAGCGTATTCAGTACCATCTGCATCAGGTATAAATATGGTTTCTTTTACACAGCAACTTCCTCGTTTCTGACTCACGGGTAAATCGTTCCAGTTAATGCCTTTCTGAGTCATCAGCATTTCTTGTATATCCTTACAAGTCTTACAGTGCAATTCCTTATGTGAGAAATTAGTCTGACCTACCATCTGAATACTGTTACGTGTCGCATCTAACTGTCTCCAGTAAATAAGATTCGTCACTTCTTCTTTAGGAATATTGAAGCAACGTGCATCAAACATTGCTCCCTTATTCATTGCTACAATATATCTGTTAGCTTGTGCCCGAGAAGAACTTAACAAGCTACGGTATTCATCTACGTTTTCCGCAAAGAATTTATTAAATGCCATGGTTGCCATACTTGCTGCTATGCTACACATCTTCTGTACTTCATAGTCAAACCATGCTTGAGAGTTAAGTGACTTATAGTCAACCAAAATCAATGTGATTTCATCAGATTGCGTATATCCCAAGACACATCCCTGAATATTTTCACAAAGATATTTCATCGTATCTTGCATTGACTTAACCAAGACTTCATCAAATGGTTTCCGAAATCCTCTGGTGAATGTATGAAAAGCCTTGCCGTCAATTCTAATCGCTACAGGTGTTCTTCGCATCAAACAGGTTCTGGGAACCTTTTCATAATATGTTTTCATTCTCAGACCCAAATCATCATGCACTGGCATATCATTCCTCCATAATCAATTCTTCTTCCATGACATAGTTCGCTATAATATTGTCATATTCCTCTTCCTCAATGCCTAAGAATTCACACATATCATATGCAACCTCTTCTACCTGACCTGCACAATAATCTATAAGTTCACCTGCAATAGTCAATAGGCGGTCATAAGGAATAGAACAAAGCGGTTCTTTTTCAGAAAGAATACATCCACATACCGGACAAATATTCTGACCTTTTTGATTTCGAATAGGTAAGTCTACCTCTCCAAAATTTAAACAAGCTGGATTTGTACAATAATAATTAGAATCTTCCAGTCCATTATTGTAGTACTCAGCAGTGTCCTTTACCTGAAGAATCCAATTCTCTTTCAAGACGATCGTTTCTTCCAGCTCATTTTTATTATTCTGTACTTCTAAGCAGAATCCTGGATCAGTCTTATTCGTCCCCAAGAAAATTTTATACATGACATCTGACTCTGTACCAATACCAGCAATCAAGATTTTCTTCATTAAAGGTTTTGCTTTATATATTTTTGCATACTCTTTCAGCTTTGTTAAATTAACAAAATATCTTATCATACACTTCTCCTTTCCGTTTTTGCTACACATCGAGATATTATTGTGGCTTACTACAATAATTTACGATATTACGAGCTGCAGGAGGTGCCTCCTGAAGGCTTACGCTCAAGTGGGCTTCGAGAAGGAACAAAGTTCCGAATCGAGCCCATTGGCGTAGTGCCTTCGTGGAGGGCACCTCTGCAGGCTCGTAATTGATAAGAGTGAATATCATAATGTGTATACCATTAGCCACCTAATGATTGGTTTTTTTAGTATATCGAGGAAATGCTGTAAATTCTAACTATATAAATTTATGATGTATTCAGGAGGCGTGTATCCCGTGTCATCTTCAGTTTCCAGCGATGTGAATTGCGTAAGAAATATAACATCGCTTGGAAAGCTGAGATGATACGGGCTACTGGCACCCTGAATAGTGTTGAATATTTCCATAATATACTTTCTCTTTACCGAGTTTTTTTAACTAATCAATTAACTTATCAAAATCCTCGAACGATGCACCACTGTCCAGCATACCTCGCAAAATCTTACATGCATCTGCTTTACCTTGTCCATTAATCTTCTTATTGTTGAACATTACCAAGTGTTTGCATGTATAATAGGCACCAGACTTTAAGAACGCATCCACAAAAATATCTGGAAGTCCTAATCTGGTTTTGAAATATGGGGCATCTTTCATGACTTTGCTTATCTCATAATAAGTATCAGCCGCATCTAATCGCTGGATAAGATTTTCAATAATACGAACTCCCGGTTCCAATGAAATGCTACTCATTTCTCTATATTTGCCTGAAAATCTATCTTGTACAAGTTCAGTAGTTACTGTTGTCCAGGTTTTATGATCGACACGACCATATCCCTCAATGAATACGTAATCTGGACTATAGCAGTAAACACCAATCTTATTCTTAAAGATGTAAGCAATTCTCTTCAAATAGCTGCGATAGATTTCTTTAACACAATCTTCAGTAAAGAATTGTCTTCTTTCATCAAATGCATAGTGATCTGTTTGATTAAGTAAAGATAACTTGTGGGTTTCCTTTATCACATAATCAATCATGTAATTACTGCTATATCTGGTAGTCAGCCACCATTCCCATGTATAGCCATAGTCGTTGACCTGTCTACGCATTCTTAAATACTGTATTGGTAACCAGCGTCTGTGGATATATGGATTAAACACATATCCGTCTGCCATTACTTCTTTATGAAACTGTGAAGTTTTAGCAAAGTCCACATTCATCACTGTTGCGTTATTATTGAGCGAAAAATATTCTCCACTTCTCTCACCAAGAGCATTCGCTAACACACTTTCTGTTTCTCGCATCTCAATTCCTCCTTATTTAATAACCATGACTTATATAAAATTAATCCAGTGGAACTTTTCCAAAACCATTTCTTCGGATCATTCCACTTAAAGATTCCCTTTAAAGACCCTAGTAGAATCAATGCTTCCATTTGATATTGAAGCCAGAGTCTATCCTCGCCCTCCAATAACTGTTCAAAGGTAAGTTCATCAGAAACTTTTGCTCTAAAGTTTCCCTTATTGTTTACGCTTGCTTTTGATGGTAATGAATCACGATATCTTACATACAAGTTTTCCAATAATTCATATGGATTCTCCTTTAAATTAATCAATCCATCATCAAACACGTAAAACGTACCATCTGTCAAGTCTAACCAGTCAACACAAAACTGACCATGTTGCATAATAAAACCTTTGCCACATTGAATATTTTTTTCCACCAAGTCAAACTTTAATTGATCTGTGGAACCCATTCCCTTTATGCGACAATGACGTTGAGCCAAGTCACAAATAATCTCATATAATGTCATTTTTATTCTCCTTTTGCTTTTAACAGGATATTATTGTACATACCTATAACTATTTACGATCTATCATGATCCAGGATCCAGCGAAGTCGTCGTGGACGCGAGAATTTACGTGCCTGAAGTTTACTTCAGGTGTTCGTGAATTTGCGCGTCAACGACGTAGTCGCTTGGATCCTGGATCATGTTAGTGATTCCTTTAATATCATATTAAATGCTGGTTTGTACTAACCATGTTCCTTACATCATTAATCTATTTATTTCTGCTAAATAAACATCATGATCAATGTGAAATACCTTATATAAATGGTGCATACTTACATAACCACATCTTTCCAACATCTGATCGGTTTTCTGTAAGTTACCATTTACGCTTGCTCCACGACCTCTTAATACAGTACGTGTCTTTTCTGTATCTACGCTTCCAAGACCACCTGTTTGCCAGCCACGACCTTTTCCAGTGAAGCAAGCACGAAGTTTATCTTTTACCCATTGATCCAAAGTCTCAATATCCTTTTCACAATTAACAATTCCGAAGAAATATTCTCCCCAGCCAAACTGTGACGAATTCTGAATGTATGCCGTATACAAATACCGATTGATGGACTTTATTCTTTTTTCCAATTCTTTCTCACTACAACCATTTCGGTATTCTTTTGTCTTAGGCAACTTTGTCCTTGAGTCAATCTCTTTGATAAAGTTATCCAAACTCTTTTTACCCAAACTAACCATATTACCTTTAATTTTACATCCTAAAAAGGTAAACCACTGGTCTGCATAAAGTGGCTCTACCTTTTTCTGATTGACCTGCAATCCCTTTTTCGCTAAAATCTCTGTCAGTTTTGCCATAGCTTCATCAGGATTATTTCCTATTAAAAGTAAGTCGTCGGAGTATCTATAATATACCTGACACATTTTATCCATGGCTTCATCTACTTCCTTTAAAATAATATTTGCAAAGAAAGCAGATGGAGCACATCCTTGACACAGAGACTTATATTTCACAACCAGTTCTTTATTTTCATCCATAATGAGGTCATCATTGTAGTAATCATAAAGTACTTTGTCCAATGCAGAGCCTGTGTTCACTGAAGCTAAAGCCTCATTCATCGTTTCACGACTCACGTTGTCAAAGTATTTGGAAATATCAATCTTGTAACCAAGTAACTTGTTTCCTTGATTTTCAAGTTTCTGAATTTCCTTTACGATGTTTCTCACAATAGTTTTTACTCCAAGTCCCTTTTGATAACTCACACACTTCGGATGAATCATTGAACCGTACAGATTGCAGTACACATCATTAATAATAGTCAACACCAGTCTATCAAAGACGGTGTTAACATATACTTTTCTAAACTCTCCCTTTGTCTCTTTCGGAATCAAAGCAATATGAGGTGGTGCAACCTTATATTTTCCATCTAAGAGAACTGACAGGAAGTAGCTTCTAAATTCTGGCTCTACAAACCGACTCAACTCATAAGGCTTAATTCCCTTATTGATACAATGCTGCACAGCCTTTTCCCAGCGTTCAATTTCAAAAAACATTTTCACTTTTTCGTCAACTTCAAACATAAGTATCACCTCTTCATCTTAGATTGAGAAACAATCCACGCTCATCATATTCATGTCTGTCAGAATAACATTTTTTGCTTTCTGACCCTGCAAGAACGAAACGAAATTACTCATTCCGTAAGTCACAATATTTTTAACTGTATAGATTACATTCAGCTCGACGCCACACGCACTCCTTGGCGTAGCTTCAATAGCTTCTTCATGTGTAAAGTCCATTGAAGCAAGAATGTTGTTCATCTGTACAGGTTCTTTTCTCTCAGCGAAATAATACTGTGCATCAGTAAGTCTCATTCTAAAATCATGAAAGCAAATGCAGTTCGGATTCTTTGCATTTGCTTCCACGATTGCCTTTCTTAATTCAATTTTATCTACACACAAGAAAACGTATCCGTTTACAATGTATGGCGGTTTGATACCCTCACGATGCTTAGTGACCTGAACAGAATCATTGATTGCTTTCATCATCTGTTCAACTGCATCCACTTTTTCTTTTCCGATGTCACCATCAAAGAACATCTGATTGGTAATGTTTTTCGGTTCTACCTTGTCAAAATCCCAGAGATGAATGTTCGTACATCCTAATCTGGTAAGCTGCTCCGCTACATGACTTCCGATTGCTCCACATCCGATTACGTGAATCGGTGCCTTTACTGCTTCCTGTGCATTGAAATATTCTAAAACTTTACTTGTATTCATAATCTCTCTCCTTAATCATAATAATCATCAAGATCCAAGTCTTTATTATAATCAGCATAATAATCCCACAGATGATTCTTAGTTTTCTTTTTCTCTTCCTTTTCTTTTTGCTTTGCTTTGTTAAAAGCTGTCTGACCGTAAGGGGTAACAGGCTTATTTCCATAGGTATACTGACTACCATAGCCATAGGAAGAAGTGTAGTTATAAGTTTTCTTTTTCACGAAAGTCTCTATCTGTTCTTTCGCCCACTCATCTTCGGAAGTAATGTAGTACTTATACTCAATATCATCTTTTTCATACAAAGTGTTCGTACTAAAGTCATAGATATTGAACCAAGATGAATTACTCTTGTTGAGAATGCCGAAGATATAAAAATCATGACAGTTCTGAATCATGTTTTTATAATGATTCGTGTCTGTCATTGAAGGTGACGTCCCCATATTCACATGAGAGTGACCATAAAAGCGTAACTTATTAAGGACTTCATCATCCAGCCCCGCAATCCACGCTCCATACTCGTCATCATCAGTCGTTACCGTTGCTCCGGTCACTGTTTGAGGGAACATAATAATATCTGTGATTTCATAGATTTTCTCTTCTGGATGTTCTACGATTCCGTACCAGCCTACCTCATCAGAGCATTTACTGATTAGTGCCTGCATTTTTTTGTATGCCACATTGTCAAAAATAACCTGCACCTTATCTTCGTCTTTCAGTTTTGTCGATGCGTTTATAGGCATCGACAATGTATCTGGCAATCCTTTTTCCAAAGATAATTTCTCTCTCACTTCTGCAATAAACGCTTCAATGTCATTCTGACCCATTCTAATTTTCTTCATTATGTTTTTCCTCCAACTTTCTATAATATTCATTTGCTTTTGTAAGATTCATTACTTCCCCAGTTGTATAATCCATGATACATGGAATGCCACTATATGCCGACAATCCTCTACAGAAAGCGTTGAGTACTGGCGAATCCATAATATTAATTCCAGCTAACGCTGATTTGATTTGTGCATACGCAATATCAAACTTATTTTCTGACATGGCTGCCAAAATCGGAGCTTTATTGTCTCCCCAGCAGTCATATTGATAGATATGAGGATTAGGAATACCTCGTGTGTATTCATCAAAGTCATTCCATCTACCAAAGTTTCTGTTGCCATCAATAGTGAAGAACACTCCTGTCTCCAGTGTAAGTTCACATTTTCTTGTGAAAATAGCATCTACAACATATCTGAATGAATCAGAAACTTGAGCCGCTAAAACATTTTCTCTAATTGTTAACCAATCATCGTCTTCAAAGAATAAAAGCGGCTGAACAATAGTCATGCGTACTCTTCCATTACGGACGTAGATTGAGGAAATATTATCATAATCACTAGACAGCAATTCTGCCAGAGCATCATTTTCCGTTTCGATTTTTCCAATTTGAATATACATCAGCTCTTTCTGAAGCTCTTTAAGCCGACCATATAAACTTGCTAACTCACGCTCATGGTCTAAAATACGCTCCTCAGCATCTTTAATTTTATTTTTTGCGACAGTAACCACATTAGCAGCGACATAGTCTTTAATCTGTTCGGTTGCTTTGTCAAACTCTTTTCGTCGTTTCTCTTCTAACAAAGCAGATTTAATAGATTCACAGTAGTCCAGTGCTTCTTTTACTTTGCCTTGCACCAACAGCTCTTTGAAATGGTCGGAGGTACTATAAGCCAGGCTCTGTAACACTGTAGCAAATAACGCTTTCCACCACTCTTCCAAACCAATCTTCTCTTCTGGAACTAATGCCATCAGCACGTTTCCTAACTTATAGAAGGCTGTATCCTCTGTTACCGAAAGAGTGGTTACGTATTCATCATTGACCGTTTCAGTGACACGGTATTTCTCGAATTTCTCTACATAATTACCGCCTGTCATAACAATAATGCGTCTTCTGTTGTTAGCATTAGTATAATAATGCTCCCAAACTACATCCGGGTTATTATTGTAGTTCACAACTTGAAATTCAATATGTACACTTGATACCAATGCTTCTTGATGAAACATGAGTTTTAAAATATCTTCAATTTTTGATTCATATTTTCTTCTCAGTTTCTTCAGATTCTCAGACTTACAATATACAGTGCTGATTGTAGGGCTAAGAGGCACTCTACAGTCAAAATCATCCATGAAAGAAATAGCATCTTCCGTTTGTGTAGCTGGTGCTTCCGTCACTAATTCAATCATATCTGGCGAATAACTAAATGATGGAACCTCTTCTTCAAACTCAATTCGCTCATAGTTTGTTTCACCATTTACTTGACGAATGGTGTAAATCTGGGATCGGTCAATTAGACTATCCATTCGCATTGTAAATACGGCTCTACAGTCAATATCCCCGTTGTCATTTAATCCATATTCTGATTTCATTTGTTCCCAGGTTTTAAATCTGACTTTATCTCCTACTTGAAACATCTTTTATTCCTCCCTTACTTCAAAAGCTTTTTTTCTACAATCCTGACATCTCAATGAGCAGTCATCCTTATGACGCACACCTAAGTTAGATGGGCATATATCGTGTGACCCTAAGATGTCCACGATTCTGTCGAACAGCTCCTCATATCTCTCAGCCTCGCTATAATATATATTGATAGGCAAGTCAGCACCTTTGTGGTCAACTTCTATTAGTGCGTGTTTTTTCCAGCAATCTACACAAGAACCATCACATAGTGAAATGCGACTGCTTAAACAGATTTCATCATATGCCACAACACGTGAAAAAAACTTTTCACATTGCTCATTTGTATGAAACACTATACGCATTTCATCACTCCTTTCTAATTTGCCTTTGACACAAAGATATTAGATTTTAAGATACAAAATGGACGAACACCACTGTCGATGCTACAGTCGTGGTTGCAGATAATGCCAGAATGAGAAACCACAGCCATGCGATATTTCCAACCACGTTTCTCGGTTGACCAAGGCGTACAAGTCCACCACCACTCATCTAAATCTTCGCTTGGAAGAAAATCATTATATTTTCTTGCTTCATCAAACGTAATCGGTCTTACCTTGCATTTGTAGATTGGAAACGGAGTTTGCATATCAACGCTAGTCAAGTCAACTTCATGCTCTACAATATTGTCCGAACCAACCTCAGCTTCAATGATGGGCTGAATTTCTGTTTCCATGACTTTTTTCAAATGTGAGATGTTGTAATCAGTTGATTTTTCATCGAATACAACGCCATCTGCCATGTAGCCTTTAGAAATCACTGCCGTTTTTCCTGGCATCTGCTCCAGGACGATGAAATCATGTTCTCCAATTTTAAATGTTTCTCCAGGATTCAGAGTAGCAAGTTCCGTTTTGGATGCTTCCTGCTTTTCCAGTTCTGCCACAAGTGTTCTGGCTAATTCCAAAAGTGTCATTTTTATACCTCCATGCATTTTTTTTTTGGGAAAATCGTAAAGTAGGCGATGAAACCTACTTTACGTATTACTGGTTGCTTTTATTAACAAGCACTGTCAGCCTTAACAACAGCTGTCAGTGTTGCTGTACCACCATCTGCTACACCCATGTCAGCAAATGTCTGGTTAAAATCTCTAACAATTACACCGTTGAAGAATACTGTTGCACCTCTTGTGCTTACACCATGTCTTTCCAGAGCTTCGTCTACAGTTGTTGTCAGATATTCAACTACAGTGTTTCTTTCCATATTTGTACCAATTTTCAGATTAAACATAATAAATACCTCATTCTTTCTTAATTTTTTATCTTCTCTTTTCTTACCAATATTCAGTTTTCGCTTTGCCGTTTACGGACTTGTCTTCATACAAAGAGAGGCGGTTCATTATTATACTCCGTCACACCACCTCAAAGGAGTCAAGAAATGCTCGGTGATTACCGAGCATTCTCCTCTGCAAAGATTCCGTCAATAGCAGCAATTTCTGCCTGTGCGGCTTCCGCTACCTGATCAATGTACTTGCTTACATTTACCAGAGCCTTACCGTATTTCTTTTTGACATCATCCATTGTTGTACCCATCGGCATAACGATTGCCACAGCCAACTTACCATCTACAACAGTGTTGCAAGTAAGACCCATCATGGAAATCATACCCTCAGAGCCAGTAGCAACAGTTACAGAGCAAAGGATGTTGCCATCATCATCTGTCAGAGTCAGTGCTGAGAAAGCCTTATCTGCAGTTGCTTTTGCGATAGGTGTTACTACAGTTAAAATATTTTCGTTTAATTTTACGTTCATCATCTGAACTCCTTTCTTTCCGGCTTTTCTCTTGCCGGGTCACTTTCTGGTTTAGTGAGAACCTTATTTTTTTTAGAGTTGCTGTATGCACTCCTTAAAAATCCTTTCACTTAATTCAAAAGGATTTTTAAGCAATACGTACATAGAAGCCGTCACATGAGTAACGGCTTCTCCAAAAAAAAAATGAAAGAGGGTAAAAAATGCGTATGGAAATTGGTTTTCCCTTTGAATAAGGAAGTGCTAGTGTCACCACGTAGAGGTTTTCCATTTGACACCATCAGAACTGTTTTCACAGTTCTTTTCCCTTATAGAAACACAGTCCTCTGTATTCCCATGCTTCACAGGTCTTACGCCTAAATGTGTGATAAACGCATTTAAGGAAACCATCTTCATTTTTCATCATGGTGATTGGCTCACCCATCTGAACACAGTCGTATGTATTCCATGCTGGCGGCAACACGTTTCTTGCATTGTTGACAACCTCTGGATTAACTAAATCACCTACTTTAGCAGTTTCATAATTAAAATCTTCTGGTGTATAAATATTGCTCACTGTCTATTCCCTCCTATCTCCAAACTGGTGCAAATAAATATCCTTCTGCATCCATGCCACAGCATTCAAACAAACGCATCTGACGCATGAAATAAAAGTTTTCCTCGCCAATTACATTATTAATTTCCCTTTCGGTGAAATAATCCAAAAGGGTCTTAGGGAAAGCTGCATCAAACGCACGTTTTAAGACATTCACTTGATTTAACTCTTCGTTTCTTGCCTGTTCAAATTCCAGGGATAATTTTTCAATAGTAGAATGATATAATTCATCCTCTGTTTTAGAGATTTCGCCAATAGAACGAATTGCATCATAATGACGGCGATTCTCTTCCTTTACTTTATGCAATATTTCTACACTTTTTAACATGATGGTTTTACCTCCAGTTCTGAT
The DNA here is from genome assembly GCA_964435195.1 of uncultured Christensenella sp. Classification (GTDB taxonomy): domain Bacteria; phylum Bacillota; class Clostridia; order Christensenellales; family Borkfalkiaceae; genus UBA1259. Next base: position 2,305 of record CAYSYT010000042.1, on the reverse strand, counting down.
TGAATTCTTTCTACAATGCAATCGTGGTATTTGAATTCCCTTTGAAGGTCTTCAATAGTTCCCTGCATTGACTGCCAGATACTTCTAACACTTGCAATGTGTCTCTGGCGTTCTTTGTCTAATAAATCTTTTACTTCATCAACGGTCATGTTAACTCCTTTCCGTTTCCCTTTTTGCGTTTCCCTTTTTGCAAAAGGGAAACCTAAAAAGCAAAAACACCTAAAAATTTTTTCAAAGTTTGAGCAAAATTCAAATTTAGCACAGCCGTAAAGGCTTTATTTTTTCGTTTCCCTTGCCCGAAACCCTCGCACTTGAATGCTTTCTTCTGTGTATAAACACAGCATTCCTACACAGTGTAGGAAAATGAATCAAAAGCAAAAAAGATACTCTCACAGAAAAGAGTACCTTTTTTCGCTATATACTATATATATGAGTACTAAGCAAATACTCTGCCAGTGCTATGTGTAACTGTTTTACATGGTTTCCACTGACGATTAATCATATCTCTAGCCATATTGTCCAGCTGAGTATGATTTTTACAAGTATACAATCTGTCAATATCTGTACTGTACAGCTTTATGCCTAATTCTCTCAGAATACTAATCTTTTCCTTAATTTCTTCAATAGATAAAAACATCTTTTTTCTTACCTCCTTACGTTCATACATCCATAAAGTCTTTCATTACTTCTTGAAAGAACTGTTCTGGAGTAATTTTTTTCCTACTAAACGGAACGGATTCCTCTTCTTGTTCTTTCATACATGGATAACACCACATAAGAGACTGTGTTATCTGCTTATATACATCTGTGTTACTTGCATTTTTCATTATTTTAGGCATAGCTGCCCAGGCTGTAAAAAATGCGTTATGGAACTCGTTCCAGTCATGAAAATCACTCAGGTCATACTCAGCTAAATAAGTATCACCATCCAAAGCTGTCTCTCCGAAACAACCTGTCCGCGTTTCCAAATCTACAGACCAGATTGAGCCTAAGGTTACTGGCAAGCCATCCTCATTCAAAGCTAGTGCGTAGGTTCTCAGTACTGGCTCATCATTCACCTTCTCAATTTCGCTAACACTTCTATTAATTACATAACATTCCATGCTATGCCCTCCTTCTACTTTTTGTGTTGATAAAATTTCCGCATTTACGCATGATACTTTCCGCATTCGTGCATAAAATTGGAGTATAGCTATACCACGAGCCTTGCCAGATTTGACAAGTCACGCATAAAACCGTTTGATTATTCAAGCGGATTTTTTCGATGAGTAAACATCTGTCATGTGCGTCACTTGTAAACACACGCTGACATTGTCCCACATTATGCGGAATACGCTTAGAAAGCGTATTTACAGTAATAATCATTGTGTCACCTCTTTCCACTCTGGTCTTTCATAAAACATGAAAGATGTACAAGGAATACAGTATCTTCGTGGGATGAATAACTCACGATTATATGACTGAGTACAATACTCTGCTACAACCATGTATTCATCGTACCAATCCATAGGATTCGGATTGTTATAAACGCCCACAGATTCACACACGTTTTCTGGTGACGTTTCCAGTTCCACTAAAATTTCCTCAGACACGATGCCTTTAAGGAAATCAAATGCGTCAATCGGGTCATATCCGTTTGACTCTTCACCCAAGAAACAAAATCCCTCAGATGAGGTTCTACAGTTTTCAAACTGACTCTGGTTAACCAAAGTTTCACCAGACAAGAGTTTTGTAAACTCTCGTCGACTCATGTATCTGTATACTTTCATAAAAAATCCCCTTTCCTAGAAACTTAACAAGTCTACCAACACTGGCATAAAAGCCAACGCAAAAAACATTCCTGCCACCAAAAAAAGAGATCTCCAAAACAAGATAATCTCTTCTCTCTCACGCTGGCGTTTTTTACGCTGGGATATTCTAGCACGTCGTTCCTGTGCCTGCTTTTCTTCCCATCCTAACATCATAGGGCGAAAATCTAAAACCAGATTTGCTTCATCCGCTGTCATAGCGTGTGTGTTTAAGTTAATGTCTCTCATTTGCATATACCCTCCCGTTTTCTTCATGCGTTTTTATGGTCTGGATTTCTTCGCGACATTCCTGCACAGAGTCGCAATGACAGTACACTTCGCCACTTTCGGTCAAAACGACCCAGTGGTCTTTATAGCGTTTATACGTCATAGAAAAATCCTCCTGTTTTTATTCGTGCGTTTTTAAGACGCATTTTTTTTGGTACTTTTTTGAATTTTTAATGCTTATTTTAGAAAAAATTAATTTTAGTGATATTTTTACTAAAATAAACATTAAA
>CAYSYT010000041.1:0-14964 GCA_964435195.1 uncultured Christensenella sp. | reverse complement strand
TTGCTTATCTTATTTTAGAAAAAGAGGTTAATCCTTCTGAAATAATAGCTATAACTTTTACTAATAAAGCCGCAGGGGAAATGAAAGACAGGCTTGAAAAATTAGTCGGTGACGTCGGTGATATGTGGGTATCTACCATACACAGTATGTGCGTTAGAATTTTGCGCCGTGATATTGATAAAATAGGATATGATAGGAATTTTTCTATTTATGACGAATCCGATAAGGAAAAATTGTTAAAACGTGTTTTGAACGAACTCGGTTACGACGTTGAAAAAATGTTAAAAAAGGTTAAGTCCTGTATTTCTACTGCTAAAAACGAATGTTTGACGCCTGACGAATACAAAACTGCGTATAAGGATACGAAATTTATCGACGAAATCTGTTTGGCGTATCAATCGTATGAAAATCATCTTGCGCGTTCTAACTCTTTGGATTTTGACGATTTGCTTTTCAAAACGTATGAATTATTTGTAAAGAAACCCGAAGTTGCGGAATATTATTCTAACAAATTTAGATATATACATATAGACGAATTTCAGGATACGAACAAGGTTCAATTTTTGCTTGCGAGAAGACTTTCGATTTCTCACGGAAATATTTTTGTCGTTGGCGACGACGACCAAAGTATCTACGGTTGGCGCGGAGCAAAAATCGAAAATATACTTTCGTTCGACGATTTGTATAAGGGCGCAAAAATTTACAAATTGGAGAGAAATTATCGTTCTACAAAGAAAATATTAGAACTTGCTAATTGTATTATCGCAAATAATACCGAACGTAGAAAAAAACAACTTTGGACGGAAAATCCCGACGGTGTAAAGGTAGAAACGTTCGTCGGTTCGGATGAAAACAACGAAGCGTCTTTCGTTGCTCTTCAAATAAAAAACTTAATGGCAAGGTCTGCGATGAATTATTCTGATTTTGCCGTTTTTATGAGAGTGAACGCTATTTCGCGTGCTTTTGAACAAGAATTTACAAAGTATAATATTCCCTATAGGGTATTCGGCGGCTTTAAATTTTTTGAAAGAAAAGAAATTAAAGATATTCTATCGTATCTTAAACTAATAAATAACAATTACGACGACGAATCTTTTATAAGGAGTATAGGTTGCCCTAAAAGAGGTATAGGCGACAAAACCATTAAAGACTTGTACGGTTTTTGCGCGGACAAGGGCATATCGCTTTATAAAGGGCTCGATTATTTAGAGCAAACCGATATAGGCGGTTCGGCAAAGATTAAACTGCATAATTATAAAATTTTAATTGATAGTTTTATGGCGTACGCGCAAAATCACAGGGTTGAAGAAATTATCGATTACGTTATAGAATGTACGGGATTTTTAGAACAATTTTCCGACAAAAGCGAAGAAAATATGTCTAAAATTATGAATATAGACGAATTAAAAAACTCTGCCGAACAGTTTTCTAAAGTAAACGTCGGTTCTACGCTTGCGGATTATTTGAATTCGGTAACTTTAAGTTCCGATACCGATTCTATGAGTTCCGACGACGTAGTTACTATTGCGACCATACACGCATCGAAAGGGTTGGAATATAAGTGCGTTTTCGTTACGGGGCTTGACGAGAAAATACTTCCCGTGGGAAATGCTATGTACGACGATTCGGAGTTGGAAGAGGAAAGACGGTTAATGTACGTGGCGATAACACGTGCAATGGAAAGATTGTATTTGACGCGTGCAACAAGCCGTTATATGTACGGAAAAAGAGATTATATGATTCCTTCTCGATTTTTGAAAGAGGCTCAGCCGATTTTATCTCCGAATATGCCTGTAAAGGAAGTTAAAAAGAGTTATGACTTTGATAGAAGAAACACGTATTATGACGATGACTTCGGTAGTTCGGGCGGGGGTGCGTATTCTTCGGGGTATGCTAAAACGTTTTTGAACGGTTCGAAACCGAAAGAAAACGGTAACGTGAACGTTAACGGTTATAAAACCGGAGTTAAAGTACGCCATAAAAAGTTCGGTGAGGGTACGGTTATAACGGTAAAAGGTTCAGGCGATTCCACCGTAGTAGACGTGGCATTTAAAAGTGTGGGAATAAAATCTTTGGCAATAAAATTTGCACCGATGGAGATTATTTGATATGGAAAGAATGAGACAGTTGGTTGAAATTTTAAATAAGTACGCTTACGAATATTATGTACTTGACAATCCTACCGTTTCCGATGCCGAATACGACAAATTGTACGATGAGTTAAAAAAGATTGAAAAAGAAACGGGAACGGTGCTTTTCGATTCTCCAACGAAGCGTGTGGGCGGCGAACCTATATCGTCGTTTAAAAAACATAATCATATCGAAAGATTGTATAGTCTGGACAAATCTACGACGGAAGAAGAACTTTTTGCTTTTGATAAAAAAATCAATACTAACGGCGAAAAATACGATTATACGGTCGAATATAAATTCGACGGTTTAACGGTTTGTTTGACGTATTCGAACGGGAAATTCGTTCGTGCAACGACGAGGGGTAACGGTATTGTTGGCGAAGATGTAACGGCACAGGTATTAACTATAAAAAGTTTTCCGTTAAAAATAAATTACGGCGGAACGTTAGAGGTTCAAGGGGAAGCGATTATAAGACTTTCTGTTTTGGAAGAATACAATAAAACGGCGACCGAACCTTTGAAAAACGCGCGAAACGCAGTTGCCGGGGCTATACGGAATTTGGACCCGAAAGAAACCGAAAAACGCCATCCGGAAATAATGTTTTATAACGTTAATTATATGTCGGAAGGAGAATTAAGTTCTCAAAAAGAATGTGTTGATTTTTTAAAAAAGCAAGGGTTTAAGGTGCATCCTTTTTTTAGAATTTGTAGCGATATAAAAGAGGTTATATCTGCCATAAAAGAAGTTGAAAATAGCAGAAAAACACTTGATATTTTAACGGACGGTGCGGTGATAAAAGTTAACGATTTTTCGAGGCGAAAAGAACTCGGTGCAACCGATAAATTTCCTCGTTGGGCTATGGCTTTTAAGTTTGAGGCGGAAGAAATTACCACTATATTAAACGACGTGTCTTGGCAGGTCGGTATTGTTGGCGAAGATGTAACGGCACAGGTATTAACTATAAAAAGTTTTCCGTTAAAAATAAATTACGGCGGAACGTTAGAGGTTCAAGGGGAAGCGATTATAAGACTTTCTGTTTTGGAAGAATACAATAAAACGGCGACCGAACCTTTGAAAAACGCGCGAAACGCAGTTGCCGGGGCTATACGGAATTTGGACCCGAAAGAAACCGAAAAACGCCATCCGGAAATAATGTTTTATAACGTTAATTATATGTCGGAAGGAGAATTAAGTTCTCAAAAAGAATGTGTTGATTTTTTAAAAAAGCAAGGGTTTAAGGTGCATCCTTTTTTTAGAATTTGTAGCGATATAAAAGAGGTTATATCTGCCATAAAAGAAGTTGAAAATAGCAGAAAAACACTTGATATTTTAACGGACGGTGCGGTGATAAAAGTTAACGATTTTTCGAGGCGAAAAGAACTCGGTGCAACCGATAAATTTCCTCGTTGGGCTATGGCTTTTAAGTTTGAGGCGGAAGAAATTACCACTATATTAAACGACGTGTCTTGGCAGGTCGGTAGGACGGGTAAATTAACTCCTCTCGGTATTGTCGAGCCGGTTGAACTTTGCGGTGCGACCGTTAGAAAAGCTACGCTTAATAATTATGGAGATATTTTAAGAAAGGGTGTAAAAAAGAAGGCAAGAGTACTTATCAGAAGAAGTAACGAAGTCATTCCCGAAATTTTAGGCGCAACCGAATTTTACCCTGATTGCGAAGAAATTCCTAAACCCGAAATTTGTCCGTATTGCAAAACGCCGTTAAAAGAAGTAGGTGCAAATTTATTTTGCCCAAACAAATCGTGTCCTCCGAGAGTAGTTGCTAAACTTGCTAATTTTGCAAGTAAAAACGGAATGAATATAGAAGGTTTTAGTGAGAAAACCGCGGCGATACTGTTTAACGCTTTCGGCACGCAATCTTTTTGTGATTTATATTCGTTGGAAAGACGTAAAGTTTTGGCTCTTGACGGGTTTAAGGATTTGAAGACGGATAATATTTTATCGTCGATAGAAAAGTCTAAAAACGTCGTTTTATCAAATTTTATATATGCACTCGGTATAGATAACGTCGGTAAAAAAACGGCAAAGGATTTGGCTGAAAATTTTAAAAGTATAGAAGACCTTGCTTCCGCATCTGTTGAGACTTTATCTGCTATCGACGATATCGGCGAAGTTATTGCAAAATGCATAGTAGATTATTTTTCGGACGAGGAAAACGTTTCCGAAATAAAAAAACTTTTTGCTTACGGTGTAAAACCGTATCATCAAACGAATAAAAAGGCAGGTGTGTTTAGCGGAGAAAAAGTTGTTTTGACGGGTACGCTTGCCGATTATACTCGCGACGAGGCAAGTAAAATAATCGAAAACCTCGGAGGAGAGGTCGTCGGTAGTGTTTCGAAGAATACGACTTTGGTTTTGGCTGGCGAAAACGCCGGCAGTAAACTCGAAAAGGCAAAGAAATTAAATATTAAAATAATCGACGAAGAAGATTTTAAATTGCTTATAAAAAGTTGAAATAAACAAATTTTTGTGATAAAATAAATATCGTATATTTATTAGAGGTGTTTTCAAATGCTTAGTATGACGGGCTATGGTAGGGCTGAATACGATAAGGACGGGATAAACCTTGTCGTTGAAATTAAAACGGTTAATAACCGTAACTTTGATTTGAATTGTAAAATTCCGCGTTCGTTTATCGCTTTTGAGGATTTAATCCGTAAAACCTTGCAAACTTATATAAAAAGGGGCAGAATTGATTTTTTTATTACGTTTTCCGATAGGCGTGAAAAAACTGCGGTTTTAGAAGTTAATTTGGAAAAAGCCAAAAGTTATTACGATGCTTCTAAACTGATTGCGGAAAAGCTCGGTCTTGAAAACGACGTTACGGTTTCTTCTATCTTACGTATGTCAGACGTAGTAACGGACGGAATGACCGTTGACGTTACCGAGTTCGAAGACGCTTTAACCGAAACCGTTAAAAACGCTTGTTTGTCGTTAAACGTAATGAGAGGAAACGAAGGACAAAAACTTGTTGACGATATGTGTTCCAGAATGGAAAATATTCGTTATTTAACGGAAAAAATTTCCGAACGAGCGCCTAACGTCGTAAACGAATATAAAGAAAATTTAAGGGTGAGAATTCAAAACGCTCTTGCCGACGTAAAAATCGACGAAGCGAGACTTTTGAACGAGGTCGCTTTTTATACCGACAAAGTTAATATAGACGAAGAGTTGTCGAGGTTATCGTCGCACGTTTCTCAATTTTTTGACATAGTCGGTAAAGAAGGCACGGGTAAGCAACTTGATTTTCTTATGCAGGAATTTAATCGCGAAACTAATACCATTTGTTCGAAATCAAACGACATAGAGGTTACGAAATATGCGCTTTTATTGAAGAACGAAATTGAAAAAGTAAGGGAGCAGGTGCAGAATCTTGAATAAAAACGTTTTAATTGTTTTATCCGGTCCGTCTGGAGTCGGAAAAGGTACTATAGCAAAATTTTTAACGGAAATAAATAAAAATATCTCGTTAAGCATTTCTTGTACTACGCGTGCACCGAGAACGGGCGAACTTAACGGAAAAGATTATTTCTTCGTTAAAAAGGAAGAGTTTTTGAAAAAAATCGAGAACGAAGGTTTTTTGGAATATTCCGAACATTTTGAAAATTATTACGGCACGCCGAAAGATTTTGTTTTCGAAAAATTAAAAACCAACGACGTTTTGTTGGAAATCGACGTCAACGGCGGTTTGCAAGTTAAAAATAATTATAAAGACGCCGTGCTTATAATGATAGTTCCTCCGAGTATAGACGAACTAAAAAAACGTTTAATAATGAGAGGAACGGAGAGTGAAGAAAAAATCAATTTAAGAATGGAACGTATCGGTTATGAATTAGAAAAGAAAAAATTTTACGATTACGTCGTTGAAAACGATAATCTTGACGTTGCCATTGAAGAAATTGAAAAAATTATAGAAAAAGTAAAATCAAAACGTTAAAGTGAGGAGTATAGATTATGATACATAAACCACCGATTGATGAATTAGCAAATAAAGTAGGTTCTAAATACGCGCTTTGCGTAGTAACGAGCAAACGCGCAAGACAACTTATGGAGCAAGCGCAAAATCAAGGTTATAGAGACGTTCCGGGAAAGGAAAAGCCTTTATCTATCGCGGCGCAAGAAATTTACGACGGCAAATTGATTGCTATCAACGATTGATTTTTTGAGTAAAACGTCCATCGCTTGCCCGCGGTGGACTGTTTTGTTGGTGCCGAATGTTTGCAGACGTTATTGTTGACATAACTAATTTCGAAGTCGATAAAATATTCGAATATTGTTTCCGTGACGACAACGTAAAACTCGGAAGCAGAGTTCGTGTCCCGTTCGGTAATAAAATTATCGACGGTATAGTTATAGCCGTAAAAGAAAAAAACGTTTATTCGATAGATAAAATTAAAAGTATAATAAACGTTATAGACGATACGCCCGTTTTAAGCGCGGAAATGATTGAACTTATGGATTATATGAAAAGTTCTTATTACGTTACGCGCGCTTCCGCGTTAAGACTTTTTTTGCCGAGCGAAATGAGGACGGGCAGAGTCAAAGAACGTTTCGTTAAATATTTGACCGTAAACGACGACGTAAATTATGACGAAGTTATATTATCTCTTCGTAAATCTGCAATAAAACAGAAAGATTTTCTTAATTTTCTTTTGGAAAATCGCAAAATAAAGCAATCGGACGCCAACGAACTTTTCGGTTTTTCGGCTGTTAAAACTATGACCGAAAAAGGCTATGCGTTGGTAATGGAAGAAAAAGATTTGCGGCTTCCGTATAAAACGCTCGATATAGACAACAAATCGGTTATTCTTACCGAAAATCAGTTAAAAGCCGTAGAATCCGTAAAAAAAACCGAAAAATCCGTTACGTTGCTTTACGGCGTCACGGGGAGCGGAAAAACGGAAGTATATTTAAGTTTAATCGACGATGCTATTAAAAAAGGGAAATCGGCAATAATGCTCGTTCCCGAAATTGCGTTAACGCCGCAAATGTTGAAACAATTACGCGCCCGTTTCGGTGATAACGCCGCTATATTGCATAGCGGTCTTTCTGCCGGAGAACGTTTCGACGAATGGTGGAGATTGAGAAACGGCGAAGTTAAAATTGCGATAGGTGCAAGGAGCGCGATTTTCGCTCCCGTAGAGAATCTGGGCTTGGTAGTTATAGACGAAGAGCACGACGGAAGTTATTCGAGCGAATCCAGTCCGAGATACAATACCATAGACGTTGCGAAATTCAGATGTGATTTTAACGGTGCGAAACTTATTCTCGGCAGTGCGACTCCGTCCGTCGAAAGTTATATGTGCGCGAAGAACGGAATTTATAATTTAGTAACATTACCGAACAGAATAAATAAAAAACCTTTACCTGAAATAATCATTGCCGATATGCGACAAGAAGTCAGAAGGGGTAATAATTCTCCGTTTTCTTCCGTGTTTAAAACCGAACTCGAAGCATGCCTCGATAACGGAAACCAGACAATCGTTTTTTTAAATCAACGCGGATATTCCAAAACGGTTATTTGTACCGAATGCGGACACGTTCAAAAGTGTGAGTCTTGCGACGTTTCTTTGACCTATCATAAAGAGGACGAATCGCTTTTATGTCATTATTGCGGTGCTAAATACAAAATGATAACCGCTTGTACCGAGTGCGGAAGCAAATATATAAGGTACGGCGGCACGGGTACGGAACGCGTGGTTATAGAATTAAAAAAACTTTTTCCGAAAGCAAGAATATTGCGTATGGACAGAGATACTGCGCAGACGAAAGAAGGTCATTTTAACATATTAACGAAATTCGCGAATAAAGAAGCCGATATTTTGGTCGGAACACAAATGATTGCGAAAGGGCACGATTTTCCTTCCGTAACGTTGGTCGGGATATTAGACGCCGATATGAGTTTGCATTTTTCCGATTACAGAAGCGGCGAGCGAACTTTTCAACTTCTTACCCAAGTTGCAGGGAGAAGCGGCAGGGCAAACGATACGGGCAAAGTCGTTTTGCAAACGTACGCTCCCGAAAATTTAGTGCTTCGTCAAGCGATAAATTACGATTACGAAGGGCTTTACGAACACGAAATATCATTGAGGAAAGCCACTGCTTTTCCGCCGTTTACCGATATAATAAGAATTTTAATCAGCGGTGAAAATCAAGAAGAGACATTACGCGTTACCAAAGCGATATACGAAGAGCTTAACGTTATATACGCTGAAGAGAAAGGTAAATTTAGATTTTTCGGCTGTATGAAAGCGCCTATTAAACGTCTGCAAAATAAATTCAGATATCAAGTTTTGATGAGAATAGAAAGCAATAATAAAGAACTTTCCGACAAAATTTATTATTCTGCTATAAAATATAAAAGCCGAGCGATATCGGTTTTGATGGAAGTAAACCCTAATAATTTAACTTAAATCGGAGGTCGTAATGGCAATAAGAAATATAGTGCAGGTAGGAGATTCGGTACTTCGTAAAAAATGTTTCGAGGTTACGGATTTCGGGACTAAAACACATCAACTTTTAGACGATATGAAACAAACGCTGGCAAGTGTTGACGGCGTCGGTCTTGCTGCGCCGCAAGTGGGCGTCTTAAGACGAATTTTTATTATAAGTCTCGATAAAAAATATTTTGAATGTATAAACCCCGTCGTTTTGGATTATTCGGGTAAACAACGCGGAGAGGAAGGTTGCTTATCCGTTCGCGGTAAGCAAGGTGTTGTCGAACGGCCTATGCGGGTTACCTTAAAAGCCTTTGACAGATTCGGAAAGCCTTTCGTTGTAAAAGGCGACGGGTTGTTGGCAAGGGCAATTTTCCATGAAAACGACCATTTGGACGGAATTTTATATATTGATAAAGCAGAATCCGTTTCGGAGGTTAAGTAATTGAAAATAGTTTATTTAGGCACTCCCGATTTTGCCGTAGAACCTTTAAAGGCTATTTACGAAAGCGGTAAGCACGATATTTTAGCGGTCGTAACTAATCCGGACAAACCGGTCGGAAGAAAACGGATTTTAACCGAATGTCCCGTAAAAAAATTTGCTTCGAAATGCGGACTTTCGGTGCTTAATTACGATAAAATAAAAGTCGAGGGAGTAGATGATTTAAGGTCGCTTCAACCCGATATTATGGTAACTTGTGCTTTCGGACAAATACTTTCGCAAGAAATTTTAGATATTCCTAAATACGGGGTTATAAATATTCATGCATCCCTTTTGCCGAAGTACAGGGGCGCGTCGCCCATTCATTACGCAATAAAAAACGGGGAAACGGTTACCGGTATTACGATAATGAAAACGGATATTGGCATAGATACCGGCGATATAATTTTGCAAAAATCTGTTTCGATAGGTGAAAACGAAACTTGCGGAGAATTATTTGACCGTCTTTCGTTTTTGGGCGCGGAGGCGGTTTTGGATGCACTCGCACGGATTGAAAGCAATACCGTTGAATATAAAAAACAAGACGAAGAATTGGCGACTTATACCCATATGATAAAAAAAGAGGATGCTAAAATCGATTGGACGCTAACGGCAGAAGAAATCGTAAATACCGTTCGGGCGTTTAATCCCGCACCCGTTGCGTACATGATTTTTCAGGGGCAACAGTTGAAAATTTTTAAGGCGGAGCAATCTTGCGGCAGCGGACGATGCGGTGAAGTAATTTCCGTTGACGGTAAACTCGAAGTCGCTTGCGGCAAAAATTCAATTCTCATTGAAAGATTGCAAAAAGCAGGCGGAAATCCTATGGATGTTAAAGATTTTTTGCGCGGGTGTAGATTAAATCAGGGTGATTTTTTTAGTTAGATGGTTAATTACTTTTACGATTGTTATACGATTTTGAATAAGGTATATAGCGATAAATCTTACGTAAAGCAAGCTATATCGTCAACTTTTATCGAAGAAAAAAATCGCGCGTTAACGGTAAAAACTTGTTACGGGGTACTTGATAAAGATATTGAACTAAACTACTATATTTCTTATCTTGCAAATAAAACTCCGAAGCTTGTTATAAGAACCGTGCTTAAAATTGCAATGTATTCTATAAAATACTTGGGCAAACATGATTACGCCGTTATAAAAAATGCCGTCGAACTCGTAAAAAAACTCGGGAAAAGCGGTATGAGTGGTTTCGTTAACGCTTTTTTGAGAAAATTCGTCAATACGGAAATACCTTTTCCGTCAGAACGTAACAAAATGCTATCGATTAAGTATTCATATCCGTTATTTGCCGTTGACGAATTTATAAAAACTTACGGGGAAGAACGAACGGAAAAAATAATTTCCGCGAGCAACGAGAGAACTTGCCTTTCCTTTTACGACGTAAACGGAGAGAAATATTTGAGTAATTTAGGCGTTAATTACAGTAAAACGCCGTTCAATAATGTTTTTTACGCCGAAAAATTCGTTAGGAACGACGATTACGATAAGGGTTTTTATACCTATCAGGCAATAGGTTCCGTCGCTATTTGCGACGTGATTTCACCATGCGATGAACTCCTTGACTGTTGCGCTGCGCCGGGAGGAAAGAGCGTAAGATTATCTTATAAATGCAAAAAAGTTGTCGCTTGGGATTGTTACGAGCACAGAATTTCCCTTATAGAAGATTACGCAGGCAGAATGAAAAGGGGAAATATTAAGGCGATTTGCAAGGATGCAAAAGTATACGATGCCGATTACGACGGGAAGTTCGATGCCGTTCTTTGCGACGCGCCTTGCAGCGGGTTGGGCGTTATGAACGATAACCCCGATATCAAATTAAATAAAACGACTGAAAACGTTTCGGAATTAAATAAAGAACAACTTGCAATATTAAATACCGTATGTAAATACGTAAAAGTCGGCGGGTATCTTTATTATTCTACTTGTTCGGTTTTAGAACGTGAAAATATCGGAATAGTTAAGTCGTTTATAAACGGCGTTGATAATTTTGAAATTGTTAAAATAAACGGCAAATTACCGAGTGAAATTATCGACGGCACGCTACAATTTTTACCTGACATATCCGACGGGTTGGGATTTTACGTTGCTAAATTAAAGAGAGTAAAATAATTGAAAAAATGTTTATGCGACCTCGGTAGAGAGGAATTACAAAATTATATTACCGAAATAGGGGAAAAACCGTTTAGGGCGGGGCAAATATTCAGCGCACTTCATAGTGGTTTGGAATTTAGGGAAATGACTGAACTGTCGAAAGCTTTAAGAGAAAAACTTTTTAACGAGTTTACCGCTCAACCCGTAAAAATAATAAAAACGTTGAAATCGGTTGACGGAACGGAAAAGTTTTTGTTTGGTCTTTTAGACGGCAATATAATCGAAGGCGTTTTAATGAAATACAAGTACGGGAATACTTTATGCGTTTCCACTCAGGTCGGTTGTAGAATGAATTGTGCTTTTTGCGCTTCGGGGTTACACGGCTTGGTTAGAAATCTTACTTCGGGCGAGATATTGGGTCAGGTTATTGCCGTAAACAAATATCTCGGCGGTGGGCTGGGAGAAAACCGTTCGGTAATCAATATTGTGCTAATGGGTAGCGGCGAACCGCTTGACAATTACGAAAATACGGTAAAATTTTTAAGAACGGTGTCGGAAAAACACGGTCTTAACGTAAGCCCTCGCAATATAAGTTTGTCTACTTCGGGAATAGTGCCCGCGATGAAAAAGCTTGCCGATGAAAAAATTTCGATAAACCTTACCGTGTCGCTTCATTCTCCGTTTGATTCCGAGCGTGAAAAAATAATGCCCGTCGCAAAAAAATATAAAATTTCCGAAATATTAAATGCCTGTGAATATTTTTTTGCTAAAAATAAAAGGCGTTATATATTCGAATACGTCTTGATTAAGGGTAATAACGATACTAAACGGCACGCCGACGCGCTTATCTCGTTATTGAAAGGTAAACCTTGCCATGTTAATCTTATACGGCTTAACGACGTGAAAGAAAAAAATTTGGAAGGAGTTACCGATAAAGAAGCTTATAGATTTTTGGGAACGTTGGAAAGCGGCGGTTTGTCTTCTACGTTAAGAAGACGTATGGGCGCGGATATTGACGGCGCGTGCGGTCAACTTCGTCAACGATATTTGGAGGAGCGTAATGAAGGGGCAAGTTTATAAGGCTCACTCATCGTCGTATAGTGTTAAAACCGATAACGGAGTTTATAACGTTTTTGCAAAAGGTATGTTAAAACGAAGAAACGGTAACGTTGTTGTCGGCGATTTCGTAGAAATAGACGACGGTGTTATTCAAAACGTTTTGCCGAGAAAAAATTATTTCATACGGCCTTCCGTTTCTAACGTTGATTGCGTTTTAATCGTTGTGTCGGCAGAACCTAAACCCGATTTTTTATTGATTGATAAGTTAATCGTTAATTCACTCGTTCAGGGTACCGACGTGGTTTTGGTTGTAAATAAAAATGATTTGGATTGTTGCTTGTGTGAAAAAATCGAAAGCGAATACGCTAAATGCGGAGTGAAAATTATTTCCGTTTGTGCAAAAAACGGTTTAGGAATTAAACGATTAAAAGAATATATTCGCTGTAAATTGTGTTTGTTTGCGGGGCAAAGCGCGGTGGGTAAAACGTCGCTTGTGAACGCTTTGTTCGGTCTCGATTTAAGAACGGGAGAATTGAGTGCGAAAAATTCACGAGGAAGACATACTACGACTTATTCCGAAATTTACGAATACGACGAATATAAGGTTATCGATTCACCGGGCTTTTCCGTAATCGAAGCAGACGCAACGGAAAAAGACTTACCCTTATTGTATCCGGAATTTTTAAATTTTACAGGATGTAAATTTCGAACTTGTTCGCATATAAGCGAACCCAAATGTGTCGTTAAAGCGGCTGTCGAAAAAGGCGATATTTCGAAAGAAAGATATTCGAGATACGTAATTATATATAAAGAATTAGCAAACAGGAGAATCGATTATGAAAAAAATTAAAATAGCACCTTCAATACTTTCGGCGGATTACGCTATTATGGGCGAAGAAGTTTCTAATATTACGAAAGCGGGCGCTGACGTTATTCATATAGACGTTATGGACGGTATTTTTGTAAAAAATATAAATTTCGGACCGAAATTCGTTAAAGATTTAAGAAAATACAGTAATGCGATTTTCGATTCTCATTTAATGATTGTCGAACCGTGGAAATATATAGAGAAATTCGCCGAGGCAGGTTCTGATTTTATAACCGTACATTACGAGGCTTGCGGAGATAAACTGAAACAAACGTTGAAAGATATTAAGTCTTTGGGTGTAAAATGCGGCGCGGTAATAAATCCGGATACGCCTGCCGAAAAAATATTAAACGTTGTGGATGAATGTGATATGGTTTTGTTGATGAGCGTATATCCGGGGTTCGGGGGGCAAAAATTTATAGAAAGCGTGCTTCCTAAAATCGAACGTATAGCAAATTATGTTTCCGCGTCCGGCAAAGCCGTCGATATTGAAATCGACGGCGGAATTACGAAAAACAACGTTCGTTCCGTTAAAGACGCAGGAGCAAACGTTATCGTTGCGGGTAGTACGGTATTTAACGAAACCGATAGGGCTAAAATAATAAAGGAACTCCGTGAAATTTAGCGCTGTATTGTCAATCTTTATAAAGACTTTGCATATAATGAACGTGTGAGGTGTTTATGAAGATTTACTGTTTTAAGCCGCCCGTGGTTATTAGGTGTTTTTTGCGTTTGATTTTTGTAAAAAAAGTTGAACGATAATACTAAAAGAAAAGACCGCTTTTCGCGGTCTTAATTTTTTGTGGTATATCATATTAAATCTACGACGGTTTCGTATATTTTGCCGTCTTTATCGAGTTTCGTTTGCATAGATTTTAGTGTTTCCGGAACGTCATCGTAAGATGCCGTGTCTAACTTCAGGTAAGATAAGTTTATCGCTTTGTTGGCTATTAGGTTAATACTTGCGGCCGTGTTGCCGTAACCACTGTTTATACAATGAATATCCAACTGTTTTTTTATTGCTTGCGCAAAAGAAATGGTGTTGTTTTTAGAGGATACGCTGGTAAAAGCGATATCCGCGTTATAAGATGCGAGGGCAAATGCCTTTGTCGCGGGAATATTGCAATCGGAAATATAAACAACGCTTTTAGGCATTCTTCCGCCGGTAATTGAAGCAACTTCTTTTTGCCAATTATCATCTTGACCTAATGTATAATAAATACCTGAGTCGTTTGCGATTTTCAAATCTTCTTCTTGCGTGCTCATTACGATGGGCACTGCTTGATAATAAATTAACAACTGTGCCAAAATATTACCGAAATTATTTGCACCTATAATTGCCACGTAATCGCCTTTTTGTATGTTCAGTTTGTCTACGATTGCTATTGCAAGGGAAATATGACCGATAAATAAAGCTTCGAAATCGGAAACGCTTTCGGGTAAAATAAATAATTTGTCGAAATCGACTATTGCAAAGTCACTTAAAAAACCGTCGAAATCTTCGCCTGCGGTCAATAAGTTAGAACATTTTGCGTAATCGCCTTTTTTACAGTTGTAACATTCTTTACACGGGGCGGTCGACTCGATATAAACGTGTTGACCTTTTGCCAAACCGAAAAGATTCGTATCGATTTCACTTATAATTCCTATGCCGTAACTTCCGAGCGTAACGTTATTCGTTTCAATATCGCCGGAAAATCTCAATACATCGGAAATGGTGATAAGTGATTTCGTGATTTTGACTTTGGCGGAATTGCTCGTTTCAACCGATTCTGAAATTTCCGACTCGGTAAGTTTTAACGGCTCCGTCAATTTCCAACCTTTCATAATTGCTCCGTAAATATATTGTATAGATT
>CAYSYT010000040.1:0-15340 GCA_964435195.1 uncultured Christensenella sp. | reverse complement strand
GCGCTTGTCTGGGGGGCAAGAGGCCGTGAGTTCAAGTCTCGCTACTCCGACCAAACAAAAAACGCAAGACAATATCTTGCGTTTTTTGTTTTTTAATTTAAGCGACCGTCAAATTACAATTCCGCGCCACCATCGTTGATAAATAATATCCCCATACAATTTTCACCGGAATGACTTGTAATCGTTCCGCCTGCGCGAGTAATATAAATGTTTTTAAACCCTCTGTCTTTCAAGGCGTTTACGGCAATTTCGATTATTATCGGTTCTGCCGTAGTGTACGTTACGAACGCGTTTTCCAAATCGGGATTATCGTATTCTTCCAAAGAATCTCTGCAATAACATTTTACTACGTGTTCAAATGACCCTCTGTACTTTTTACCGAGAACCATTTTTCCGTCTTTCATTATAATTTGCGGACGAATTTTTAATAAATTCGCGCAGAAATACGACAAACTGTTACACCTACCGCCTTTATATAAAAAGTCAAGTTTGGTAAGAGGGAAACTTACCTGTACGGAATCGACACGCTTGCATACCGCCTCGTAAATTTTATCGGCAGACAATCCCTCGTCGGCAAGTTTACGCGCATATAAAACTAACAAAGCGATTCCCGTAGATAAAGTTTTAGTATCAACGACGTATACGTTTTTCATTTTCGCAGCAGCGGTCGAAGCATTTGAAAAAGTACCCGAAAGCCCTGAAGAAATCGAACAATGTATAATAGCGTCGTAATCTTTTTTAAGATTAGTAAAATATTCTTCAAACCGAGCGATATTAACGGCGCTGGTTTTAGGTAAAACACCCGTTCTGTTTACGAATTCAATTATTTCTTCATTAGATATCTCGCCGTCGTTTTTTACCTCGTCACCGAGAAGAATTTGCGTAGGAATTACTTGTATATTAAATTTTTCTATAAGTTCCTTGCTAAAATCGGCCATGCTTTCGCATGAAATCGCAATTCTCATTGAATGCACCTCCTTTTGACGTATTTTTATAATACACTAAAGATGCATAAATTCAAACAAAAAAACCGTTCTTTTACTCTACACTTGTTTTTTAAGGTAGAAAATAATTTTCCACACTCTACTTAAAGTAGAATTTTAACAAAATATACCGTTTTTTATTGATTTTTTTATGTAATTGTGTTATTATAATTAAAAATTTTTTATAAACATAACTATCGTATTATTATGGACGTAAAAAAGAATCTCGCGCAAAATTTAATAATATTCAGAAAATCCGTTAATTTAACGCAAGCGGAACTCGCCGCAAAATTAAATTATTCGGATAAAGCAGTTTCAAAATGGGAACGCGGAGAATCCGTCCCCGACCTTGCCGTATTAAAACAAATTGCCGATTTTTACGGAACAACAATCGATACATTAATTTCCGAACCGAGAGAAGCAAAACCCAAAAGTCAACGGAATCTTGGCAAAAAGCGTTGTATAATCGCCTTGTGCGCAGCAGGTTTGGTATGGTTGGTCGCCACCGTATTTTTCGCATTTGCAAGCTTAATTTTTCCGTTAATCACGACAACTTGGTTGTCGTTTATATACGCCATACCCATTACGTTTATCGTTCTTTTGGTATTAACGTCGGTATGGGGAAAAACTTTATTCAACTCCATTTGCACCTCGTTTTTGGTTTGGACGGTTATTCTTGCGGTATATTTAACCTTAAAGTACGCTCTAACCATTCCGCCGAACACTTTATGGATGATATTTCTAATCGGTGTTCCGTTACAAATTTTAACCATTCTTTGGTTCTCTTACAGAAAAATCAAATAACTAAACCCCGAGCATCTGCTCGGGGTTTCCTATTGAATTCATCTATTTACTTTTTGAAAAGTTTTCTCATAAAAGCGGGCAATTCTCTTCCTTTCGGTTCTTCGGGTTTTAGAACCTCCGAAACGGTTTCCGCTACGGGTTCGGAAACAACGGCAGGTTTTACAACTTCTTGCGAAGAATTCGCTTTCCTTTCTTCCTCTTCGATAACGCTTAATAGAGGCGGAACGTTGCTTTCCGAAGGTTTGTTTTCCGTCGGCTTATTTATGCCGATTGCGGGTTTTACGGCGTCGTCGCTTACTTGCGGCTGTGCACTGACGGGAGAAGAAAAACCCGTTGCGATTACCGTAATTTTAACTTCATCGGTAATAGTGTCGTCAATAGTCGCGCCGAAAATTATATTTGCACCCGAATCAATAATACCCTGAACAAGCACCGCTGCCTCGTTAACTTCGCTCAACATAAGGTCCTTACCGCCCGTAACGTTAAGAATAACGGATTTTGCGCCTTCGATTGTAGTTTCAAGCAACGGACTCGATACAGCCTGTCTTACGGCTTCGATAACTCTGTTTTCACCTTTTGCCCTGCCTACGCCCATATGAGCAAGACCTTGATTTCTCATAACGGTGTTAACGTCGGCAAAATCGAGATTTATTAGCGAAGGCGTTGCAATTAAATCCACTATACCTATAATACCTTGCTTTAACATATCGTCTGCGACCTTAAATGCGTCAAGCATACCTATATGGTCGGGCAAGAACTGTAAAAGTTTATCGTTAGGAATTATAACGAGCGTATCAACGTATTTTTTCAAATTAATAATACCCTTGTTAGCGTTTTCGTTTCTAACCCTGCCTTCGAAAGAGAACGGTTTCGTTACGACCGCGACGGTTAAAATACCTAATTCACGCGCGATTCTCGCGATAACAGCCGCAGCACCGGTACCCGTGCCTCCACCCATACCTGCCGCAATAAAAAGCAAGTCCGTTCCTTTAAGAACTTGTTCTATTTCGTCTTTTGTTTCTTCGGCGGCAGCCTCTCCTATATCGGGATTGCTTCCCGCACCTAAACCTTTGGTAAGTTTTTCGCCTATTTGTAAACACTTACCTGCCTTCGACATCAAAAGAGCTTGATTATCCGTATTAACGGCGATATATTCAGCGCTGTTTATATTAGATTCAATCATACTGTTTACGGCGTTGCAACCGCCACCGCCGACGCCCATAACCTTAATAACAGCAGAACTAACCTTAAAATTTTCTTGACCGTACATTTAAAACCTCCGTATTAAATACTATATTACAAATTAAAATCAATTTTGTTCAAGAGCCAAATCCAAAAGAGACAACAACGACGAGTCGGTAGGATTGTCCATCATCGGAACTACGGGAGCAATTATTTCGACGGGCATTCCGAGTCTCGAAGACACGTGTTCTTTCGCACCGCGTAAATAACTTATTCCTCCGCCCGTAATCATTAGCGATACGTAATCCGGAATAACGTAGCCCGACTGTTCGATAGAATCCAAAATCGCCTCACAAAGAGAATCCAGACTGTTAAATATCGTTCCTTTAACTTCGTCCACACTATAATACACGCCGTTATCGTCGGAAATCAAATCGCAATCGCCACCGCGAGAAACCGAGCAAAGATTAACTTTTCTTTTCAGATTTTCGGCAACTCCGAAATCTAATCCGAACTTTTCCGCAAGCGCCGCGGTTATATACCCTCCGCCGTACGAAAAAGAACGCTGGAATATTATTCCGTCGCCTTGAACGAGCGACAAGGTCGTTGAAATATAACCTATATCTATCATCAACGCAAGTCTGTCCCTCGTGTCTGTTTCTATTAAATATAAAGCTTCCGCCAAAGACGAAGAAACACATTCCACGTTAGGCACGCCCGAATTTTTTATAACCGGCACTACGACGTCTATAAAATAATTACTGCATACTACGAATGAAAGTTTACCCTTTAACAATCCGCTTGAAACACCTAACGGATTTGCAAGCCGTCTAACGTCGTCTAACTCGTAAACTATTGCCGAACGATTAATTAACGTATGTTTTGCCGACGACATAACGAATGCACCGTCAAACAAACCGTCGATATCTTCCTCGGTTATTTTTTTATGCTTAGAAAAGGAAATTTGACTGTTTCTTACTATAACGTCAGTAAAATCACCGGGAACTCCGACGTATACCGTATCTAACTTTCCGCCGAAAACCGTTTTCAGGTCCTCAACCAAAGAAACGATAGTCGTCTTTAATTGTTCGGGATTAAAAAACACCCCGTCTTCAAAACCGTCGTAAGGATAAGAAAACCTGCCCTTTATAACGAAGGTTTTATTGATTCCTCTTTCCCCTACTACCGCCGTTAATTTCGACGACCCGACGTCGAGAACGGCAACTTGTTTCTTTTGCATTTTCGTCTCCAAATAAAATCGAATAGATTTTTAGCGATTAAACCGTATCGTTTCCCCACTCTACCGTAATTATTCCGTTACTTATATACGCCATAATTTTTTTATGCGTTTTAATATAATCGCTCGTTACACCGTTATAGGCGTCAAACGCTTGTTCTACCTTTTCCACACCTTTAACTTCAACGTCGTAAATAATTATTTCGACGCCGGTATACGTTGAGAACGTTACGACGGTTTGTTTCACCCCGGCAACGGGCGACGTCGTAGATTCTCTTTTCGAGACCCTCATATTGTCTATACAATCGGTTAGTTCGGCGGATTTCGCCAATTTAAAAGCAACGTTTATTCTGTCAATATCAACGGATTTTATAAAATCCCCGACGTTTACCGAAGAAAGGCTTATACCGTCAAAAACAACCGAGATATGCAAACGCGAATTTTCCACGGAAGAAATATCGTTCGAGTCAACTTCTCTCAAAACAAAACCGTCTTCATCGGCAACGAAAACTTTTTCACCGTACTCAAAAAAATATATTTCACGCCGTTCCTTAATAGAAACCTCTATAACGTTAGGAAACTTTTTACTTATATCGATTACTTCTACGTACGGATTCTTTTCCACTTCGTTTTTTACGGAATCAACGTCGATAAACAATAAGTTTTGCCCCACGAAACCATCGAGTACCTTTTGTGTCTCCGAAGCATATTCGCAATTTTCCGAAACGTTAAATTCCGCGCTAACCTGCTTAACGGTAAAAAGCGCGAACAACGAAACGATTGTGACAACCGCAAATAACGACGATATTAAAATTAAAAATATCTTTTTATTCTTCATAAAAATCTTCCGTACTGCCGTCGCTCGACGATTTTACGTTCGCTCCGAGCGCGTTTAATTTTTCGGCAAATCCGTAATAACCCCTGTTTATATGAACCGCACCGTTTACGATAGTCGTACCTTCGGCTTTAAGCGCTGCCAAAACAAGCCCTGCGCCTCCGCGCAAATCTTTTGCGAAAACGGTTTCTCCGTGTAAAGTTTTTACACCCTTAAACACTGCGCGGCAATTATCAAATACTATGTCCGCCCCCATACGCGCCATTTCGGGCAGATGAAGAAAACGATTCTCAAATACCGTTTCGGTCACCACCGAGCAACCGTCTGCCACACATGCCAATGCGCAAACTTGTGCTTGTAAATCCGTCGGAAATGCAGGATGCGGCGCGGTAGTTACCGTAAACCCTTTAATTTTCTTTTTTGACTTTATAAATATTATATCATTATTTGCCTTGAATTTACAACTATTATAGCAAAATTTATCTATCAAAGGCAATAAATTTTGCGAAAAACAATTGGAAATTTCAACCGTTCCGCCGTTCATTAAAGTCGCGATAAGAAACGTACCCGCCTCAATTCGGTCTCCGATGGGCGTATATTCCGTTCCGCTTAACTTTTTAACGCCTTCAATTACAATCGTATCCGTTCCGTCACCGATTATATTAGCGCCCATAGAACGTAAAAACCTGCAAAAATCCTTAATTTCCGGTTCTCTTGCGCAGTTTTTAATTACTGTGCACCCCTTTGCCGTAACGCCTGCAAGTAAAAGATTTTCGGTAGCACCCACCGACGGGTACGCAAGATATATTTCCGCACCGTAAAGACCTTTCGATTCACAAACTATTTTCGATGAAACGTCGTAAAAATCAACACCGAGTGATTTTAACGCAACGATATGTAAGTCGATTGGTCGTTCGCCTATTTTACACCCGCCGGGCAAAGACATTTCCGCTCTTCCCGTTCTCGATAGCAACGCACCCAACAAAAAAACCGATGACCGCATTTCACCGCACAACTGCGGCGTAATAACGAAATTATTTATACCCGACGCGTTAACAACTAAATCGTTACCGTCAAAATTAACTTTTACACCCAATGCGCAAAGTATTTTTATCATAACGATTACGTCTCTTATTTTAGGACAATTTTTTATAACGACGTCGTCATTAGCCAAAATAGAACCTGCGAGCATCGGTAATACCGCGTTTTTAGCACTTTCAACCCTGACTTTTCCGTCTAAACGACCACCTCCGTTAACTATGATTTTTTCCATAAAATTCCCCCGTTGTATGCGATACTTTATTTTATGGAATCCGCAATTAAAAAGTTAACGCGAGCCGTTCCTCGACACGTTGTAAAGTATTCCCATTTCCGCCATAAATATAATAATCGACGTATTTCCGCTTGAAACCAACGGCAAAGGCAAACCCGTCGGAGGAATACTGCCCGTAACCACAAGCGCATTGATAACGACTTGTATTCCGAATATCATCGTAATGCCCACCGCAAGCATAAAACCGAAAACGTTTTTTGATTTAGACGCTATTTTAAGTCCCCTGAAAACTATAAACCCTAACAGAGAAAAAAATAAAATCATTCCGACGAAACCGATTTCCTCACCGATAACCGATAATATAAAATCCGATTCGGCAAAAGGCAAAAAGGCGTATTTTTGACGGGAATTAAACAATCCTACGCCGAACCAACCGCCCGAACCGAGTGCATAAAGCGATTGCAACAGTTGATAGCCTTCGCCTTTCGGATTCGACCACGGATTTATAAAAGCCATAAGCCTGCTTAATCTGTAAGGCTCTGCAAAAATCAAAACGACACCGACGGCGACCGTCGGTATTATAAGCATAAAAAAATGTTTAAACCGCATTCCGGTGGAAAAAAGCAACGTTAACGTAAGCAATACCATACATATCGTTATAGACATATTCGGTTCTAAAATTATCAATACGCAAATTAAAAGTCCGAATATCAATACAGGCAAAATTCCCTTAAACGTTTTAATTTTTTCGGGATTGTTCGAAACGTACGACGCCGAAAACAGTATTAACGCGAATTTGGAAATTTCTGACGGTTGCAAGGTAAACGAACCGAAGCCTATCCATCTTTTTGCACCGTAATTTTCCACTCCTATCCCCGGAATAAAAACCAAAACGAGCAAAATTAAAGACACTACGCAAACGGGAACGGTAAACTTTTTTAATTTATTATAATCGAATAATGCCGTTGTAACCATTGCAACGATTCCTAAAAGGATGCCGATTATTTGTTTTTTTACAAAAAACAAAGCGTCACCGTAAGTTGACGAAGCAGAATAATTACTTGCCGAATATATAAATACGGTGCCTACCGCAGAAAGCGTAACTACCGCAATTAAAAGCCAAACGTCGCCATGCGTTTTATTTAAGGTTTTCTTTTTCATTTCTATTCGGATAATTTTTCAACTTCCTTTACGAAAGCGTTTCCGCGTTCTTCGAATCCGTTAAAAACGTCAAAACTCGCGCAGGCGGGACTTAACAATACGGTATCGCCCTCAACCGCATACATTGACGCAATTTTAACCGCGCAAGAAAAATTCGGAGTTACGGTAACGTCCGACATTCCCGATTTTTCCGCACACTCGAACATATTAAGCCTTGAAGCACCCGTCAAAACGACGTGTTTAACGGGAGTACGTTTTATACACTCGAAAAGTTTATCGTATTTTTCCCCTTTTTCACTCCCGCCCAAAATTAAAACCGTGGGATTTTTTAACGTTTCCAACGCGCTTACCGTAGAAAAAGTATTCGTCGCTTTTGAATCGTTCACGTACTTTACGCCGCGTATTTCGGCTACAAGTTCGGTTCTGTGTTTCACTCCCTTAAACGACTTTATCGCCGCTCTTATATTTTCGGTATCGATTCCCATAAGTCTACAAACGCAAATAGCAAATAAAACGTTATAAACGTTATGTTTTCCCGTTAACGTTAAATCGTTTTCGTCAATTACGTATTCGTCTTTATAAAAAAGTTTTCCGTCCGACAAATATGCCCCCGCCACCTTTTCCTTTACCGAAACCCAATAACATTTCGACTTTATTTCAAGCGCGAATTGTTTTACCGTTTCATCATCGTAATTCAACACGGCGTATTCGCTCTCCGACTGATTTTTTAGCAAGCGTTTTTTTAGAAAAATATAATTTTCCATACTATAATGCCGTTCCAAATGGTCGGGAGAAATATTTAATACGCAAGCGATATGCGGACATAAAGTTCTCACGCTTTCAAGTTGAAAACTCGATACCTCGGCAACGCATACCGTATCGGTATCTATTTTATCCGTTTGCGAAGAAACGGGAACACCGACGTTTCCCATCAAAGCGTGTTTCAGTTTTGCCTCTTCCAATACCGCGTCTATCAGCGAAACGGTAGTGGTTTTTCCGTTAGTACCCGTTACACCGATGATAGTCGGTTGCATGACCGAAAAACCGAATTCTAGTTCGCTGATTATTTTTTTACCGGTCTTCTTTGCCCTTATGGCAATTTCATGATTTATAGGAACACCGGGGCTGATTACAACCACGTCGATTTCGTTAAAAACAACGTCCGTAACGTCCGCATAAATTCGTACCGCGCCTAACGAAGTAAGTTCGTTAATCGCATCGTCAATCTTTTTCGTTTTTAACTCCTCGTAAATATAACACACGGCACCGTGAATAAGTAAATATTTACTTGCGGAATAACCGCTTTTAGACACACCGAGCACTAAAAATTTTTGAGTTTTTAAATACATAAGCAAACCCCTTAAACATAAAAACATACAGAAATCAATCCCATAATCAACGTTATAAGCGAATAACAAAACGAAATTTGCGATTCGGAATATCCTTTTAGTTGAAAGTGATGATGAAGCGGAGCCATTAAAAACACCCTTCTTTTTTTAGTTTTAAAAACCAAAACCTGTACAATTACTGATATGCTCGAACACACGAACGTTATGCCGATTATCGGAATAAAAAAAGCGTTTGACGAAAAAATACTTATAGCACCAATCAAACCGCCAAGTGCAAGCGACCCCGTATCACCCATAAAAACTTTTGCTTTGTTTACGTTGAAAACCAAAAAGCCTAAAATTCCGCCAACCAAAACGACGCATAAAAGTTTTAAACAATTGTATTCGTTTATATCTATATAGTAACTTTTAAACATAGATATTTGCACCGTCGTCAATACGAATATGTTCAATAAATATATTACGCTGACGCCACCCGCCAACGAATCTAATCCATCGGTTAAATTTACGCTGTTAGTTGTCGCAACAAAAACTATCGCCACAATCGGTATCGTCCACACGCCTAAATCTACGGCTAATCGAGAAAAAGGTATATAAAACACTGTCAATCCGTTATTAAACGCAAAAATTCCGGCAAATAACGATATCGCCGTCTGAAATATTATTTTCTGATACGCCTTTAACCCTTCGTTATGTTTCAATTTTATTTTTAATAAATCGTCTAAAAACCCCACCGCCAAAAAAGCAAGCCCTATTACGGCAGAAACCGTTGCGATTCTTCCTTTTGTACCGCCGAACATAACAAAAACTACGATTGCCGATAAAATAAAAAACAGACCGCCCATCGTCGGCGTTCCGCTTTTATTCTTATGTGTTTCTACGTATTTTAATATAGGCTGTCCGAATTTAATCCGTTTTAACAACGGAATAAATAATTTACCCGTAAACAAAGTAAACGACAAAGACGTTACGAAAGCCTCGATTAACGTTTTCAAATTTTCTTTCTCCCTAAAAGTTCATATACTGTATCTTTATCATTATAAACTTGTTTTATACCGAGCACTTCCTGATATTTTTCACTGCCTTTACCCGCTATAAGTAATACGTCGTCTTTCTTACACATACCGAGCGCATATTCTATACCTTCTTTTCTGTCTTGAACGATTACGTATTTTCCTCCCGAATAGAGCACGCCCTCTTCTATCTCCGCAATTATTTCCATAGGGTCTTCGTATCGGGGATTATCGGTAGTTATCAAGGTAAAATCCGAATATTTACCACTGATAATACCCATTTCTTTTCTCTTGCCGCAATCTCTGTTTCCACCACACCCGAAAACACAAATCAGACGCCCTTTGCAAACCGACTTTAAAGCCGTAATCGACTGTTTTAATCCGTCCGGCGTATGAGCGTAATCTATAAATATCGAAAACCCGTTTGCCGAAATTTTTTCCAACCTGCCGCTTATTTTTTTTACGCTTTCCGCACTGCTTACCGCAGTTTCGGGTTCAACACCCATAAGAGCGCAAACTGTTAGTGCGGCAAGCACGTTATACACGTTAAAACGCCCCATCAAATTTAGTTTTACGTTGAATATACAATCAAACAAATTCAAAACGAAACTCGTTCCTTTTACGCTTTCTTCCAAATCGATTGCAAAAACGTCGGAAGGATTGTCGATACCGTAACTGATTCCGTCCGACCTGACTTTAAGTATATTTAATCCGACATCGTCGTCGCTGTTTACGACCACGTATTTACATCTACCGTCGAAAAAACTTTCTTTAACTTTTCTGTAATTCTCCATATCGTGAAAAAAATCGAGATGGTCTTGACTGAAATTCGTAAAAACACCCGCTTCGAAATCAACGTCTTCAACTTTCCCGAGTTTTATAGCGTGTGCGGAAACTTCCATAACCACTACTTTTACGCCTTTTTTATACATATTAAATAACGTTTGATGCAATTCGATAGGGTCCGGAGTCGTCAACGTAGGTTCAAAAAATTCCTGGTCGTAAAAAGTTCCGAGAGTACCTATAACACCGCATTTTACACCCGCGCCGTCAAAAATTTTTTTTATAATATGCGTAGTGCTAGTTTTACCGTTTGTCCCGACGACGCCTATTATTTTCATCTTTTTATCGGCGTGTCCGTAAAATTCGGAAGCAACGATACTCATTGCTCTTCTTGAATCGGGTACGATAACCTGTGTTAGCGGAGTTTCGAATTCCCTTTCGCAAATTATCGCAACAGCGCCGTAATTTTTTACCTGTTTAATAAAATCGTGCCCGTCGTACGTTTGTCCCGAAAGACATATAAACAACGAACCGTTTTGCACCGACCCGCTGTCCGCGGCTATGTCTTTAATTTCGATAAACGAATCCCCTATTACTCTTTTTTCCGTTAAGTTTTTTATTAAATCGTCAAGTTTCATTTTTCACTCCTTAAAACAAGCCGGTAAATATATACTTTTTCACAATATTTCGATACCGTTTTTATTTGAAAAAAGAAATTAAAATCCGTCAACCTTATAGCCGAAATAACTATATTATATAAAGTTTATCTTATTGTGGCGGAATTTTTTTTAAGTCTATAATTCCCTGAAAAATTTCTTTCGCGTACGGCGCGGCTACCGTACTTCCGTAATACTGACCTTCGGGTTCGTCCACGATAACGAGTATCAAATATTTAGGATTATCGGCAGGAAAATAGCCTATAAACGACGAAACGTATTTTCCGACGGCAATCACACCGTTTTCATATTTTTGCGCAGTTCCCGTTTTTCCTGCCACACGATAACCTTCTATATAAGTTTTTTTACCCGAGCCCTCGGAAACGACGTTTTCGAGCATACCGTTAATTATTTTTGACGTTTGTTCGCTAAGAACTCTGTTTTTTAGATTCGGCAAATTTTTTTGTGCGATTATTCCGTCGTCGGAATAAATTTCATCTACCAAATACGGAGTATAATAATTGCCTCCGTTAATGACCGCGGCGGTCGCCATAATCATTTGCAAGCCCGTTACCGCTATCGTTTGACCAAAAGAAATTCTTGCCAAATCGACGTTTTGAACTGCCGATTCAGGTAAAACCATACCTTGAGACTCACCCGAAAAATCAATTCCCGTTACGCTGCCGAAATTCAATGCCTCTATATATTTGTACATAGTCTGTTTACCGAGCGACATTGCCATATCCACAAATATCGGATTACAACTGTTGTTTAACGCACCTTGTAAATTTAAGTTAGAATGTTTACCGTTGGAATGATTACTCCAACATTTTACCTTTTGCCCGTCAATATATCTATATCTCGAAGAATTATATACATGGTTAATCGAAAACGCTTTATCGTTACCGTCCAAATATTCTTGAACGTTTGCCGCACTCGTAATAATTTTAAAAGTCGAGCCCGGCTCGTAAATATCGCTCACAAGAGAATTTCTGCCGAGAGAATTCAACAAATCCAAATCGTCCCTCGGAATATCATTTAAATCGTACGACGGTTTATTACTCATCGCAAGGATTTTGCCGTTATTAGGGTCTACGACCATAATTTGAGCGGATTTCGCATTATGTAAAGTCATCGACTGTTCGGTGGCGGCTTCACATAATTGCTGAATTTCGTAATCAATCGTAAGTTTTACGTTTAATCCGTCGGTCGCGGGAACGTATTCGGCTTTACCGTTATCAATTTCCACACCCACGATGTCCGTTTCGTATAATATCTCTCCGTCAATACCCGTCAAATATTTATCGTAATACAATTCTAATCCGGATTGTCCTTTTCCGTCGCTCGAAGTAAAGCCCAAAACCGTAGACAACAACTCGTTATACGGGTAAACTCTGGAATTATCTCTCGAAACGTAAACGCCGCTAAAATTATATGATAAAAGTTCATCTATTTTTTCTTTTTCAACTTGTTTTTTTACGGTTATTTCGCTCGAATAAGTCGTCGTCAAACGGTTGCGAAGGTAATCCTCGCTCAACTCCAAAATCTCGGATAATTTTTTTACAAGCAAATCCATATCATCAACTGCTTTTTTTCTTACGAAAATCGTATACGTATCTTTATTAGATGCAAGTACGATTCCGTTCGTATCGGTAATGATTCCGCGCGACGCTATTACCGGAATTTCTCTCGTCCATTGGTCTATTGCTTTTTTTTGCAAATCTTCGCCCCAAATAACCTGAACATAAAATAGCCTACCTAAAACGGCGCAAAATAAAAAGGCTACCGCAATTACAATTGCGAATAACCTCTTTCGTATAACAGTTATCGAATAATCGTATTTTATAACGTAATCTCCTTAACAATCTTCTCGTTATAAATATATTGTCGATTCGATATTTTTATTACTTTGAAATCATACCTATTTCTTCGGCTTTTTCTATAACGTAACCGTCGGAAGATATATCGGAAACACGTTCTTGCAATTCGGTAGTTTCGGTTACCAAACGGTTAAGTTCGACTTGCTTTTCCGCCGTAGCGCCCTTTATAGTTGCCAAAACGCCCGTATTTATTATTATTAACGCCAAAACAACCGTAACTGTCAACGCATAAAGAACAGCCAAAAGTTTTCCTCTCCCGTTAAGCCTGTACGACTGCTTGTCCTCGTCGGTACGTTTCATTTCGTTATACATTTGGTCTACTTCTTCCGTTCCGAACTGCATAGTCGTGGAAGTAGGTTTAACATCGTCTTCTACGGCTACGCTGTCAACAACCTGATTTTCAGGTTCTTCTACCACAACGTTAGAAGAATTCACCTCGGAAAATCTATCGTAATTCATCAATTTTTCAAGGTTTCTCTGCATTCTCGATTTTGCCTCGTCCATACTTTCCTCGCGAACGGGCTCGGGGTTTTTATATTCGTTATAAGAAGCGGGTGTTTCTCTTTCGAGAATTCCTATTCCGCCTGCTCTTTCCGCATAAGATTCATTCGTATCGTTAAAAGAACGTCTTGTGGTTACCATAATACACTCCTCTCATATTTTTTCCGCTATTCTCAATTTAGCGCACTTCGAACGGCTGTTACCGTTTATTTCATCTTCACCCGCGACTATCGGGTGCTTCGTTATAATCTCAATTTCTTTTCTTTTTCCGCAAACGCAAACGGGAAGACTTTTATCGCAAATACAATCGCATTCAAGTTCCTTAAACGCCCTTTTGACAATTCTGTCTTCTAAGGAATGAAAGGTTAATATAACTATCCTTCCCCCCTTGTTTAACGACCTCGCCATAGAAAGAACGGTTTCGTAAAGTCCGTCAAGTTCACCGTTTACTTCTATTCTTATAGCCTGAAAAGTCCTTTTTGCGGGATGTCCGTCTTGCTGAAATTTTTTAGGTATACTGTTTACTATTATATCCGTAAGTTGTCCTACGGTCGTAATTTTGTTTTTTTTGCGTTCGGCAACGATATTCTTCGCTATATTACCGGCAAATCTCTCTTCCCCGTACTCCGAAAAAATTCTTTTCAAATCTTTTTCGTCGTATTCGTTTACGACTTTTTCGGCATCGAGTGGATTATCTTTATCCATTCGCATATCCAAGCGAACGTCTTTTGCCAAATACGAAAATCCTCTGCTTCTGTCGTCAAGTTGAAAACTCGAAACACCCAAGTCCAACAAAATTCCGTCAAAAAGTTCTATCCCGTAACGCTCTTTTATGCTGTCAAAATTCTTAAAATTATCGTTAATAAGGGTAAATCTGCCTTCGAATTCTTTTAATCTCTCGGTCGCCCTGCCTATTGCGTAAGTATCTAAATCGGTGGCGTAAAGTTTACCGCTCGGAGAACTGTTCTTTAATATTTCAAACGAATGTCCGCCTCCGCCGAGTGTCCCGTCGAAATATATTCCTCCGTCTTTAACGGACAAACCTTCGATACATTCGGTTAACATTACCGGAATATGTTTAAAATCAGTCATTATCTTTCAGTTCGTCGATAGCATCGGCAAGTTCTTCAAAATTTACGTCGGCGAAATAATCGTTCCAAACTTCTTCACTCCATATTTCAACGCAGTTCGGTCCTTTGAAAACTATTACGTTTTTCTCTATCTTTGCGTATTTTCTCAAATTTTCAGGGAGAAGTATTCTGCCTTGTTTATCCTCTTCAGCTTGCCAAGTATTGTAAAGAATAAATCTTGCGGCTTTTAACTGTTTTTCCCTATAAGCGTTTACGTTTTTTAAGGTGGCTTTTACTTCCTGCATTTGTTCTTCCGTATAAACGTAAAGACATCCGCCCGAACCGACCGTAACGGAATAGTTTGCGCCGAGTTCTTCACGGAGTTTTGCCGGTATTCTCATTCTGTTTTTAGCATCTAATTGATGCGTGTAATTTTTACCGGACATAAACGCAGACTTTTCCTCCTTTATAACGCACCATAATACTATCATAATTTTTGACCACTGTCAACCCTTTTTTTAAAATTTTTAACCAAAAAAATAAAATTTATTTCTAAAAATTGAGTTCTTTAACCACTTGCATCCAAAATTCTTGATTTATTTTCGCGCTTTTT
>CAYSYT010000039.1:0-16432 GCA_964435195.1 uncultured Christensenella sp. | reverse complement strand
ATTTAAAGGAGTTTTATTATGAAAATATTATTGATTAACGGTAGTCCTCACCGAAACGGAACTACTTTTCGCGCGCTTTCGGAAGTAGCAAAAACTCTTAACGAACAAGGTCTTGAAACGGAAATAATCACCGTCGGCGATAAACCGATTTACGGTTGCACCGCTTGTAGAGGTTGCTTAACTACAGGTAAATGCGTAAAAAAAGACGATATAGTCAACACGATTATCGAAAAAATTCAAGAAGCCGACGGTCTTATAGTCGGCAGCCCCGTATATTACGCTTCGCTAAACGGAACGCTAAAATGTTTACTTGACAGAGTTTTTTATTCGAAAAAATCTTTCGCCAACAAACCCGCCGCGGCGGTAGCGGTTGCAAGACGGGCTGGCACGACGGCTACAATCGACATAATAAACAAATATTTTATGATTAGCAATATGCCCGTCGTATCGTCGCAATACTGGAATATGGTCCACGGTAGCAACGGCGAACAAGCCGAACAAGATGAAGAAGGTCTGCAAACCATGAGAACGTTAGGTTTAAATATGGCTTGGCTTGTCAAATGTATTAAAGCAGGTAAAGAAGCAGGCGTTAAAGAGCCCGAACGCGAAATACCGATAAAAACAAATTTCGTCAGATAAAAGGAATAGCGGATTTTAATCCGCTATTCCTTTTACATAATTGTTTTAATACGTAAAAATTATCGTATTATAGTTTCTAAAAGTTTTTCTTTTACTACCGCTTCGACTTTTGAACATCCGACTATATTTATATATTCTTCAACGTTTTTTGCGTTTTTCAAATGTTCCCAACAATTCCAGAATTTATCTTCGTTTTTACCTTCGCTTCCGACTAAAACGAATTTTGCTCTCTCTTTAAGATAAGTTACGTCGTCTAAAACTTCAAACTCTGCTTCTATCACGTAAGTTTTATCGGGATTAAAAGGCATTTTCACAGTAAGATAATCCGAAATTATTTCTTCCGAAACAACTTTTACCCCGTCGGCGTAAACGCTTACGCTACCGTCTTTAACGTTCTTAAACACGATTTTGAAAATTCTATCCCGAGGTATAACGGCAACGTCACCGTGCGCTTTAACGGTTAAAATTTGTTTTGCGCGATTACCTTGTTCAACGTATTCTGTCGTAAAATCGGTGAAACAACGCTCGCCCGAATCGGTATCGTAACGGTCTTCGAACATAGAAAATTCACCGTTACCGTTATAAACCCTTACCTCGATTTTTTGAGGATTACCCGCAAAATTACCTTCATCGTCGGAAAGCGGCATTATCGCACCTGCTTTTGCAAGCACAGGTATACTTTCCAACTTCCTTAAAAGCGTCTTTTTAACGCCGCCTTTACCTACTTTATAAACGTCGTCGGTAAAAACATCCGTCCAAATGCCTTCGGGAATCCAAACTTCGGTATGACTGTAACCGTCTTTTTCCAAAGGAGTACATACGGGCGCAACCAACAAATCCTTACCAAAAATATACTCCGACTTCATTTCGTAAGCGGCTTGTTCATTCGGCCACTTGTAATACAACGGTTCAATCAACGCAATGCCGTCGTTAAAAGTACGGTAATTACAAGAATAAAGAAACGGAATAAGTCTGTGTCTAAATCTAAACCACTCCATCGCTATTAAACCCGTGCCGTTACCGTAAACCCAAGGTTCTTTCGTTGTAGTAACTTCGTTTGAACAATGCAATCTGTTAATAGGGCTGAAAACTCCGAATTGAATGTGCCTTAAATACAATTCTTCATCCATATAACCGAGCATATGACCGCCTATATCGTGACTCCACCAAGTGTAACCTATATTCGAAGACGTCGCGGTAAAATACGGTAAATATTTAAGAGTTTTCCACGATATAATCGTATCACCGGAAAAACCGAGAGGATATCTGTGCGAACCTACGCCTGCATATCTCGACAAAATAAGCGGTTTATGATATAAAGCGTTGTCCAAAAAATGATAATGATTAAGTGCCCAAAGCGGGTCTAAACCTTTTATCGCCGTTTCCGTACCCTGTTGCCAATCAATCCACCAAAAATCAACGCCGTCTTTTTCATAAGGTTTATGTATTACCGAAAAATAATTATTTATAAAATCGGTGTCGGCAATATCGAATTTTATTCTTTCCCCCGTAGACGGGTCTTTGCCCATTGCTTTTGCCATATCAGTATAGCAATCTTCAAACCAACGAATACCTACCGAAGGATGCAAATTAAGCGTTATCTTTAAGTTTTTATTTTTAACCTTTTTTAAGAAGGCTTTATAATCGGGAAATAATTTTTTATTCCAACTATACCCCGTCCAACCGTTGTTGTAACCGTAAAACTCGTTATTTTTACCCGTTTCCGTTATATGTTTTTCTTCGTCGAGAGAATCGGAATAATGCCAGTCCATATCGATAGTAGCAACCGTCAGCGGAACGTTATGCTCTTCAAAACGGTTTAACAACTTTAAATATTCTTTATCGGTATAGCAATAATATCTGCTCCACCAGTTGCCGAAAGCGTATCTCGGAATTAGCGGTGGCTTACCCGTAATTTTATATAAGGCTTTTACGGCGGCGCGATAATCGTTACCGTAAGCGAACACGTATTCATCGCTGCCTTCACCGACTTCCGAGGAAACCTCACCGTTGGAAAGAAAAGTTAAACTATTAACATCGTTAATAACTGCCACACCCGACGTAGAACAAACGCCGTAATTTAATTTTATTTTATTTTTTTTGCTTTTTGCAAAATCAATATAATAAGCGCCGTCGCAAACATCTAAAGTTCTATACGTTCCGAACAAATTGTTTTTGTTGGTTATAGTTTGCAATTCTCCGTCAATTTCAATTCTACACTCGGCGCGCGACGGTTTAACAATCAATTTACAACGTTTAGTTGTTATAACCGCCTCATTTTCGCTTAATCGTACGGAAAAATCTTGTTTAGGCATATTCCTAAACCACACGGAAAGCGTTGCTTCGTCCCTGAACTTATGCTTAACGCTTTTTTCTACTCTGAACAATCTATCTTGAAGAACGGTTATTCTATAATCTTTCCACAGAACGATATTGTCTGCATTTGCAATCGGATTAGTTGTTGCAATTAAATGTTTGCTTAATGCCATAAAATAATAAACTCCTAAAACATGTATCTAATTTTTTTAACAAACGATTTTAATCATAGAAAAATTTTCAGTCTTTCCGTCGAATACGACGCGACCGTCTTCATATTTAAAATCAATTTCCGTTTCGGCAGGCAACAACAAAACCTTTTTAGGGCACGCATCGACTTTTACCTCCAAAGAATAATCCTTAACGATTCTGTCCTCGTAATTTATCAAATCAATCAAACTTATATACAACGACTCTTCGTCTTTAAACGTTACGACCTCTACCGACGACGGAAGTTTTGCCGTCAAACTGAAATTATCATTACCGACGAGCTCTCGAATTATATTCATAAATACTTTTTTAAAGCCCGTTCTCGTTTCCTGTTCGATTGCCGCTGCCGACCAAACAACTTTACCCTTACCGTAAGAAACTTGCATTAAACCGGGATGTTCGGTATCTATTCCGGGAGGATTAGAGTGTATCGACGCAAAATGCAAATTATCATTAGGATTTGTATACGGTAAAGTAATTTTTCCGATTACCGAGTTTTGTTCTTTAACTTCGTATATAGGCAAAGGATATTTAAGCGGCATAGGATAACCTTCGGTAAATTCACCGAGCAAATTATTGCCGTTAGCCGGACGAATAAACGTTCTGTTTTCTACCGTATAACCTTTAAATTCCGCACCGAAAAACTCTTTCATAAGTCTGAAATTGCTTCTACCCGACAAATAGAGCGTTCCGCCGTTTTTAACGTAGTTAATAAATATTTCCTCGTATTCGGGATAGAAATTTTCAAGTTCACCCGCAACGATTACCTTATAATTATAGGCCTTGTCGAGAGTGGAATTAGCAATAATGGTAACGGGAACGTGATTTTCAATCATAATACGCGTAGAATTTATCGCACTGAACCTATTGCACCCCTCGTACCCTCTGTTAGTATTAAAAATAGTTTTCGTGTCGAAAAACACTCCTACGTCGGCTAAAATATCGCCCTTATAATATTTTTCATACGGCATAAGATAATCGAATATACTCCCCAACGTGTCGTATACTCGGTCGTCCATCGTCCCTCTCGGGTCTATGGCGTCTATAACGAAATTAGCCCCGTGATGAGCGGCGGTCAAACACATTTCCGTTTGTAATTGATTATGCGTTTTGGTTATGGTATGCTCTTGCAAAACGTTATCGCAACGGCAAACCATATATTCGAACGGTTTATGTTTTGTAATGTCGCTATAATATTTAGCCGTAAACGAATGGTTATATAAATCGCCGTATAAATCACCGCCTGCGAATTCGCAGTTGTCGTTTATAAGTTCCGTCGAACCGCAACTCGGCCAAGTAAAAGCTACCGCGCCTGCGTAATTAAATTCAACGGTTACGTTAGGCATATATTTAAGCGTAATATCTTTTATCCATTTAGTGTATTCCCCCATCCAAACCTGACTTTTTCTAACGTAAAGAAGCCATCTTTCGTCGTTAACGTCTTCGGAAGGCATTTCGCCGCCAACCTCTTCCGCCCAACGCTTTTTACAAGAATCGCAACGGCAAACTATCGGCCAAAACGGCATATCGTAAAACACTCCGGAAATTCCTTCGAACTGTTCGGAAAATTCTTTTATCTGCGCTTCCGTAAATGCAAGATAATCTTTATTGTTTAAGCAACAAAGTCCGTATCTCGCGCCTGCCTCAATATGCGATAAACCGTTATCGAATCTCATTGCCCAATCGGGATGATTAAGTTCTGCCCACGTATTATGAATCAAACTGTAATATCCTACGACTTTCATGCCGCCGTCAACACATTTTTTTATTAAACGCTTTATCTTGTTGTCTTTTTCAAGTCCCCTATGCTTTTTTGCGGTTTTCGTATCGTAATAACACAATCCGACGTGCGATTGAAAATATATCATCGGCGATTGTATTTTCGCCTTTACAAGGTTATCGTAATATTTATCTACATCAAGTTTAGAAAAAAATTCATCCGACCAGTCTTCAATATGCATATCCATAAGATGACGTCTATAAGCATTTTCATACCATTTTTTATTTTCCATAAATTACCATTCCTTTTATTTTGTAGTTAAAATAATATTTGCTTTACCGAAAATATTTATCTTTTCACCGCAAGCAACAAAAATACTGTCCCCACAACTTGCGCTTATTCCGTTAACTACACATTCGCCAGATAAAACGTTAACCGCTACGAACGATTCGTCGTTAGTAAGCCGATATTCACCGTCAAGCAAAAGTTCAAAACAAGAAAAATATTTACAAGAAGTAAGTTTTCTTATTTGTCCGCCGTTAATCTTTTTAAATTGTTCCGAGCCCGTGACGTCTTTATATGCGTTAAAATTTATAACGTTTAACGCTTGTTCGATATGCAATTGTCTTTTATTTCCGTTAGAATCGACTCTGTCATAATCGTACACACGATAAGTAACGTTGCTGTTTTGCTGAACCTCACAGACGACGCAACCTTTACAAATAGCGTGAACGGTGCCTGCCTCGATTAAAAAACAATCGCCTTTTTTTACGGGAATATAATTAAGCAAATCCGCAACGGTACCGTCTGCAAGTTTTTTTAGGAACTCAGTTTTGTCGGTAGCTTTCTTAAATCCGCAATAAATACCCGCGTCGTCGTCTGCTTGAACGATATACCACATTTCGGTTTTTCCGTTATCGTTCTCGTGCTTTTGCGCATAATCGTCTGTCGGATGAACCTGAACCGAAAGATTTTGTTTTGCGTCGATATACTTTACGAGCAAAGGAAAATTTCCTCCGTTTTTATCTACGGAACAAGGATTTTCGTTCAAAAAATCAGTAAACGATTTTCCGTCGTCGCACAAACTAACCCCGTCGCGATGCACTGAAATTTCCCAACTTTCCGCAACACACCCCGATTGGTTACGTCTGCCGAATAATTTTTCGAGTTTATTGCCGCCCCATATATAACTTTTTAATACCGGTTGTAATTTTACAGTTTTTTTCATATAAAAGCCCCATCCGACCCGCAATTTTTTTAACAAAGGAAATCGTCTTCAATAACCGTTTTTCCGTCGTAGGTAACCGTTTTAACTTCATAGCCGCCGAAAACAAACTCAGCACTGACGTCGCCTATTTTTACCGTAACCTTCTGTTTACTATCGTAACCGTTAAAAAGTCTTAAACAATATTTATCGCCTGTAATCTTTCTAAAAGAATGTAAAGTAATATTTTTATTAGAAAGCGTCGGTACGGTTAATTCTTTTCCTCCGTTTCCGCAAGGGAAAACGTTTAGTGCGTAAGGTTTTCTGTTAAATTCAAGGGCAATACGCTCTAAATCCGCCTCTTCCACAACGGTTAACTTAAAAGAATATTCGTGTTCGCATTGGTCCATCCTGTTCACGTAACGATTTGCGGGGATTAAAGGTCTGTCCGGTATGGGATGTACACAATAGCCTGCGCCACGTATAAGCGAAAGCCTAATTGCTCCGTTCTTAAAACTGTGACCGTAAGTTCCGTCGTTCAAAACAGCAAGATACTTTTCTCCCGATTTTGCCGCAACGTAACGAAGAGAAACACATTCACTGCCGTTAGTTTTGTTTTCTTCTGTGCCGAACGCCGTTTGACCTATATATTTTTCGCATTCCGCAACGGGAATTTCTATTTTTAATATACTGTCGACGTCGTTATAGAAAACGTTCAAGTTTACGTCAATGTCTATTTTATCGTGATATACTTTATAGGTTTTTTTGATTTTTACGTTATCGGACGCATAAAAACATTCGATTTTTGTATAAATCGCGCCTTCCTCGGATATACGCATTGCATCGAAGCCTTTAAAAATACCGCTATCGGAATTAGAAAGCAATATTTCCGTACCGTCGGTTCCGAGTTCGGTTAATTGATTTTCGCCCATAGCCCACGGGTCGGCGTTATCGTTATAAAGATAAGGCGCAAAACCGTTACCGTTAACGTATTCTTTTCCACCAACGACGTAAGAAACGATATTACCCGTTTCCGCTGAAATTTTAACCGTTCTTCCGCAATCCTCAAAAATCAAATCGCTCGTAACTTTACGCGGTTCAAAATCTTTTGCGTCTAAATCAAGATAAGTTTTAACGTCAAACCGCGCAACTGAAAGAGGTGGCAATTTTGCGTTAAATACAATTTTTTTGCGCCAATCTAGATTGATTACGGAATCTTCGACGACTCCTTGCGACAGCAATTTTTTACCGTCACAATAAACTTCCGCAATAGTTCTTCCATCTCCCCAATTTTGGTCGGAAAGAGTAAACTCACACTCCACGTCGGTTTCCAAAATATACGGATTAGGGTTAAATACCAAAACGGGATATTCTCCCTCGCCCGCCGCTTTCAAGTCGTTTGTCAACGCAAAAAAGGCACGATTACATACTCTTTCGAGAATTTCTCGGGCATAATACAATTTTTGCAAGCCGTTATCTTCACCAGCCTTTATTGACGAACCCGGCAAAACGTCGTGAAATTCAGAAGTCAAAAAGGCTTTTTCGGCATCTTTTAATTCCGAATCGCAATTTAATTTATAGCCGTTTAATTCCGCAACGGAAGATATAATTTCGGTAAAATAAAGTTGGTTTTCAATAACCGAATGTAAATGTTTCAATCTGCTCGTAGAAACGTAGCATCCGGGCATAGCCGGACGAAGCGATTCGGTAAACTTTTCGGTCGGTGCAATTTCCGAAATAAATCTTTCGGGAGTGCTGTGTATAAAATTTACACCGTCGATTTTAAGATTTTCAATATCGCGTAAATCTTTTCTCGACGGACCGCCGCCGTGATTACCAACACCCCAAGTAACTGCGCATATTTTTTCGATTTGATTATTCGACCTTAAAACGATAACGTCTGCCGCACCGCCCAAAGGCGAATTATAGGCTTCTGTCCTGAACGCTTTAATAACGCTGCCGTCAAAACCTTCCCACAAAAACTGTTCTGCGGGTAATTTTAACTGACTTTTATACGGACGCATAAATATATAACCTTCTTGTCCGCATTTTTTTATTATCTGAACCAACCCTTTGGTATGCCCGAACGGGTCGAAATTTATTGCGACGGTCGGTTTTACGCCGAAATTCTTTACAAAATAATCCGTGCCGACCTTGATTTGTCTTATAAAACTTTCGCCGGAAGGCATATTACAATCGGGTTGCAAATACCACCCGCCCATTATATGCCACTTGCCGCTTTTTACAAGTTCTTTAATCTTTTGAAAAAGCACGGGGTCGTATTCTTCTATTGCTTCGTAAAGCATAGATTCGCCATGACAAAAAACGTAATCGTATTCTTCACATAATTTTGCGGCTGACCTAAAAGTCGAAACGGCGGCGGCAATACCTTCGTTCCATTTCCATTGCCAAATCGGGTCTAAATGTGCGTTACAAATTAAATGTACCGTTTTAACTTCATTGTTCATATTATACCTCGCCTATAACGAAACCGTATTTGTCTAATTTTATCATACTATCGGAAACTTCGGCTTTACGCGAATAAATTATTTTACTGATTTTTTTATTAACCGAGTATTCCTTATCTGTAGGATTTATTGCAACGAAAAATTCACGACCGTCGGTTTTCCTATAATACGTTAACGGATATTCCGTATCCGTATCTACCGAAACTTCAGCGTCGAAGCCGAAAGCGTCGTATTTCTTACGTATTTTTATCAAATCTTTTACGACGTTCAAGAGTGAATTTTCGTCTTCGAGTTGAGATTCCACGCTAATACGTTTTTGTTTCCCTACGGGCAAATACGGTCTTGCGTGTTTTGTAAAGCCGCGCTTATTACCGTTCGTCCATTGCATAGGCGTTCTTGCTCCCGTTCTGACGTAACCGCCGTCTTTGTTTACGTTAAAGTTATGTTCTATACCTATTTCGTCGCCGTAATAAATAAGCGGTACGTTTTTATAAGTAAGTAAAAAAGCAAAGACGCATTTTAACAAATCTTCGTTCTTATTGATTGACAGCCTTATCATATCGTGATAACCGGACGGAATACTGTAATAATTCCCTTTTTTCAATTCGTCTGCAAGTTTAAGCGTGTAATCAATAAAACTTTTTTTACTTCCTTTTC
Source organism: uncultured Christensenella sp. (assembly GCA_964435195.1). GTDB lineage: Bacteria > Bacillota > Clostridia > Christensenellales > Borkfalkiaceae > UBA1259. The sequence goes on along the minus strand of CAYSYT010000039.1, from coordinate 7,218 downwards.
CTTCCTTCGCAAAATAACTGTGTCCCGATTCGAAAGCGGGCAAAAGATTCGTTCCCTTGTCTGCGTGAAACAAATCGTTATATCCTATACTTTCGTGAGTGAAATAATCAATATCGAAACCGCATTGCGAAGAATCTTCGGGATGCCCCCATTCCGCCATAAAAATAGCGTCCGGGTATTTTTCTTTTATTCTGTCGATAAATTTATGCCACAACCAGGATATAGCCTCTAATCCGCCACCTTTGATAAGGCTTGCCGTCATATCTACCCTAAAACCGTCTACACCGCGCGAAAACCAAAAATCTAAAATTTTATGTATTTCGTTATGCAGCGGTTTAATTCTTTCGTCCAAATAAGACATTTGCCATTTGTTGCTTGCCCACGGGTCGTCGTTGTTTTCGTCTATCGTAGAATAGCCGAAGTTTAACGCAGGTTGAAAAGCGTAATAATTAACGAGGAAGTTTCCGTTACGTTTTGCCATTCCGTTTATTGCCTTGGGCGCACCTATAAAAATGCTGTCCGTCCAAACATAATAGTCGGAATATCCGTTCCTTTTTTCTTTTTTCGAAGCCTTAAACCAAGGGTGTTGGTCTGAAGTGTGCCCGATAACCAAATCGAGTAAAATTTTTATACCGAGAGAATGTGCTTTTTTCAACAAATTATCAAAATCTTCTAACGTACCGAACCTTTTATCTATATTGCAATAGTCTACTACGTCGTAACCGCCGTCCTTAAACGGGCTTACGAAAATAGGATTAAGCCAAATAATATCCGCACCTAAATCCTTTACGTAATCGAGCTTTTCCGCTATACCGTTAAGGTCGCCGATACCGTCGCCGTTGCTGTCGTAAAAACTCGTTGGATATATTTGATAAATAATGCTTTTGTTTAAGTTTGATGCCATAATTATTTCTCCTGTTTATAAAATTTGAAAAGTTTTGCGCTTTTACCCGCGCCGAATTTACAAGTTAAAATATTATTTTTATATTCGTAAGAAAAATTCTTTATTTCGGAAGGATATATTATGCTGCCGTCAGTCATTCGATATTTAGTAAGGTTTATAACTACTTCTCTCGCCGTATCGGATAAATTCCAAACGGCAAGAATCATTTCGTCGTTATTCTCGTTTATAATACCTACGGCGTTATCGGTTCTTTCCGACATTCTTCTCATACCGACCGGCCAAACGGGATACCCCGATTTTATAAAAGGATAAATACTTTTATAAACTTTAACGCCTTCTTTATACAGATTAAAATTGTATTCGTCCATTTGGTCTATTCTACCCGACAAATACATTGCGCCGACCATACTGTTAACCATATTGAATACCGTTTGTTCGCCGTCTGTAAACGCTGTTTTTTTGTTTTCGGGAACGACACCCGATTCTCTGTCGTCAAATTCAAGAGGATACGGATAACTCCAAATACCTGCTTTTTCCGGCGGCATAAGCGCAAGACTACCCGACAAAATCGAAGTATACGCAACGTAATCTTCTTGGTCGGAGGTACTTTGAATATTGAAATGTTTAAGCGTACCCCAATCGCTTCGATTAGCACCGCTTCCACAATTTTCAATTATTAAATCGGGGTGGCGTGTTCTTAATCCGTCTATAAATTCTATAAACGCTCTGTTATTGTTTTCAATCCCTTCACCTGCGCTTTCGCCGTAATTAGTGCTTCCGATAAATTCGTTGTTATTATGGTCGTTTTTAATAAATCTAACGCCCATATCGTAAAGTTTATCGACGCATCCGTTTAAGTAATCGAGTAAAGCGCGCGAACGGAAATTACCCAAAGGTCTATGCGAAGCAACGAACGAATCGTTTCTGACAAGAAAAATATCGCCGCTACCGAGCATTTCTTTTAATTTTAACGGAACGAGTTCAAATTCGAACCAAACGCCCGCTATCATACCTTTCGAGCGAATGTAATCGAGAATTCCCTGTAACTTCATATCGCCGAATTTCGAATCGTCAACCGTCCAAATACCCTGTTCGGTCTGCCAACCGTCGTCGATACAGAAAACTTCCGCACCTGCTTCCGCCGCTCTGTCTATTAAACCGACAAGTCTTTCAACGCTTTCGATAGCCCAGTTGCAGTTCATATAATCGTTAAACGTAACGGGCGCGCCGCTTGGCGCAACTGTAGAAAATCTTTTATATTTTACAAGTTCTCTGACCGCCTCTTCGAAGCCGCCTTTAACGACGCCGTAAACCGTACCGCATGAAGAATAAGATACTCTGTCGGTTATTTTTTTTGAAAAGCCTAATCTTTCGTCCGAACCGCCCGTTTTTACAGAAAGGAACTTTGCCCAAGTTCCGCCGCAAACATAAATTTCAAAAAACCAACTGCAACCGCTTTCTATTTCAAAAAACCAACACTCGTTTTTCTTTTTATCCTCAATAATAATCAAAGGAAAATATACGCCCGTACTCCAAGACGATGCCGAATCGAGCCTAAACACGTTTTTCTCCCACGGATGAGAAGTCGTATAATAAACACCTAAATCTTCGGGAGTGGCTGTGCGCCATTGTCCTTCGCCCTGCCATTTGCTCTGACAGTAATGAATAAATATACTACCGTCTGAAAGTCTGTCTTTTATATAATTTCCGTCATCATAACAAACGTTATTTACGTTAGCGCTGCAAAGTTGAGTAAGCGTGCAATTACAACCAGACTCACCTATAACTTCACTCGTTTGATACACTGCGTTAATATTATCGAATTCTTTTACGTAAGCGTTAAGTTTTAACGCTTTATTTATAACCGAATAAGAAATTTTAGTACCGTTAGAATTATTTTCCTTACCGACAAACTTCATAACGTTACCTGTGGAAATTTGAGGAGCGTCGACAAGTTGAGTATCTACGTCTCCGTTTATGGTTACTCCGCCATTTGCGAAACCGAAAGGTTGAGGGATATATTCGCAACCTGTAGTAAGAGCAAATTCGCCTAAAGCGTTAAAATTCAATTTCATTTTTTTCATCGATACTACCTCGAAATAATCTTTGTAAAATTATAATCTTTTATTTATCTGCTTGTCAAGATTAAACGGTAAAATAATCAATATAAAAACAAAAACTTTTCAATCGCTAAAAGTTAAGTCTTAACAATAAAAAGCGCCCTTGCCTACGGCAAAGGCGCCAAATATAATCAGTTAGCCACGAAAGGAATATTGTCAAGCGTTATATTTCTGTACGGGCCAATTTGATATACTAAAAGTTCGTCCCAAGACCCGACTTTATTTCCGTCTTGCGTAATATTTTTAAATGCTATATCGTGGAAATCTTCCGCCGTACCGTCTTCTTTCGTATTCTGTAAACGAACACCTAAATTTTTATTCGAATATTTTTCCTGTTTCGAATAGGAATAAAACTTGAAGTTTTCAAACGTAATTCCGCTTATAGAACCCATTTCGTCGGTTATAGTCCATTCATTTTTTCCGAGCGAAACGTTCATAACGTAGCCTTCCACGTAATAAGCATCGCAATCTTTAAACCTGATATTTTTTATGTTCGAACCGTCGCCGACGATTACGAGAAACGCACCCATTGCATCATTCCAAGTTGCATCTTGATAAAGAGCGCTGCAATCTTCGTATAATACTCCGTCCACGTCTAATTCGGATTCTTGAATAAACCCGAAGCATCTGGTTTTTTCCGCCCAAGCTTGACAATGCCTGAACACTATGTTTTCACCGCCCGTTTGTGTATTATGCGCGGTTGCAAGCGTCGCCTTAACTTCTACAAGGTCGTCTCCCGAACGCACGAAACAGTTTTCAACGAGAACGTTTTTACAACAAGTAATAACTATTCCGTCCGAATTTGTTCTGTAACCCAAGAGAATAACGTTGCGAATAACTACGTCTTTACAATCTGCCATAAAAAGCGTCCACGAACCCGAATCTATAATAGTGATACCGTCAATTAAAATATTAGAGCAAGAGGAAAAATTTATCGGGCATCTCGCGTGCCAAGTTAAATTTGATAAATCCAAAACTCCGTTACCTTTAATAATAAGATTGTTTTGACCAACCGAATAAAAAAAGCCGTTCCAAACAGTCATACCGAAAGAGTCGGTAGTGTTCTTTTCAAGATATACACTCGGCTGTTTTGCGATTAAGTAAGCGCCCGAATGCAAATAAACCATCGTATTACTTTCCAATTCGGGAACTTTGTCGACGTAATGTATACCGGGCTGATATTCGACAAGTTTATAACCTGCGGGAACTTCTATTTCTTCATATTCTCTTACAAAAATCGTATAAGGTCTTTCAAAATTGAATTTCCCGTTAAAAAGCACGGTATAAGAATCAAATCCGTTAACGGTAAAAGTAACGACTCCGCCGTTAACACTCGGCGTAACACCCAACTTTTCGGGAATCACTACCGCGCTGTTTACCGTATATTCCGCTTTAATAGTTACGGTCAACGGAAACATATCTTCCGTTGCCTCGATATAGCCGAACGAGTGAAGTTCACTGCTGCAAGACGGAACGGAATACGAATACAATTTTTCGCCTTCGCCGTACGTTACCGTATAATACGGGCATATAATTACCCCTTGCAAATTTGCGTCGTTGGATAAAGACTGCTCTTTAAATTTCTGCAAATTAACAAATCCGCTGTCTACCGACGTAACGGTGTCGGGGAATTTCACCGAAAAAGGTTCGGAAATCGCTGCGTAATTTCCTGCGGTAGAAGAATTATCGCAACCGCAAATCAAAAAACAAAAAGCAAATACGAAAACAAGAAGTATCGATATTATTTTTTTACGCATAATCATCCCCTCCTCTTTTTCTTCAATATTTTAATTATGAAGAAAATTTCAACCGTTGCGACAGCCAAAGCCAAAACCGAACCGCCGACGTTTAACGCTATCGTAAGCGCGTCCGGACCGTCCATACCCGACTTTATCTCGAAAATCGAAATATCGTAATTGCCGGATTTATCGTACGACCTTAAAACCAAATAGTAGACGCCCTTTTCCTCGGCGACAAAACTACCGTTAGAAATAAAAACCTCGTCGCCCGAAGGTTTTACAAGCATAACGGAATAAACGAAATCCGAATCGAAATTATCGCTAAACGTTATATTCGGAACGACAACAGTTGCGCCTATATCGACGCTTTCGGTCAATACGCCGTTAAAGGAATATGCGGGCGATTCTTGGTCGCACACCGAAATTTCTCTTATTACGGCAGACTTGAAATCCTTTGCGGTGATTCCTTCTTGTACCCCGTAGTTAAATACCGATAAATAAGAAAAATTCTCATCGTCGGTAATGTTGCTGTAAGATATTAAAGTTTCCGTGCCGTAAGCGGTTTTTCTGTGGTTCAAATATATATTTACGTTGTCAGTAAGCGTAGTGCTTCCCGTCAATTTTTCAACGGAAATCGTCACAATTCCCGACGTACCCATATCGATAGGTCCGAAAAGTCCGTTAGAGCCTCCGTTAGACGATTTGTACGCCGCGTTAACGTAATACGTGCCGTCTTCGAAATAAAGCATAAAATATATATAACCGTTATGCTGATTTGCAAAATGTCCGTGGGCGGGCTCACTGCCTATACCTAACGAAAACCAGTTATCTATTTCCGATTTATTTTCAAGCCCCGTTAAATCTAACGTAATTTCGATGCCGCTTGACATTTCGAACTGCAATTTACAATATGCGGTTTCAAGGACTTCGTCCGCACGTGCGTTTTCGCCGTAAATCATCAATCCGTCGGCAGTTTCCTCCATAACGGAATCGGAATATTTAACCCAGTTTTCGGATTTAAGAGCGTCCTCGTAAGAATCTTGTTCGTCTACGTTTGCTTTTGCTCTAACGCTAAAATAATAATGAGTAACGCCGACGGAATTAGAAACTTCGTAAATTATCTCGTAAACACCCATATCGTAAGGCGTGAAAGATTCGTTTACGTTTTTGGTAATCGACGCGCCCGACGGATGAATTACGGTAATTTTTATAGTATCGTCAAGGTTGCTAACGGTTTTTCCGTTAACGCGTATAGTAGGTTTAGGCAATTTTATCGCCGTGCCCGTCCTTCCGAAAGTATCTATCGATTTAGAAAAATACATTTTCGGCGCGCCGCTTTTAAGTTCCATCGTTATGAATTTTTTTATAGAAGTCGAGTTACCCGCGTAATCGACGGAATTGTATATAACGGTATAAATTCCTTCGTAAACGACTTTAAAACAAGTTTTACCTTCCGAATTTTTAAAACATTCCACCGTATTCCCGTTGGAATCGTAAACGGTTAAATTAAAAGGTCTTTCTCCGTCTACCGCATCGTAAGTTATCGCATCGGGTAAAACGAAGTCCGAATCGACCAAACCTTCCGACGGATAGTTACGCAACGTATAAGTGGTCATATCGTACGGATTAACCAAAATAGGCGTGTAGATGTCACTTTTAACGATATTACTTAAAACAAAATCGGTTTTTACTACTTTAACGCACATATAAACCATATTGTTCGTAGTAAAATCGGCAGGCACTACGCTGTTATAATTTTGAGAAGAAAAAATTTCCGTCCCGTCAATGAAACTCGTTATACCTTGATCAGTTCTACGGTTCAAACCGAACCCGTGTCTGCCGATAATCGAAGATTGTGCGTGTTGCGTTAAATCGACGACCTCATTACCCGACTGATAATAGCCCGAAACAAGAAGATTGGTACCTTCTACCTTAAAATTATAATAAAGTCCTTTTTTCGTTTTAGTGTTGAAATTAACTAAACCAGGCGTTGCCGTAAAAGCGACGTCTACCGACGCGCCGTCGGGGAAAGCGTTAAAATCGAATACGAAAGAAAATCTAGACGAAAAATCTATCGGTAAAAGGTAAGCAACGGTTCCGTCAAGTTTAACGCCTTCCGTCGTTCCCGTAACTGAGCCGTCGTTGGTAATGTAATTGTTAACGTTTAACATTACCGATTTATCGTAACCGTCGAAATCGGCAAAATTTATTACGTTCGTAACGTTCAAATAATTATTATCGCTAACTTTATAACTAACGTACGTTTTTTTAGCCGTGCTAAAGCCGTCGATTTGAACGGAAGAATAATCGCATTTAGAATTCAAACACACACCGTTTACCGTAACGGTAACGGAATCCCCTTGCGGAGCAATATGAACGTAATTGTTTCCCTTAAAAGTAGAATATTCCACTTTACCCAACTCGCGCAATGAAGAACCGTCGTTATAATAACCGT
>CAYSYT010000038.1:0-17135 GCA_964435195.1 uncultured Christensenella sp. | reverse complement strand
TATATAATGTTTATTATAAAGGGGAATTGTTTTCTTGAAGGTGGTTTATGAAGCAGTTTATTAAAAGCAAATTTCATTTGATTACCGTGGGGCTTATTGCGATAATTTTTACCGTTATCGCGGTTTTCGGCTTGGGCGGTACGGGTTTGCCGTCGACTTACTATCAAACGGGCGAGTTCGATAGCACTACCGGTTACAATACTTTAATTTATAAAATAGACTATTCGTCCGATAATTACGTGCTCGACAGCGTTTGGCTTAACGTAGGCAGCGCGGATTTTAAGAACGGCAATTCGTCGGTCAGTTTTATAAGCGGGCTGGCGTCGTCGCAATCGGGTAGTTTCAGGCAAGTAAAAAGCAGGTCTTATATAAACGACCCGTCTTCGCCGAAAACGGGCGAATGGATTTGTATCGTAAATTCTTCCGACGTATCCGGTTATGCGAGCCGCACGTATTATTCTCTGAATATTTCGGTTACCACTTGCGTAAAACTTAACGAAATCGCCTTCGTGGGTAGCAATAACGGGGAAAAATCCGTTTTAACCGCTTCGGCAGTCGGTAGCGGTGTTAAAAACAGTATTACTTCATCGATTGAAAACAGTAGCGAATTTGCCCGTTCGGATAGCGCGGTTGCAGCCGCAAACGTTTTAATCGACGAAACCGCCTCGTTCGATTTGAATAAAATTATTACGGACGGCTCTTACGACAATTCCGCCGCTTTAAGCGGAACGGAAGCTTTGACCGTGGAAGGCGTCAGAAATTTCTGTTCCGGCAGAAGTTATTATGTCGGCAAAAAAGCGAATCCGCTCGGAATTTATATGTTGTCCGTAGGTACTGCCGTTTTCGGATATAACGCGTTGGGAGTCAGAATAATTCCTCTCGTTTTCTCCGTGGCGAACGTTATATTGCTTTATATCGTCGGTAGTTTTTGTTTCGGTAAAAAGCGGGCGGGCGTTTTGTTCTCGGGTTTGTACGCTCTCGGCGGATATTCCTTAACGTATGCGGTTACTTCAAGCGTTAACGCAATAACGTTGACTTTTTTGATTTCTGCTTTTTATTTCTTTTATAAATTCGTCAGAAAGGGTATAAGTAACGGTGCGCCAGTAAAATCGTATTTGAATATTTTGTTCGGCGGGCTTTGTTATGCGTTTGCCGTTTGCGTGCAATCGCAGTCGGCGTACGTCGGTATCGCGTTTACGGGAATTTTCGCGTTCGGAATGGTTAGACAGTATAAAGCGTACGTCGGTCGCAAAAACTCGTTTGAATATAACGCGTCGGCGGAAAAAACCGCGTATTTGAGAAAAATGTCGTTTACGCTTATTTGCGGAATTATAAGTTTATCGGTGCTTCCGATTTTATTGTTAGGCGTATCTTTCCTGACGGGCTATAAAACCTTATCGGGTTATTATTTGACTACGGGCTTGTTCGATTATACCTTTGCGCACTTAAAACAGTGCTTTACGGGAAGCGGTACGGGTAACTCGATAATCGGTTGGGTAGTCAATTACGAGGCTGAACTCATAAGCGACGGCAAATACGCTTTCGGTAATATGGTTTTAACTTTTATAAATTTATTCGCCGTATTGTACGGTTTATGTTACGTTATTTTGCTTTTGACCGATAAAAATAAAAATCGGTTGGATTCAAGCGTTAAATACGGCGTAATAATGCCTTATATTATTTTTGTCGGAACGTTCTTGGTAAGTTACTTAATGCATTTTGTCGGTATCGGTTCAACGGGTGATTTTTATATATCGAGCGTGTTTATGAGCGGCGTAACCGTCGGGCTCGTAAACACCTTCGAAAAAGCGGACACAAAACCGTTGTTTAACGTCGGCGGCGTTTCGGTTACGGTAACGGGTTTGATTACGGCGGTTGTTTTGGCGGCGTCGATAGTCGCTTTCGGGCTTGCGGTACCCGCGTTTTTGGGCTTGGATGCAAACGCTTCGCTTTACTCTTGGCATCTTTTACGCGGTATTGCCGTTTAATCGGAGATTAAGATATGATAGCGAAAATAACCAGTTATGCCCTTTTAGGATTAAAAGGTATACCCGTTAGCGTAGAAGTAGACGTAAGTAACGGACTTCCCGCATTCGATATAGTCGGGCTTGCCGATACCGCCGTGAAAGAATCCAAAGAAAGAGTTCGTACGGCGATAAAAAACAGCGGCAGAAAAGTTCCGACGCAGAGAATAACGTCTAACCTTGCTCCCGCCGACGTAAAGAAAGAAGGGTCGGCTTTGGATTTGGCTATCGCCGTCGGTGTTTTGAAGGCAAGCGGACAACTTCTTGCCGACGTAAAAGATACGGTTTTCCTCGGAGAATTATCGCTCGACGGAAGCGTTAGAAGGATAAACGGCGTTTTGCCTATGATAATTTCCGCATTGTCCGAGGGATATAAAAATTTCATTATTCCTTTCGATAATGCTTGCGAGGCTTCTTTCGTGGACGGAATAACGGCGGTGGCTGTAAAATCGCTCGGTGAAACGATAGACCATCTTTCGGGATTAAAGCCTTTGCAACCCGTTGAAAAATCGGGGTTTACGGTAGAAAACAATCGTACCGCATACGATAGCGACTTGGCTTACGTAAAGGGTCAAAAAGTCGCGAAACGCGCTTTGGAAGTTGCGGTTTCCGGCGGACACAATCTTATTTTCGTCGGTGCGCCGGGTACGGGTAAAACTATGCTTGCGAAATGTATACCTACCATAATGCCCGATATGAGTTTCAAGGAAGCGCTCGACACTACGAAAATTCATTCGGTTGCAGGCGCATTGAAGGACGTCGAAGGTATCGTTTATACGCGGCCTTTCAGAAGTCCGCACCACACTACCACGAGGATTGCTCTAACGGGCGGCGGTGCAAATCTTCGCCCCGGGGAAATAAGCCTCGCGCACAACGGAGTATTGTTTTTGGACGAAATGCCGGAATATTCCCGTTCGGCGCTCGAATCTTTGCGGTAACCGTTAGAAGACGGCGTGATAACTATTTCAAGAGTGACGGGAAGCGCGGAGTATCCTGCTAATTTTATGCTTTGCGGAAGTATGAATCCATGTCCTTGCGGCAATTACGGTTCTGAAGATAAAATTTGCACCTGCTCGGCGTCGGCAATCGCAAAGTATAAAGCGAGAATTTCGGGTCCGCTTCTTGACAGAATAGATTTGCAAATACAGGTTGACAGCGTAAAATACGCCGAACTTGCCGACGAAGAAGAGTGCGAACGTTCGGAAGACGTCAGAAAGAGGGTTAACAGAACTCGTCTTATTCAAAAGGAGAGGTTTAAGGAGGACGGAATTATGACCAACGCCGATATGGGTGAAAAGCATTTGAAAAAGTATTGTAAGTTAAATTCCGAATGTGAAAAAATTCTTAAAAACGCATACGAAAGTCTTGGTTTGTCGCCACGTGCGAGAAGTCGAATAATAAAAGTTGCAAGAACGGTTGCGGATATGGCGCAAAGCGACGAAATTCGCCCCGAGCATATTTTGGAAGCGATAAGTTACAGACATTCTTAAAAGGGAACATCTGCTAATGGGTAAATTTTCGGTTTGTGAACTTTCTCTGCTGTGGCTCGACAGTTTTTTGGGGCTTGAATACTTGCACAAGCAAGAGTTGTATAAGTTAATAGACGGCAAAAAAGATATAAAGGCACTTATTGAAAGCGGTCGCGAGTATATCGAAAACAACGTCGGTAAAGACAAATATTCGCTTATTCTCGCTTCGGCTAACCAAACGTATTTGGATTACGTTTTGGAAAGTCTTGAAAGAAAGACCGTTACCGCGGTAACGGTTGCTTCCGACGGCTACCCCGAAGCGTTGAAGAATATTACTTGTCCGCCGCTCGTATTATATTGTAAGGGAGACGTTTCTCTGTTAAAAACCGAAAACAAATTCGGAATAGTCGGTAGCAGAAAAAGTCTTCCGCTGTCGATAAGAATTGCCGAAAATTACACCGAAGAACTTATCGACGCAGGGTTTACTCCCGTTACCGGCATTGCCGAAGGAGTCGATAAAACGGTTATAGAAACCGCAGTTAAGAAAAAGGCGAAAGCCGTTTCGGTCATAGCCGGCGGGTTCGATAACGTATACCCCAAATCGCACGAAAATTTATTAAACGTTTTGTCGGAAAACGGTTTGGTTATATCCGAACAACCGCCCGAAGTCGCACCAAAGCCGTATCTTTTTCCGATACGGAACAGAATAATAGCGGGCTTATCGCGCGGCGTTTTAATCGTCAGCGGCGGTAAGCCGAGCGGAACGTTTTATACCGCCGAATACGCGGAAGAGTTCGGCAGAGACGTATTCGCCGTGCCGTACGGAATAGGCGTTTCTTCTGGAGTGGGGTGTAACGAACTTATAAAACGCGGCGCAATGCTTACGGACACGCCTCGCGACATAACCGATTATTACGGTATAAAAACCGAAAGACGGGAAGTTATACTTTCCGAAACCGAAAAAGCGATAGTAGAAGTACTTTCGGAGGGCGGCGTGCATATAGATAAAATTTGTAGCGCTCTCGGTAAAAAAATATTTGAAATTTCACCCGTACTTTCTATGTTGGAAATTAAGGGAATAATAGTAAAAAACGGAATAAACGTTTACGGGCTTTGCCGTAACCGTTCGGAGGAATAAATGCAGTTAATTATAGTGGAATCTCCGCATAAAGCGAAAACGATAGAAAAATTTTTGAAAGGCGAATATAAGGTAGACGCGTCGAAAGGGCACGTAAGGGATTTACCCGTCAATTATATGGGTATCAACGTCGCTAAAAATTTCGAGCCGTATTACGTGGTTTCGCCCGACAAAAAGAACGATATAAAAAGGCTTGAAAACGAAGCGAAAAAAGCCGAAAAAATTTATCTTGCAACCGACCCTGACAGAGAGGGTGAAGCGATTTCTTGGCATTTAAAAGAAGTCTTGGGGTTGTCGGACGATGCGGTTCACAGAATCGAATTTAACGAAATTACCGAAAGAGCGGTAAAAAAAGCACTTGAAAACCCGAGAAAAATCGATATGAATTTAGTCGACGCGCAACAGGCTCGAAGAGTTCTCGACAGAATAGTCGGTTACAGCATATCGCCTGCCGCAAGTTCGAGGCTTAACGAAAATCTTTCCGCGGGCAGAGTTCAGTCGGTTGCTCTTAAAATGGTGGTCGACAGAGAAAGGGAAATTACGGCTTTCGTTCCGCAAGAATACTGGAATTTGAAAGCGGACGTTAAACCCGACGGCAAAAGCAATTTTAAGGTTCTTTTGGTCGAGAAAAACGGCAAAAAATATAAGCCTGCCAACTCGGAGGAGGCCGCCGCTACCGAAAACGTTTTGAAAAACGCGTCGTTTTTCGTTAAAAACGTAAAAAAGAGCGTAGTTAAATCGCATGCGCCCGCGCCGTTTATAACGAGTACGCTTCAACAAGACGGTTCGATAAAATTAAATATTACCGCACCGCAGGTTATGCAGATAGCACAAAGGCTTTACGAAGGCGTCGAAACGCCCAAGGGCAACGTTGCGCTTATAACGTATATGAGAACGGATTCGGTACGTATATCCGCCGAAGCGCAAAAGGAAGCGTTACAATATATAAAAGAGAATTACGGTGACGATTACGTGCCTGCAAAACCCAACTTTTACAAAACGAAAAGCGGCGCGCAGGACGCTCACGAGGCAATTCGCCCGATAGACGTCAGAAGAACGCCCGAAAGCGTTAAAGATATTCTTGACAGAAATCAGTATAGGCTGTATAAACTTATTTACGAGCGCTTTTTGGCGTCGCAAATGAGTGAGTCAAAGTATGACAGCGTTGCGGTCGAAGTGGGCGCGGAAGACTACGTTTTCAAAACGAGCGGCAAAACGTTGCTGTTTAAGGGCTATACCGCCGTTTACGACGATACTAAAAAAGACGAGGACGACGAAACGGGAAATAAACTTTTACCCTCGCTCGAAAACGGCGAAAAACTTTCGCTAATCGCTCTCGAAAAGGAACAAAAGTTCACCAAGCCGCCCGTAAGGTATACCGAAGCCACCTTGATTAAGAATATGGAAGACAAGGGTATCGGCAGACCTTCGACGTATGCGACGATTATGGCGAAACTTTCCGATAAAAAAAGGGAATACGTAAGGAAAGAAAAAAAATATTTAGTACCTAACGAGATAAGTTTTAAACTGATTGACTTTTTGGTTAAATACTTCCCTGATATTATGGATATATCGTTCACGGCGAGAATGGAAACCGCGCTTGACGATATAGGCGAAGGCGGAAAAGACTGGCATAAATTAGTATCGGATTTTTATCGCCCGTTTGAAAATCAGGTTAAAAATTCGAGAATGACCGACAGAATTTGTGAAAAGTGCGGTTCTAAAATGATTATAAACAGCGGTAAATACGGTAATTATTACGCTTGTTCAAATTATCCCGCTTGCCAAAATATAAAGCCGGTAAACGAAAAGGTCGTTATACCTACCGACAGAATTTGTGAAAAATGCGGTTCTGTTATGGTCGAGAGGGAAGGTAAATTCGGTAAATTCCTTGCTTGCTCCAATTACCCAAAATGTAAAAATACCGTTAGTTTGGCGGAAAACGTAGGCAAATGTCCTACGTGCGGTAAACCGACTAAAAAAATGATGAGCAAAAGCGGTAAAGTCTTTTACGGTTGTTCCGATTACCCGAATTGTAAGTTTATGAGTTGGGATATCCCGACGGGCGAAAAATGTCCGCAATGCGGCGAATATTTGATTTCCGTCGAGGGTAAAATTAAATGTTCTAATAAAAAATGCAAATATGAACCAGAAGCAAAAAGTTAAAGTAATCGGCGCGGGGCTCGCAGGCTGCGAAGCGGCGTATTATCTTGCCGATAAAGGCGTAAGCGTCGAACTTTACGATATAAAACCGAATAAATTTACTCCTGCTCACAAAAGCGTTGATTTTGCCGAACTCGTTTGTTCTAATTCGCTTAAAAGTAACGACGTCTTCGGTAACGCTTGCGGACTTTTGAAGGAGGAAATGCGCGTTCTCGGGTCGCTCGTTATCGAGGCGGCGGATAAAACGAGAATTCCCGCGGGCAACGCTTTGGCGGTAAACCGCGATGAGTTTTCGAAGTATATCACCGACAAAATAAAGTCGCACCCGAACGTTACGTTCGTTTCGGAAGAAGTTTCCGAAATAGACGTCGACGAATTTACGATAGTGGCAAGCGGACCGTTAACGACGGAAAAACTTTCAGAAAGCGTTAAGGCGATAGTCGGCGGCGGTTTACATTTTTACGACGCTTCCGCACCGATAGTTTCTTTCGAGAGTATAGATATGGAGAGTGCTTGGTTCGGCGACAGATACGGTAAGGGTGACGGCGACCATATAAACTGCCCGATGAATAAGGAAGAGTATCGTGCTTTTATCGACGCGCTCATAACGGCGCAGCGAACCGAACTGCACGAATTTGAAAAAAAAGAAATTTTCGAAGGATGTATGCCTATCGAAGTTATGGCTTTACGGGGCGAAAACACTTTAAGATTCGGACCTTTTAAGCCTGCCGGACTTGACGACCCGAAGACGGGCAGATGGCCGTACGCGTGTTTGCAACTTCGCAAAGAGGACGGCGGCGGCAGTATGTATAATCTTATAGGCTGTCAAACGAATTTGACGTGGGGCGAGCAAAAGAGAATTTTCGGAATGATACCGGCGTTAAAAAACGCGGAATTTTTAAGATACGGCGTTATGCACAGAAATACGTTTATAAATTCACCGCTTGCGCTTAATAGCGATTATTCTTCCAAAAAAGCGGAGAAGGTTTTTTTCGCAGGGCAGATAACGGGTGTCGAAGGTTACGTGGAGTCGGCGGGCAGCGGACTTATGGCAGGTATTTATTGCGAGAGGAAAATTAACGGAAAAAGCGACGTCAGAGTGTCGGAAAACACGATTCTCGGTGCGCTTGCAAGATATATTACGACCGAAAACAAAAATTTTCAGCCGATGAATGCGAATTACGGCATACTTCCCCCGTCGGAAGTATCCGTTGCGGATAAATCGCTTCGTAAAAAATTGCAGGCGGAGAGAAGTCTTAAATACGTAGAAATGTTCAAAAAGGAGATATTACAATGAGCGAATTTATGGGGACTACCATTTGTGCCGTTAAAAGAAACGGCAAAACGGCAATAGCGGGAGACGGACAAGTTACTCTTTCGCAATCGGTGATTTTTAAGAATAACGCGGTAAAGGTAAGGCGAATATACAACGACAGCGTAATTTACGGATTTGCCGGTTCGGTTGCCGACGCTTTTACGCTTTCGGAAAGATTCGAAGGTATGCTTAACAAGTATTCGGGCAATTTAATGAGGAGCGCGGTAGAACTTGCCGAACTTTGGAGAAACGATAAGGTTGCGAGAAAACTCGAAGCAATGATGATAACCGCCGATAAAGATACTTTGCTTATAGTTTCGGGGTCGGGCGAGGTAATAGAACCCGACGACGGCATTTGCGCTATCGGTAGCGGCGGAAATTACGCTTTGGCGGCGGCGCGCGCTCTTGCGCAGGAAACTGATTATTCCGCCGATGAAATAGTTAAAAAGGCACTCGGCATAGCAAGTGAAATATGCGTATTTACCAACGGGCATATCACTTGCGAAGTTATAGAAGGAGATAAATAATTATGAATATGACACCTAAACAAATAGTTGCCGAACTCGATAAATATATTATCGGTCAAAGCGAAGCGAAAAAGGCTGTCGCTATTGCGCTCCGTAACAGGTATAGAAGGAGTAGACTTTCGCTTTCCGAAATGGAAGAAATAACTCCGAAAAATATTATAATGAAAGGGCCTACGGGCGTCGGTAAAACCGAAATAGCAAGGCGTCTTGCAAAATTAGTCGGCGCGCCGTTCGTAAAAGTCGAGGCTACCAAGTATACCGAAGTCGGTTACGTCGGCAGGGACGTAGAGTCTATGATTAGAGATTTAGTCGAATGTTCCGTTCGCCTCGTTAAAGAAGAAAGATTCAAGAAGGTTACGGAAAAAGCCGAAGCCAGCGTAGACGAAAAACTCGTAAAATTAGTATGCGAAGTCAGAAGACTCGACCGCGGCGAAACTCCGATGGAAATTTTTGAAAAAAATATAGCGGAAGGTTATAAAAAGGGGTATTACGATAACGAAACCGTAGAAATCGAAGTAGTCGATACTCCGAAATCTATGGAACTTATGCCCGGCGGCGGAGAAATAAGCATCGGTTCGATTTTCGGCGATTTTATGCCGAAACGTAAGAAAAAACGCAAACTTTCCGTTAAGGAGGCAAAAAAACTTTTGTTGGAAGAAGAAGCCGACAAACTTATAGATAAAGATTCGGTTAACGAAGAAGCCATTCGTCGCGCCGAAAACGAAGGCATAATATTTATAGACGAAATAGATAAGATTGCGGCAAAGTCGAATCAGGGCGGACAAGACGTTTCGAGAGAGGGGGTACAACGCGATATTCTTCCTATCGTCGAAGGTTCTACCGTTATGACAAAATACGGGGCGATTAAAACCGATTATATACTTTTTATAGCGGCAGGCGCTTTCCACGTTTCCAAGGTATCCGATTTGATTCCCGAATTGCAGGGTAGGTTCCCTATTCTCGTAGAATTAAAAAGTCTTACCAAACAAGATTTTATAGATATTCTTACGACGCCGAGAAACGCCATTACCATTCAATACGCAACCTTGCTTAAAGTGGACGGCGTAGAACTTAAATTCACCGACGAGGCGATAGAAGCGATTGCGGGCATCGCCGAAGATATGAATGCTACGAGCGAGGATATCGGCGCGAGAAGACTCCATACCGTAATGGAAAATTTACTCGATGAAGTTTCGTTTAACGCCGGCGACGATTCTGCCGCTCGAGAGGTGGTTATAGACAAAAAGTACGTCGAGGAGAAACTCGGCGGGGAAAGAAAGACGAAAGACCTTAAAAAATATATACTTTAATTAAAGGATTATTTATGATAAACGCACCAAAGGGCACGAAAGATTTGTTGCCCGCAGAAAGTTACAAATGGCAATATATTGAAAAAACCGCGCGTGAAGTTGCAAAACGGTTCGGAATTTCCGAAATAAGAACGCCTACGTTCGAGCATACCGAAGTTTTTCTTCGCGGCGTTGGTGAAGGCACGGATATAGTCAATAAAGAAATGTATACCTTTTTAGACAAAGGTGGAAGAAGCGTAACGTTAAAACCCGAAGGAACGGCGGGCGTCGCAAGGGCCTTCGTCGAAAACGGACTTTTTAACAGCGCGCTTCCCGTAAAGTTATATTATATAACACAGTGTTTCAGGTACGAAAGACCGCAAGCGGGCAGACTGCGTGAGTTTCATCAATTCGGTATAGAATTTTTAGGCTCTAAGCAGGCGGATATCGACGCTGAAGCGATTGTTTTTGCCAAAACTTTTTTCGACGCGCTTTCGGTAAAGGGGCTTTCGCTGTATATAAACAGTATCGGCTGTAAGGAGTGTAGGGGAAACTACGAACGGGCTTTGAAAGATTATCTTAAAGCAAATATAGACGGGTTGTGTCCGCTTTGTCGTGAACGTTTTGAAAAAAATCCCTTGCGTATTTTGGATTGCAAGAACGAAGATTGTAAAAAAATCACCGATAACGCTCCGTCTATTTTAGATTATATTTGCGACGACTGTTCGTCTCATTTCGAACGGCTTAAAAAACTTCTCGATTTATCGGGCGTGGAATATAAGGTCAATCCTAAAATAGTAAGAGGGCTCGATTATTATACTAAAACGGTTTTCGAATTCGTTTCGGAAAATATCGGCGCGCAAGGTACGGTGTGCGGCGGCGGTCGTTACGACGGTTTGGTTGAACAACTCGGCGGAACAAACGTTCCGGGAATAGGTTTTGCGATGGGTATTGAAAGGCTTTTGCTGTTGCTTGCCGACGTAGGCGTAGAAATACCGAACGACGGAAAGGTAAAAATCTATCTTGCGCCTATGGGTGAAAGAGAAAGCGAAGTCGCGTTTACGCTCGTAAATAAGTTGAGGTTGAACGGAATAGTAGCCGAAACCGACCATATGAATCGCGGCGTTAAAGCACAGTTTAAGTACGCCGACAAAATAGGAACGGAGTACGTTGCCGTTATAGGTTCTTCGGAACTTGCGGAAGGTAAAGTCAGAGTAAAAAGAATGTCCGACGGACACGAAGAAACGGTCGAAATCGATTTACTTGTCGATTATACGTTGAAATTATGATAGAATTCGGAAAAATCACAGCCGTTAAAGGCGAGTTCGCTACCGTGTGCGTTGATAAAAAAGACGAATGTTCCAAGTGCGGAATGTGTCTGTTTTCGAATAACGCTAACTTTACGGAATTTTCTGCGATGAACGGAATCGGCGCGAAAATCGGTGATACGGTAGAAATAGAGAAAAAGGAAAATCTTAAACTTTTGAGCGTGATTTTGGTTTTTTTCATACCGCTGTTATTGATAGGTTTATCGTGTGCGGTAACCTTCCTTTTTTTGGAAAACGAACTTTGGACGCTCCTTTTAAGTGTAATATCCATTCTTTTGTGGTATACTATTTTGGCGTTTATAGATAAAAAGTTGAAAAACCTTAAAGGCTTTTCTACCGTGATAACGCGAATAGTTAACAGGGAGGATGATATCAGTGGAGATAACCGAGATAATCGGGACGGAGGAGTTTGAAAAAATTCTTGCGTCGGACAAACCCGTTTTGGTTGATTTTTACGCGAGTTGGTGCGCGCCTTGTAAAATGCAAGCGCCCGTAATTTACGAACTCTCGCAAGACCTTGACGGAAAAATAATTATTGTAAAAGCAGACGTTGACCAAAACGAAAAACTTGCGTTTAAATACGGCGTAGAGAGTATACCTACGTTGGCAGTATTCAAAAACGGAGAAATTAAAGAAAAATCGGTAGGGCTTACCACGAAAGCCAAACTTTCGGAAATGCTCATTAAATATTTATAAAAAACAAAAGAATTGCAGGAGAAAACAAAATGATGGATTTTACTACATTGAAAAATTCCGACCCCGAACTTTACGAAGGTTTGGAAAAGGAACTTGAAAGACAAAGAAACAACATCGAACTTATCGCAAGCGAAAATTTTGTTTCGGAAAGCGTTATGCTCGCCGCAGGAAGTCATTTAACTAACAAGTATGCCGAAGGGTATCCCGCTCACAGATATTACGGCGGGTGTCAATTCGTCGATATTGCGGAAAATCTTGCAATAGAGCGTGCGAAAAAGTTGTTCGGCGCCGAACACGCTAACGTTCAGCCACACAGCGGTGCAAACGCCAACTTCGCCGTATACTTTGCGGTATTGCAACCGGGCGATACTATAATGGGAATGAGTCTTGCTCACGGCGGACATTTGACGCACGGCAGCCCCGTAACCGTATCGGGTAAATACTTTAATTCCGTCGGCTACGGAGTTAAAGAAGAAACGGGTATGATAGATTACGACGACTTGGAACGTCAGGTTTTAGAAGTTAAACCTAAACTTTTGGTTTGTGGTGCAAGCGCTTATCCGAGAATATTCGATTTTAAGAGGATAAGAGAAATTTGCGATAAAGTCGGCGCGTATATGATGGTCGATATCGCTCATATCGCAGGACTTGTTGCGGCAGGCTTGCATCCGAGTCCCGTTCCGTACGCGGATTTCGTAACGACCACTACGCACAAAACGTTGAGAGGTCCTCGCGGCGGTATGATTTTGTGCAAAGAACAATACGCTAAAATCATAGATAAGGCAGTATTCCCCGGTACGCAAGGCGGTCCGCTTATGCATATTATCGCGGCGAAGGCCGCTGCTTTCGGCGAAGCGTTAAAACCCGAATTCAAAGAATATCAAAAACAAATTCTCGCTAACGCGAAGGCAATGAGCGACAGATTTTTAGAACTCGGCGTAAAACTCGTTTCGGGCGGTACGGACAACCATCTTATGCTTTTGGACCTTTCCGACAAAGATATAACCGGTAAAGATTTGGAAAGAATGCTTGACGAAGTTAATATTACGTTGAACAAAAACGCAATACCTTTCGATAAACAAAAACCGTTCGTTACGAGCGGCGTGCGTATAGGCACTCCGAGTGTTACGAGCCGCGGATTTAAGGAAGACGATTGCAGAAAAATAGCGGAACTCATTACCGAAGTTATAAATAAAAAAGAAGAATGTTTCGATTACGTTCGCGCAGAAGTTAAAAAACTTATAGAAAAATATCCGTTATATGAGGAAGTGATAAAATGAAATATCAGTCGGCTTTGAATTTGATTGATACCGAAATTGCAATCAAATTTATCAAAGATACCTTTGAAAAGGAACTCGCCAAGACTTTGAAACTTACGCGCGTATCGGCTCCGCTTTTCGTTTTTCCGGAAACGGGTTTGAACGATAATTTGAACGGCTACGAACGTGCCGTTAAATTCGACGTTTTGTCTTTGGGTAAAGAGGTTGAAATAGTGCAATCTCTTGCCAAATGGAAGAGAATGGCGCTTGCAAAATACGGTTTTACCGTAGGTAGCGGGCTTTATACCGATATGAATGCAATTCGTCGCGACGAAGATTTAGACGCTTTTCATTCCGTATACGTAGACCAATGGGATTGGGAAAAAATAATAGATAAAAAGGACAGAAAACTCTCTTACCTTAAAAAGACGGTAAAAAGCATTTACAAGGTGTTTTTGAAGCTGTCAAAGGCGGTCAACGCAAAATATCCGTCGTTAAAACACGATTTGCCAAAAGATATTACTTTTATTTCTTCCGAAGAATTAGAAAAAAATTACCCCTCTTTAAGTAGAAAAGAAAGGGAAAAAGCCGTGGCAAAAAAATACGGTGCGGTTTTCGTTTATAAAATCGGCTGGCCGCTAAAAGACGGCGTCCCGCACGACGGCAGAGCGGCTGATTACGACGACTGGAAACTTAACGGAGATATTATTTTTTGGTACGAAACTTTGAATTGCGCTATGGAACTTTCTTCTATGGGCATAAGGGTTGACGGAAACAGTTTAGTAAAGCAACTTAAAAAGAAAAAGGAATTATATAAACTCGATAACCCTTATTGTAAAGACATCGTTGAAGAAAAACTTCCGCTTACAATCGGCGGCGGTATAGGTCAATCGAGGCTTTGTATGTTTTTCTTGAATAAAGCGCATATAGGCGAAGTTCAAGCGTCGGTATGGGGCGAGGAAAGTATAAAAGAAAACGCCGAAAAGGGGATTTATCTTCTTTAATGGACGCTTTTAAAAGGGTAAAATCGCTTATAGGCGAAAAGGCTTATCAAAAGCTTAAAAATTCGTCGGTGGCTGTATTCGGAATAGGCGGTGTGGGCGGTTACGTTGCGGAAGCGTTGATTCGCAGTGGCATCGGCAATATTACTTTTATCGACGACGACGTCGTAAAGGAAAGTAACGTTAATCGTCAAATCGTAGCCACGAACGAAACTTTGGGAGAATATAAAGTCGACGTAATGCGTTCGCGCGCATTGTCGATAAATCCGAAAGTCAACGTAAATATCGAAAAAATTTTTTATTTGCCCGAAACGGCGGAAAAAATAGATTTAACTTCATTCGATTATATCGTAGACGCAATTGATACCGTCAGCGCGAAAATAACCCTTATCGAACGGGCGGAAAAATTCGGCGTTCCGATAATTTCGTGTATGGGAACTGGCGGAAAATTGAATCCGACTATGTTAAAAGTCGCCGATATTTCGCAAACTTCGGTATGTCCTTTGGCAAGGGTGATGCGGCGAGAACTTAAAAAACGCGGCATAAATCGTTTAAAAGTGGTTTACAGCGAAGAAATACCGATAGTTGACAAAAATGAGGATTCGGAAAAAAAAGCGAGCGGAAGAAACGCACCGCCTTCGATGATTTTCGTTCCTGCAACGGCGGGGTTAATCGTCGCAAGCGAAGTTGTAAAAGATTTAATAAAAGGTTAATTCGGTGGTATAGATGAAAATTTTGATTGCGTCCGACTTGCACGGCTCGGCGTATTATACTAAACGTTTGTTGGAAAGGTTTTGTCAAGAAAAAGCGGAATTGTTGATATTGCTCGGCGATATATACAATCACGGACCGAGAAATCCGCTTCCGTCCGAATACGATACTATGGAAGTTTCTCGGCGTCTTAACGGAATGAAAGAAAAACTTTTGGTGATAAAAGGTAATTGCGACAGTGCCGTCGATACGATGATTTCGGAATTCGATTTTATAGAAGACGCGTGTATTATAAGCGGTAATAAAAAGATTTTTTGTACTCACGGACACGTTTATAATAAAGACAATCCGCCTAAAACCTATTACGACGCCGTTATATACGGGCATTTCCATACGGGGTTTATCGAAAAAAAACAAAAAACGGTATACGCCAACACGGGGTCGGTTTCGTTGCCTAAAAAGGAAACCGCTCACAGTTATTTGATTTTGGAAGACGCTTTTTTAACGCTGAAAGATATCGACGGTAAAATAATAGCAAGTTTGGAAATATAAAAAATAAATCCCACCGTTTTGGCGGGATTTTTTATTAAGTTGTATCCGTAACAAGTTTTTTTGCCGATTCGATAATTCCCAAACAGAGTTGCTTCGGATTTTATCGACGCTCTGTTCTCCCGCACGATACTTTCTTTACAGTCTTTTAAGTGGGGTTATCTACCGAAGCGTTACGTTCTTTGTTTGTAAATTACCTTCGGCACGGACTCCGATTGCTCGGTTGGTTCGTTAGAGTACATTGGACCGCACCTCCGATTTTTTATTTGCGTAAAGGAAATTTTTTTAATCACTTTTCATAATGACCAAATCCTTTTTACACCTAAATCATAACACCAAAATAAGTCTTTGTCAATACTTTTTTAAAAAATTTTACGTCGTAAAATTTACCCCGTTCTGTCTTGACAGACGGTTATACGTGATGTATAATTAAAGTTAACGGGAAATTCCGTTAAAATAGAGAATAACGATTCATTATGGAAAAAATCAATAGAAAAATAAAAGGTAAAATTATAATAAATCCCTTTTTAATTCCAGCGCAAAGCGTCGGTCAGGCAAAAAGGTTAAAGGAAGAATTTGCATTGCTGTCGGTTGAAACGGAAATTATAACCGACGGTTTTTTGCGTTCGGGGGTGTTTGACGGCAAAACTTTTTCGTCGTTAGCCGACGCG
This sequence comes from uncultured Christensenella sp., assembly GCA_964435195.1. GTDB lineage: Bacteria > Bacillota > Clostridia > Christensenellales > Borkfalkiaceae > UBA1259. The sequence continues at coordinate 995 of CAYSYT010000038.1, read as the reverse complement.
GATTTTATAGTTTATCTCGATAAAGACAAATATCTATCCGATATTTTGGAAAGGTGCGGTGTTCGTCTTTTTAATCGTCATACGGCTATCAGGGTTTGCGACGATAAAGCAGAAACTTGTATCTTTCTTGCAAACCACGGTATAAAAATTCCGAAAACCGTTTTCGGCGCACTATGTTATTCTCGTGAAAAAACAATTCCCGATTGTTACGCCGATAAAATCGCAAGTGAAATCGGCTTTCCCGTTATCGTTAAAGAAAGTTACGGCTCTATGGGTAAAGGCGTTTACAAAGCAAACGATAGGCAAGAATTACTTGCACTGATAGAAAAAGTAAAAACTAAGCCGCATCTTTTTCAAGAGTATATAGGGTTTAATTCGGGTGTAGATACGCGTATTATCGTTGTCGGTGGTAAGGCGGTCGCTTGTATGGAAAGGCGTAATCTTGACGATTTTCGTTCTAATATTGCGGTCGGTGGAAAGGGTGTTGCCGTTATGCCTCCCGTAAATTTTATAAAAACCGCAGAACGTTGTGCCGATATAATAGGGCTCGATTATTGCGGCGTGGATTTGCTTACCGACGCTTGCGGAGAACCCGTCGTGTGTGAAGTTAATTCTAACGCCTTTTTTGAAGGAATAGAAGCCGTTACGGGCGTAAACGTTGCAAAATCGTATGCCGAACATATTTTAAGAACGTTATCAAAGTAATATATCGGTTATTTTCGATAAGGAAAAAGGCAGTTTTTTCCATGGCCTTTAATAGTAATTGTATACGGGTTTAATAATTGATTTATAAAAAATCAAACGCAAAGTTTTATAAAATGTAAAAAGCAAAAAAAGATAGGTTTTGCCTATCTTTTTTTGCTTTGGTGATCCATCGGGGATTCGAACCCCGGACACCGTGATTAAAAGTCACGTGCTCTACCGACTGAGCTAATGAATCTGGTGCACCTTCAGGGACTCGAACCCTGGGCCCACTGATTAAGAGTCAGTTGCTC
>CAYSYT010000037.1:0-17967 GCA_964435195.1 uncultured Christensenella sp. | reverse complement strand
ATTTATGATAAAATAATTTAGAAATTAAAAAAGAAAGTAAAGTTTAAGGAGTGGCATTTCAAATGGCTAATATTAAATCCGCAAAAAAAAGAATTTTGGTAAACAACAAAAAAACCGAGCAAAATAAAGCAATCCGTTCGGCTTTTAAAACCGAAATTAAAAAAATCGACCGTTTAATTAAAGAAAATAAACTTGAAGAAGCAAAAGCAAGTCTTTCCAAAGCGTTTTCTATTATAGATTCCGCTTGCTCAAAAAATATTATACACGCTAATAACGCTGCAAACAAAAAATCTAAACTTGCAAAGAAAATCGACAGCGCTATTGCCGAGAATAAAACCGACGTTCCCGCAGAACCCGTAGTTGAAGAAGTCGTTCCCGTAGCAGAACCCGTAGTTGAAGAAGCCCCCGTCAAAAAGACTACAAGAAAGCCGAGAGCTAAAAAAGCCGATACCGAAAAGGCTGAATAATTATTAAAAAATAAAGACCTTGCAGTTGCAAGGTCTTTTTTGTTATACGTTATTTAATGTATATTTACATAAATATTTTATTTACGATATCGCTCATTTCGTCGAAACGGGATTCCATTTCGGAAGCAAGTTTAATCTGCGTCCTCGCTCTGTCAAGATTATGTTCGGGATATTTAACCGCAAAATATACGTCACCCGTAATATAATCCGCCAAAAAACGCATTCCGCATTCTATCGTCATAAGATACGCGCTATACGGTAAAAGTTTCTTTTCTGTTTCCGTCATAACTTCCTTCATTGCAAGACAAAAACCTTCCGCATACGCCTTAAACAAATCGATATCGAAATGAACGATATCGAGATTTTTTTCGTCCTCCTTCGCCGTCGACGCTCCGAACCTAATAGAATCGCCGAAGTCATAAAGCATAGAACCGGGCATTACCGTATCCAAATCTATAATCGCTCTAACTTTATTGTTTTTATCGTCGAGCATAATATTGTTAAGTTTCGTATCGTTATGCGTAACGCGAAGCGGTATGCTTCCGTCGTTTAAGCCGTCGATTATTTTGCCGTAAGTATTTTCTCTTGACAAAACGAAATCTATTTCAGGCGCACAATTTTCCGCTCTGCCCGACTTGTTTTCGGCAAGAGCATTCTTAAAATCGTTAAAGCGTTTAGGCGTATTGTGAAACGCCTTTATGGTTTCGTATAACTTACTTGCATCGAAATCGGCAAGAGTATTTTGAAATTCCCCGAAAGCTTTACCGGCGTTGTAAAAAACCGTAGCGTCCGTAACCGATTGATACGTAATAGTATTTTCGATAAAATCATACATACGGAAACATTCTTCACCGTACATAAAGTCTTTACCGTCTTTCGTTTTTATAACGGTCAAAGTTTCCTGTCCCTTTGCTTTTAAATGTGCGGTAACGTTACAAATATTACTCATCAGTTCATAAGGATTAGTAAAAACATAAGTATTCATTCTTTGCAAAATATAACGTTTTGCAGTAGTGGTAACCAACAGAGTAACATTGATATGCCCTTCACCGTAAGGAACAATATCGATAACGTCGCCATCGACACAAAACTGTTCCGCAACGACCTTGTACTTATTCATATAATCCATAAAAAACCTCGATTTTTATTTTTTTTCGTAAATAATTTTTCCTTCGCGAATAGTCATTATAACGTCAAAATTTTTATTCAAAACGGCAAAATTCGCTTTTTTACCAACCTTTATACTTCCGACGTCGTTTGCTAAGCCGAGAGTGGTGGCGGGATTTATAGTTGCGCAGTCAACGGCTTTTTCAAACGGAACGCCGACCTTTTGAACGAGATTTGCGATTGCTCTGTTCATTTTTAACACGCTACCCGCAAGCGTACCGTCTTTAAGTCTCGCTTCGCCGTTATTAACTATAACGATTTGTCCGCCGAGTTCACTTTCACCGTCCGGCATACCTTTTGCTCTCATTGCATCGGTAATTAAAGTAAGTTTATTGCCTAATTTGTTTTTTGCAAGAAGTTTCATTGCAGGCACGGAAACGTGAATACCGTCGGCAATCAATTCGCAATTTAATTCGTCAAGCAAAAGCGCGCTACCCACGACGCCTATTTCCCTATGATGCAATGCGCTTTGTGCATTAAAAGTATGCGTTACGTTTAACGCACCGTTTTTAACCGCGTTAACGACGTCGGAATTTTTTGCTCCCGAATGACCTATTGACGCAACGATTCCCTTTTTCGACAAATGTTTTATCAGAACATCAGCCCCGTCGATTTCAGGCGCAATCGTAACGATTTTTATTGAATTGCCGCTTGCGTTATCATACTCGTCGAAAACTTCAACGGAAGGTTTTGCAACGTACTCCAACGGTTGCGCGCCTTTATGTTCGGGAGCGATAAACGGCCCTTCCAAATGAACGCCTAAAATTTCCGCACCGTCAGAATACATCTTTTCCCTATACGTTTTTACAGCCGATAAAGCGTTGATTATATTAGCGGGACTTTGCGTCATGGTAGTTGCCAAAAACCCTGTAGTACCCTCTTTTGCTACCGTGTTCGCTATAACACGCAAATCGTTTACCGTACCGTCCATAGCGTCGGAGCCACCTGCACCGTGAATATGTTCGTCTATAAAACCGGGTAAAACAATCGCGTCGTCGGGAAGGGCAACGACCGTTGCCCCGTCCGTAAACGCGTTTATACCTAAAATTTTCTCTTCAAACGCCAAATCGCATTTTTGAAATCCTGCACCGTCTAAATATACGGTAACGTTTTTAAAACACTTCATAATTATTTCGTTATGGTTATTTTATTAAGGACTCTCGGAGCGTCCGGATTGTTGCCGACTGCACAACTAACCTTACAAGCGAGCATTTGCGCGAATACCGCAAACGCAAATATAGAACATTCTTCACCGAGAGTGTTTTCTATATATGCGACCTTAACTTTTTCCGAATACTTATCCGCAAGCAATTTATTATCCGTAACGATATATACGGGCGCATTCATAGAAATCATTTTGTCGATGCTCTTCTCTTGGTCCGCCACGATATTTGCGGCAAGATTTTCACAAATACCTTTTGCGCAATATAGTATTACGGGCGTGGTTTTGTCTACCATAGCCATAGGTCCGTGATAAAAATCGCTCGAAGCGTAACCCTTCATCTGCTTATAGCCGGTTTCTTGTAATTTAAGTGCTTGTTCAAATGCGATTGAATAAGTAATACCTCTCGAAAGAACGAACCCGCCTTTCATTCCTATTAAAGTTTCGTCGGCAAATTCGGTCGTTAAAGCGTCGATATCTCCGTTGATTTTTTTAGTTTGGTCGGCAAGCGCGAAAAGTTTAGCTTCCAAATTTTTATCGTCGGCAAGTTTAGCAACCAACCAACAAGAAAGGAAAAGTTGTGCACTGTATGTCTTTGTAGCGGCAACGCTTTTTTCATCCCCTGCCGAACAGAAAAGATGATATTTTGAGGTTTTTGCCAAAAGACTGTCTTCATTGTTGGTAATAGATACGGTTATAGCACCCTGTTCGGTCGCCAATTTAAGGCTTTCGTTAACGTCGACCGCCATACCGCTTTGACTACAACCGATAAAAACCGTGTTTCCGTAATTAACCTTGCCGTTATACAAAGTTACAACCGACGGAGCAACGTAACCTGCCGTATAAGGAGTAAAAATTTCCAACATATACTTAAAATACATCATAGCATGGTCGGAAGTTCCCCTTGCAGACAACATAAAATGAGTCTTGTTGCTCGACTTAATTTCATTTGCCAAATCGGTAACGGTTTTTTCGTTATTTTTGATAATATTGCGGAAAGTATTTTCCGTTTCGTTAATTTCGCTCCACATTAAAGTTGTTTTGTAATTCATTATTCTGTTCTCCTTTTAAAAATATTTTATTCAGGCTACTAAAAAAATGAAACGTCATTTTTAAATTATACCCTTAATTTTTTCATTGTCAAGTAATTTTTTTGCAGATAATTTGCCGTTTTTACGCCAAAAACAAGTAAAAATGCAATTTTTGTTCCGTTCACGATTTTAAAATCAAGGGGTGAATTATTTAAAATTCGCACTTAAAAACGTTTTTCACCCGTCAATTATTTAATCGTGAATACGAAAATAATCTTTTTTATACAAAAATTTCATTCAAAAAAAATTTTTATTCAACATCCGCCGGAAGCGATGCCGCCGCAATACTTTGTCCGACACGACGATTACTTTCGTCAGGCAAAGAAATATCGATATCGGCAAATTGAGGAAATTCTTCCGCAAGAACTTTTTTACAGGTTTTTATTATAGTATTTCCGCCTTTACCGCTCATAACCCTGCCAAGCAAAAGTACGTGCTTAATAGAATAAAATTTGGCGTAGAACGGAATTGTATAAGCAAGATAAATACCGATATCCGAATATATTTTTTCGGCAAGCGCGTCGTCTTTTTCCATAAGTGCTTGTACTTCTTTAAGTTTTTCGGCGGGAGTTAAACCTTCTTTAAACTTATAACCGCCGTATTCCGCAAGTTTGATAACCGCGTCTTGCGAAAAATACTTACAACCGACGCCTCTGTCACCGCTCCATTCGTCAACCATTGCCGTGTCGTTAAAATCGACGGGGACAAAAGCAAGTTCGGAAAGCCAACCGTTAATACCGCCGTCTTTATTTATATAACCAACCGCTTCGCTCGTTCCCATAGCAATCCCTAAAACTTCGTTATCGTTAAGGTCGATACTTCCGGCAAGAGCGGTAACGTCTCCGTCATTGGCGACTTCCAACGGAACGTTACCCATCTCTTTGGCAATATTTATATACATATTTTTAACGTAATCGCCATACTTCGATTTATCGACTTTTATAAACAACGACGCAACCATTATTTTATTGTCTATATACACCCCTGCGGATGACACACCGATTCCGTCGACACGCGGCATTTTACTTGCTGCCGTTTTCATTGCGGTTAAAATTTCGCCGTAATGGTATTCGGGATTCGAAGTAGTCTTCGGATGCCACACCACCTCTTCGCTATAAACAACCTTGCCGTCAATTACCGCACTGACTTTTCTGTCACTGCCACCGGCATCGAACCCGATACGACAACCTTTTAAATAACCGCCGACTTTTACCGAATTGTTTTTTTGTTTCGGTATTTCATTGTTTTCCAAATAAACGACTTCAAAAGGTCTTTCGTAAACGCCGCTCATAAAATCGATGTCAAAAGCACGACTGCCGTTAACGGAATAAGCGTCTTTCAAATAATCGAATATAACCTTACTACCCGCAACGCAAATTTTAAAACCACCGCAAACCCAAAGAATACTTTTGACTAATCTGTCTGCCATACGAAGATTGAGTTCGTCATTCACACCGTCGCAAAAAGCGTCGTATTCGTAAACGTAATTATAGCCGCCGCTTCTTTCGACGACAAAAGTTATCTTTTGCGATTTACCGATTTTTTTTACTTGCACGTCAAAATCTTCAATTGCTTTTATCATAGGATAAAATTGTTGTTCTAAAATAGGTTTAACCATAAAATCCTCCGTAAATTTTATATATTTATTATAATATTTAACCACGTAAAATTTCAACAATATTATTTCGCATTTTTTATATAATCTTTCGCAAATTTTATTAAAAAATCCCCAAAAAAATTTTATACGTGATATAATATGGATAAACGAACTATCTTGTAAAGATTTGCACGAAACAACAATAAAAAAAGACTAAAAAAGCAAAATATGAAAAACACCAAAATACGCAAATTTTACACACATAAATTTGCAAACATATTGAACATTCAAAAAATAGTAACCATTCACTACCAAAAATTAGAGCAAAAGTACGTTTCAAAAACGGAATCTCACGATTTTTGGGAAATAAATTACGCCGATAAAGGCATTGTAAAAGTAAACACGGGCGAAAAAACCGTTACTCTTAATCCCGGAGAACTGTTGATTATTCAACCCAATCACGAACACTTTTTGGAAAGCGGAAACAGTGAACCGAACGTTTTTATTATTTCGTTTACGTGTACTTCAAAAGCAATGAATCTTTTTACCGAAGAAAAATACGGCGTGAGCGATAATTACAGATATTTGCTACAAAATATAATGAGTGAAGCCGAAGAAACTTTTCGTATTCCGGACTTTGACCCCGACCTCAACAAACTCGAATTAAAGGAAACGCCAAACTTCGGAGGCGAACAAATTATAAAAAATTCACTTGAATTATTGCTTATTTATCTGTTAAGGGCTACAAACGGAAAACGGCAAATTCCGGAATTTTTCGTTTCGAAAATATCCGCATCGGGAGATTTGCACGACGAAATAGTTCATATACTAAACACGAAGGTTTACGACACTTTAAAACTCGACGACATATGCGAAACCTTGCATTACGGAAAAACTTTTATTTGTACGACTTTCAAGCGAAAAACCGGTATGAGTATTTATAAAACCTATATGAAGCTTAAAATAGACGAATCGAAAAAACTCATTAGAAAAAATTTAACTTTTTCCGCTATTGCGGAAAAACTTTGTTTTGATTCCGTTTCTCATTTTTCGGAAACATTTAAAAAGTTCTCGGGAATGACACCTAGCGAATATAAATCGAGTATAAAATAAACAAAAACAGCGGATTTTAATTAAATTCCGCCGTTTTAATTCATTGCAATATCTTTAAGTTCGTTATATTTTTCTATTGCGACTTTTTTTATCAAATCAATGTTTTTTCCACTCTCGAAAACTTCGTCGCTTATTTTTTTCGCTAAAAAAATCGACTCCGTATCGTAAACCAAATTACCCAAATCACCGATAAATTTTCCACTTTGACGACCGCCCATAAAGTCGCCTGAACCACGTAGTTTATAATCGAATTCGGATATTTTAAAACCATCCGAATTGTCTTTTATAATTTTCAAACGTTCGATTGCAACGCCGCTAACCGAATTAGTCAACAAAAAACAATAACTTTTTATATCCGACCTGCCCACACGCCCGCGCAATTGGTGTAATTGCGACAAACCGAACCTTTCGGCATTGTAAATAACCATTACGGAAGCGTTGGGCACGTCAACCCCGACTTCGATTACCGTTGTAGAAACCAAAAGTTGTATATTCCCGTCCTTAAACTCTTGCATTACGGCGTTTTTTTCTTTATCTTTCATTTTTCCGTGCAATAATCCGATTTTTACGTCGGATAACCGCTCGGTTAGTTCTTCAAACAATTCCGTAACGCTTATAATAGAACCTTCTTCGTCGCCTTCGATTTTAGGGCAAACGAAATATGCTTGCCTACCCTCTAAAATTTCACGACGGACAAAACCGAGCATATCCGAATACTTGTTTTTAGGAACAATATTAGTCTGAATCGGAACACGCATTTTAGGTTTATCCTGAATTGTGGTAACGTCTAAATCTCCGTAAAAAATTAGCGATAAAGTTCTCGGTATCGGCGTTGCGCTCATAACCAAAACGTCCGGAGTAATTCCCTTATTTAAAAGACTGCTTCTTTGGGCTACGCCGAACCGTTGCTGTTCGTCGCAAACGCAAAGCGCAAGTTTTTTAAAAGACACGTCGTCTTGCAAAAGCGCGTGAGTTCCTACTAAAACGTTTATAATTCCGTCCTTTGCCGCTTCTTTTATCGCCTTTTTATCTCTCGCATAAGTAGAACCCGTTATCAAATCTATATTGTAATCGGGAAAAGCTTTTTTTACCGCGTTGAAATTCTGCTTTGCCAAAACTTCCGTCGGCGCAAGCATAACCGCTTGATATCCGCTACTAACCGCAATAAATAAAGCACACATACTGACTGCCGTCTTTCCGCTGCCGACGTCACCTTGAACAAGTCGGTTCATAACCGACTCTCCTGTCATATCGGAAAAAATATCGTTAACAGCCGATTTTTGCCCGTCGGTAAATTCAAACGGGAACCTTTTCGATATAAATTCGACCAACTTTTTAGACGGACAATCGTATTTGTTTATTCTTACTTGATTTCTATCGCCTTTAATAAACTTAAACGCCGAAATCAATGCAAAATATTCTTCCACCGCGATACGGTTAGCGCCTTTTTTCTGCTCGTCGAAGCCGTCCGGATTATGAACTTGACGATACGCCCGTTCAAGACTGTCTAACCCGAATTTCGCCTGTAAATCACAAGGGATTATGCTTTGAGGTTTCTCAACGGTCAAAGCGATTTTTACGCTGTCTCGTATGGTTTTTTGAGTAAGCGAACCTTTACACGTATATTGAGGGACTATCCCCTTTAATCTGAAAATTTTTTCACAAAGTTCAAAGGTCGGATTAACCAAACTTATATCTCCCGAACGGTCTTGAACTCTGCCGTAAAACAAATATTCCTTTCCGACTTGAAGTTTATTAAGCACGTACGGTTGATTAAACCATACGACGGAAAAAACGTAACCTTCCTGTTCACAAATCGCCTTTACGAAACCGCCGCGGCGATTTATAAATCTGTTTATCGGAAGACTTAAAATTTTACCGGGAGTTAAAACTATATCGTTATGATAGGCAAATTTTAATGATTGTTGTTCGCGAAGGTCAAGATACTTTCTCGGGAAAAATTTAATTAACCCGGCAGTATCGAAAATGCCGAGTTTATTAAAATCTTTTTCTCTTTTCTCGTTAATACCTTTAATTTTCGTAAGTTCCATAAAAATCCGTATATCTTTCAAAAAGAGGGAAAGATTTTCTCTCTCCCTCCGAATTTCGTTTTACTCCAACGCTATATAATAATAATAAACCGGTTGTCCGCCGTAATGAATATCAACGTCACAATCAGGGTACTTTTCGCGAATTTCGTTTTGAAGAGCAACGGCATCTTCCTCTTTTACGTCTTGACCGTAATACAGAGTTATCAACTCTTCGCCGTTTCTTAACCTGTCAATAAGTCCGAGCGTAACTTCGCTGATATTTTTACCCGCCGTAAGTATCTTTTTATTATCAAGCCCCATGATATCTCCGATTTTAAGTTCAAAACCGTCGACTTTCGTATTTCTGACTGCGTAAGTAACTTGACCGACCGTTACGGAATCCATTGCGTGTATCATATTCGCTTTGTTTTCATCGGCGGGTAAATCGGGATTAAACGCTAACGCCGCCGAAAAACCTTGCGGAATATTCTTCGTAGGTATAACGTGAATTTTCCTGTTTTCCACTAACGATTTTGCCTGTTCCGCCGCAAGAATTATGTTTTTATTGTTCGGAAAAACAAAAACGTTATCGGCATTAACCCTTTGAACGGCGTTTGCAATATCGTTTGCGGAAGGATTCATTGACTGACCGCCTTCAACAACGGCATCAACCATTAAATCCTTAAATATTCCCGTAATGCCTTCGCCGGCAGAAACGGAAACCATACCCATTTCTTTCTTTTCTTCTTCGTATTTTTTAAGCAGCGCACGGTTTTGCTCCAACATATTTTCGATTTTCAACTTATCGAGTTCACCGAGTTTTAAGGCTTCGGTAAGAACAACGCCGGGTTGATTAGTATGAACGTGAACCTTTACCAATTCAAGGTCGCCGATAACTATAACGCTGTCGCCGATAGTCATAAGTTTTTCTTTCAAACGTTCGATATCGGCAAGCGTTGTCTTCTTTTTTAAGTTAATAATAAAGAATTCCGTACAATAAGCAAATTCAATCGCACCGAGGCTCAAAATGTCGGCGTGTTCCATGAGCGAATCTTCGGAATCGGAATCCGTAGGAATAATATCGCCGCCGCTTATAGATTCACCCATAAGCGCTTTATACATTCCTTCGTACACACACATTAAACCTTTTCCGCCGGCATCGACGACACCCGCCTTTTTCAAAACGGGCAAAAGCGAAGGCGTTAATTCAACCGCTTCGTTACCTTTATTTATAATTTCAGGCAAAAAAGTTTCAAAATCTTTGTTCTTATTACGTATAGCCGAAGCATGTTCGCCAACCATTCGTGCAACGGTAAGCATCGTTCCTTCCTTCGGCTTCGAAACCGCGCCGTACGCGATTTGCGCACCGTTCAAAAGACCTTGCGCAAACGCCCTCGTATCGATTTCGTTACAATTTTTAATGGAATTGCAAAACCCTCTCAATACTTGCGATAATATAACGCCCGAGTTTCCCCTTGCGCCGCGGAGCGCACCTTTCGATACCGCTTCGGCAATATCGCCTATATTATTGCTTTTACAGTTGGCAAGTTCTTTTACCGCAGACTGTAAAGTAAGCGACATATTTGTACCCGTATCTCCGTCCGGAACGGGAAATACGTTTAATGCGTCTATGTTTGCTCTGTTTATATCAAGGAGCTTTGCCGATGTAAGAATCATCAGTTTGAGCATTGCTCCGTTTATACTTTTTTGCATATATTACTCCAAAAGAGAAAAGGACTTATTAAATTTAGTTAGGATTTTACGCCTAAAACGTTAACGTTAATGGTATCGACAATCATACCCGTAAAACGTTCAACCTTATATTTTATGGATTCTTTAAGTGCTTCGACAACGGCTTTAATAGATACACCGTATTTAACTATAACGGAAACGTCTATAAAAATACGGTCCCCCGAAGAGCGCACTTTAACGCCTTTCGTGTCGGAACCGAATTTAAAAAAACTAACGACGGCTTCACCCAAAGAAGCGGGCGTAAATTCAACGATGCCGTAACAATCCATAGCAACGTGAGATATAAATCTCCCTATGGTTCTGTTCGATATCACGATTTTGCCGTATATGTTATTAGTTTTAACAGACATAAAAACCTCACTATAAGTTATTTATATTTTACCTTATTTATAATCTTTTTGCAACACTTTGGCGCAAATAAAATTATTTTTTTGTTTTTGTGTAAAACATTTTAACAAAAATTATCAAATCCGCTTTATTTTTGTTGATTTTATCAAAAAAATATGATAGAGTATTTGTTGTTAAAATAAAAAGCGTTTCTCAACAGGAGGATTAAAGATATGAGTAAAGTGTGCAGTGTTTGCGGTAAAGGTAAACTTTCAGGTAATTTGGTTAGTCACTCTAACCGCAAAACCCCCAAATTGTATGAAGCAAACCTTCAAAAAGTCAACGTTAAACACGCAGACGGAAAGGTTTCGAGAGAATACGTTTGCACCAGATGCTTAAAGAGCGGAAAAGTCGAAAGAGCGTAAATTCAATATTAAGTTAAAAGCAAAGCCACCGAGTTTTCGGTGGCTTCTTTCGTTTAAATTTTGCAATTCTTTACCGCACGTTTAACGGTATACTTCTTCACTCAAATACCTATCACCCGAATCGGGTAATAAAACGACGATGGTTTTACCGTAATTTTCTTTTCTTTTAGCGAGTTCGACGCCAACGTATAATGCCGCACCGGAAGAAATCCCCGTCAACAGCCCCTCCTTTTTCGCCAACGTTCTCGCATAATCGTATGCGTTTTCGGTAGTTACTGCAAAAATATCATCGCAAAGATTTGACAAAAAGTTCTTCGGTATAAAGTTTGCGCCTATTCCCTGTAATTTATGCGGACCGAACTTTCCCTTTGAAATCAACGGCGAATCAAACGGTTCTACGCCCACGATTTTTACGTTCGATTTTTTTTCTTTCAAATATTTTGCCGTACCCGACAGCGTTCCGCCCGTTCCGATACCCGCAACGAAAATATCTACTTTTCCGTCGGTATCTTGCCAAATTTCCCTCGCGGTGGTCGTATAATGCGCATTGATATTCGAAGGATTGTCAAACTGCGACGGAATAAAACTATTAGGCGTTTTTTCTTTAATTTCCAAAGCTTTTTCGATTGCACCCTTCATTCCTTTTTTGCCTTCCGTCAAAACAACTTCAGCGCCGTACGCCTTTAAAAATCTTATTCTTTCGACACTCATCGTATCGGGCATCGTAAGAATAATTTTAAATCCTAACGAAGCGCATATCGAAGCCAAACCGATTCCCGTGTTTCCGCTCGTCGGTTCTATAATCGTCGCACCATCCTTGATAACGCCTTTTGACAAAGCATCGTTAATCATAAATAAAGCGGCACGGTCTTTTGAACTGCCGGTAGGATTAAAAAGTTCTGGTTTAACCAAAAGGTCTGCAGATAAATTTTCGGATTTTATTATATTGTTTACACGTAACAACGGCGTGTTGCCTATTAAACCGCCGATATTATCAAATATTTTCATAAGTTTTATTCCTCAAAAAGTTTATTTTTTAATTGTTCGATAGCCCTAAATCTATGGCTTACGGAATTTTTTTCGACCGACGTCGCAAGTCCCATACATTTATTCAAATCGTTACTGAAAAAAAGAGGGTCGTATCCGAAACCGTTATTTCCATACTCCTTATCGAGAATTTTTCCGTGCGTTTCGCCCGTTACGGAAATAATTTCGCCGTCGGGTTTATAATATACCATACAACAAACGAATTTAGCGTTTCTGTTAATCTTTCCGTACATATTTTCAAGAAGTAATTTATTATTATGCGCGTCTATTCCGTCGCCTGCGTACCTGGCGCTGTATATCCCAGGTGCACCACCGAGTGCCTCAACGCAAATACCGCTATCATCTGCAAGCACAGGCAAATTTAATGCGTTTGAAACGGTTTTTGCCTTTATCAGCGCGTTTTCGTAAAAAGATTTTCCGTTTTCTTCGATTTCCCCGAAAAAGCCCGCTTCTTTGCAAGATACTATATCGTATTCAGGCAACATTTCTCTTATTTCTTTTATTTTATCTTTATTTCCGCTTGCCACAACGATTTTTTTCATTTTACTTTTCACCGTTATATTTTTTTATCGATTCGGACAATTTTATATAATCTTCCGCACTTAACGTTTCGCCTCTTACGGTAAGAGGTATTCCCGCGTCGGTCAAAACGTTTTCGGCGACTGCTCTGCTAAATTTATAACTTTGCATTAAATTGTTAACCAACATCTTTCTTCTATTGGAAAAACCAGTTCGAACGGCGTTTCTTACACCGATATAGTCAACGCCCTCAAATTTGTTTTTTTCTACGTCTATTTTAACCACGGCGGAATCTACGTTAGGTACGGGGGAAAACATTTCTCTCGGAACGCGTTTAACTATACTTGCCGCCCCTCGCAAATTAACCGCCACGGTAATTGCACCGTAATCGGAAGTAGACGGATTAGCGACTAAACGATAAGCGACTTCCTCTTGAACCATAATCACCATTGATTTTATATTTTTGGAATTTTCCAAAAAATTCATAATAATCGGCGTAGTTATATAATAAGGAAGATTTGCGACCAAAATATAATTTTCACCCAACAGATTTTCCAAATCCGACATATTCTCGCGCATTATATCTTTATATATAATACCTACGTTGTTAAATCCGTCAAGCACGTCGGTTAAAATCGGTTTTAATTTAACGTCAATTTCGTAACCGATTACCTTTTTTGCTTTTTTTGACAGCGCACGAGTAAGAGCCCCCGCACCGCAACCTATTTCCAAAACGGTATCGTTTTCCGTTATTCCCGCGCTTTCTACAATTCCGTCCAACAACTCTTCGTCGGTAAGAAAATTTTGACCGAATTGTTTTTTAAAGAAAAACCCGTATTTAGTCAACAAAGTTTTTAAATCTTTTTCCATTATTTACCTGTAAATAACGCGAATATTTTACAACACCGCGCAAAAACTATATACGTAAAGAACTTTCTTTACAAAAAATCAATCATTATATTACTAATGAAAATTCAAAATAAAGTCGAAATATTCGACTTTATTTTGTTTTAATTTTTGCGAACAAATTTTTTGCGTTTTTCATAACTCGATTTGACGTTTCTTCTATATCGACGCCTTTTATCTCGGCGAGACGAGCAGTAACGAGCGACACGTTTCTCGGTTCGTTTACCGACCCGCGATACGGGTGCGGAGCAAGATAAGGGCTATCGGTTTCCGTCAAGCAGTATTCGACAGGAACGAACTTCGCCACATCTATCAGCGTTCTTGCATTCTTAAAAGTAAGCGTTCCTGCAAACGATATATAAAACCCGAGTTTTAAAAGTTCTTTTGCCGTTTCTACACTACCGGAAAAACAATGCATTACACCGCCGTAAGTAAGTAAATTCCTGTTTTGTTTTAATATTTTCAGCATATCTTCCGTAGCGTCTCTGCAATGCACCGAAACGGGAAGTTTTAAAACCTTCGCTAATTCAAGTTGTTTAATAAAAATCGTAATTTGTTTGTCCTTATCGAACCCTTCCCAATGATAATCGAGCCCGATTTCGCCTATCGCAACGCACTTTTCGTTCTTCGATAATACTGCAAGTATATCTGCGTCCGTGTCGTCAAAAAATTCCGCGTCGCTCGGATGAAATCCTACTCCGTAATAAACTTGTTCGTAACGTTCGGAAAGAGTTTTTCCGTTAAACGACGACTGCAAATTGCAAGCCATATTTATAGCGACTTCCACCCCGTCTTTTACGAACGCTTTTACCACCGCGTCTTTATCCGTAAATTTTTCGTCGTCGATATGGCAATGCGTATCTATAAACATCAGGAAATACCGCTTCCGTCAGGCATATCGATTTCCGGCGAAAGGAAAGAAAGTTTTCCGTTTCCGTCTTCCGCGCACAAAATCATACCCTCGCTTACGATTCCGCAAAGTTTTGCGGGTTTCAAATTTGTAACCATTACTATTTTTTTGCCGACGAGATATTCGGGTGCGTACGAAAGCGCAATTCCGCTAACTACCGTACGTGTTTCTTCCCCTATCTTAACGGTTAACTTTAATAATTTTTTACTTTTTTCAACCTTTTCGCAAGCAGTAACCAACGCCACTTTCAGTTGAACCTTTGAAAAATCTTCTATATCAATCATCGGTTTTTCGACTTCCTTTACTTTTTCTTCGGATTTTTCTTTTCTCGACTCAAGCGTTTCGTTTATCTTTTCCATAATCTTTGCAACGTCAAGCCGCGCGAAAAGTATTTCGGGACTCGAACTTACGACGGTTTCTTTCATCAAACCGAATTCGGTTAATTCGTCGTAATTCCTTAACGGAATATTTAACGTTTTTGCCACTTTCTCGCAGGTTTCCGGCATAAACGAAGAAAGAAGAGAAACTCCGATTATAATACTTTCCGTCAAATTATATAAAACCGTTGCCAACCTGTCCTTTTTTGCTTCGTCTTTCGCGAGAGCCCACGGCATAGTTTCGTCTATATACTTATTTGCCCTACGGAATATCGCAAATATATCGGAAATAGCATCCGCGACTCTAAAATCGTCCATTTTAGCGCATACTTTTCCGCAAGCGGAAACAACAACTTGTTTTAACTCGTCGTCGACGGGTTCGGAAACGGCACGGTTTTCAACCTTACCGTTAAAATATTTATTACTCATCGCAACGGTACGACTTACCAAATTACCGAAAACGTTAGCCAAATCGCCGTTCACGGTTTCGATAACCGATTCCCAAGAAATCAGCCCGTCGTTATCTTGCGGCAATGCTGTTAAAACGTAATACCTTACGGCGTCTTTACCGAAAAACCATACGAGGTCGTCCGCATACATAACGTTCCCTTTTGATTTGCTCATTTTTCCGCCGTCTTGCAAAAGCCAGCCGTGTCCGTAAACTTTTTTTGGCAACGGAAGACCGAGAGCCATAAGGAATATCGGCCAATATATGGTATGAAATCTTATTATATCTTTACCGATTACGTGAACGTCGGCGGGCCAATATTTTCTATAACTTTCCGTGCTGTTACCGTCGGCATCGTAACCGATGCCCGTAATATAATTCGTTAAGGCGTCAAGCCATACGTAAATTACGTGTCTCGGGTCAAAATCAACGGGTATACCCCACTTAAACGTACTCCTCGAAACGCACAAATCCTGTAAACCCGGTTTAAGAAAATTATTAACCATTTCGTTTTTACGCGAAACGGGAGTTATAAATTCGGGATGTTCTTCGTAATATTTTATAAGCCTGTCGGCATATTTGCTCATTCTGAAAAAATACGCTTCTTCCTGTGATTTTTTAACAGGTCTGCCGCAATCGGGACACTTACCGTCCACAAGTTGACTTTCCGTCCAAAAAGACTCGCAAGGAGTACAATACCAACCTTCGTAAGTACCTTTATAAATATCGCCTTGGTCGAAAAGTTTTTTAAATATTTTTTGAACTTGTTTTTCGTGATATTCGTCAGTGGTTCTTATAAATTTATCGTATGAAACACCTACTAAATCCCAAATTCTTTTTATTTCTTCCGCAACGTTGTCAACGTATTTTTTAGGAGAAATACCTGCGGCGGAAGCCTTTTCCTCAATTTTTTGTCCGTGCTCGTCAGTTCCCGTTTGGAAGAAAACGTCATACCCCTGATAACGTTTAAAACGGGCAAGACTGTCTGCCAAAATCGCTTCGTAAGTATTACCGATATGCGGTTTACTCGACGTGTACGCTATTGCCGTGGTTATATAATATTTATCTTTCAATTTAAAATTCTCCGAATAAGATTTTTAATATATTTTAGCACATTTTCAAATCATATTCAAGAATTATTCGACATAAAATTTTAATATGAATATTATTTTCGGATTTGTTCTTTTAATTTCCGTGTCGTTTTTAATTTTCACAAACCCCGACGGCACTTTAACGGCAATGTTATCGGGAGGAGAAAAAGCACTTTCGTTGACGTTAAAAATGGTTGTGATTTATGCAATATGGTTAGGAATTTTCGAACTCATGGAAAAAACGGGACTTGCCACAAAATTAGCAAAACTTTTACGACCGGCAAACCGCTTTCTTTTCGGAACATTACCCGAAAAAGCCAACGACTACGTTTCGTTAAATATTTCTGCAAATATTTTGGGAATGAGCGGCGCAACAACGCCGATGGGAATAAAATCCGTTAGAGAACTCGAAAAACATCCGAATACGGAATACGCAATTACAATGTTTTTCGTAATTAACGCAACCAGCGTACAAATTATTCCCTCGTCCGTACTTGCTTTGCGTTCTTCTATGGGTTCGTCTTCTCCGTCGGATATAATTCTTCCGACAATTTTAGCAACCTTGCTTTCGTCGATAGTCGGTATACTTTTAGTTAAAATCTTAGTAAAGAAAAAATCATAAATATGTCTGCCTATTTTATTCCCGTTATATTTTTAATCGTTTTTATAATATCCATAATAAAAAAAGCCAAACCGTACGACACCTTTACCACAGGCGTAAAATCCGCAATACCTTTCGCTGTAAATATTTTCCCGTATTTAGTAAGCATTTTCGTTATGACCGAACTGTTCGAAGCAAGCGGACTTTCAGATATTTTCAGCAACCTTTTATCACCCATTTTAAGTTTTTTCGGTATTCCGTCGGAACTTACAAAACTCGTTTTAATAAAACCGTTTTCGGGCAGCGGTTCTCTCGCCTTACTTTCCGAAATTTTTTCCGCCTACGGTGTCGACGGTTATCTGTCAAGATGCGCTTGCGTAATTTACGGTTCGTCCGAAACGGTATTTTATATAGCGGCGGTTTATTTTGCAGGCGCGAAAACCAAAAAACTTTTTTTACCCATCGTAATTTCCCTCGTCGCATCTTTTTTTTCTTGCGTGTTCGCCTGCTTTATTTGTAAAATATTGTAAGAAAAATTTAGCCGATAAATTTTTATATTTTGCTTGACAATCAAAATGCAAAGATATATAATACAAGAAACCGATGAGGAAGAGTAAGTAGGTTTTATAAACTTTTTCAAAGAGAATTGCAGGCGGTGCGATTGCAATAAAAAGAGTATTACCGAATGGGCTTCTAAGGGCGAACGAAAGCGTAATAAACGCAAGTAGCAATCGACGGGTACCGTGCCCGTAAAAATTCGGAGCGTATGTCAGTACGCGTTAAGGCGGACTTGTAATAAGTCAATTTGGGTGGCACCGCGGTATGTTAATATCGTCCCGAAGAACGAAAAGTTTTCGTTCTTCGGGATTTTTTATTTTAGGAGAATTAAATAATGATACGATACTATAATATTACCTTCGAATGGCGGGTTACACCC